>NZ_CP149798.1:4735399-5040599 GCF_037940415.1 Streptomyces sp. f51 | reverse complement strand
TGGGGGCGCTGGTGCGCCGGGTGCTGCCCGTTGTCGGGAACGCGGCCCACCTGCTGTGACACTGGTCGGGTGAAGAGCGAAGACACCCCCTTTGTCGGCGGCCCCCTGGACGGGCGCGTCCTGCCCGTCCTGATCGGGATCACAGGGCACCCGCCGAAGACGTACCGGATCCCGGTGCCCGCCGTCGACGGTGGACCCGCCACCGTGCTGGTCTACCGGCGCGTCCAGGCCGCGACGAGCAAGCGGCTCGGGCTGCACCAGGGGTGGAAGTACGAGTACGACCCCGAGGGCGATGCGTCCGGGCGCCGGTTCAAGCTGCCCTGGTCCCCCGGCACCCGCAAGGGTGAGGACGCCACGCCGGAGAACAACGCCGACGAGTGAGGTTCTTGGGCCGAAGCGGGCCTCCGGCGAGCGGCCGGGGCGCGGCGGTCCGATCCTGCCGGTGCGAGACGGGCGGTGCACGGACCGCCCCTGCACCGGAGGTGATGGCGTGTCAGGAAGGCTTCTGCGGCTGGTCTGCACGGGGGCGGTCGCGGTCGGGGCGCTGCTTCCCTCGGCTCCCGCCGTGGCCGTCCCGGAGCCCGGACAGGGCGCCGAGCGGTCCGTCGCCTCGTTGCTGACGGATCTTCAGCGGCTCTACCGGGACGCCGAACGCGCCACCGAGACGTACAACGCGACCGCCGAGAAGCTGAAGAAGCAGCGCGCCGAGGTGGCCGGGCTCGACGCCCGTCTCGCCAGGGCCCGCCTGTCGCTCGAGGACAGCCGGGGCGCCGCCGGGCGGCTGGCCCGGCAGCAGTACCAGAGCGGGGACGAGATCTCCACGTACGTACGGCTGCTGCTGGCACGGGATCCGCAGCACGCCCTCGACCAGGGGCACCTGATCAGGCAGTTGTCGCTGGAGCGGGCCGCGACCGTGCGGCGTGTGACGGGCGGCGAGAAGCGGACCGACGGACTCGCGCGTGCGGCCCGCAAGGCCCTGGACGGACAACTCTCGCTGGCCGCGCGGCAGAAGAAGGAGCGGGACGAGGTGCGCGGGCGGCTGGACGCCGTCCAGACAATGCTCGCCTCGCTGACCGCGGACCAGATCGCCGAGCTGGACCGGGTGGAACGGTCGGGGACGGCCACGGCCCAGAAGAAGATCATGGCGTCCGGTGCGCTGAGCAGTGTGCGTCCGCCCACGCGGGAGGGAGCGGAGGCCCTGAGCTACGCCGTCGACCAGATCGGGAAGCCGTACGAGTGGGGGGCACAGGGGCCGAAGGCCTACGACTGCTCGGGGCTGACGTCCCAGGCCTGGGAACGGGCCGGCCGGCCCATCCCGCGCACCAGCCAGGAGCAGTGGGCCGAGCTCCCGCACGTCCCGCTGGACCGGCTGCGGCCCGGTGATCTGGTGGTCTACTTCCCCGAGGCCACGCATGTGGCGCTCTACCTCGGCGCCGGGATGGTGGTGCAGGCACCGCGGCCCGGGGCGCGGATCAAGGTCTCCCCCATCGCGGCGAACCCGCTGCTGGGTGCCGTCCGCCCGGACCCGGACGGGGAGCCCCTGCGGCAGTACACACCACCGAAGCTCCCCGAGGATGCCACGAACGGATCCGACGAGGGCTACGCCTTCACGGCCCCGGCATCCGACGCCGGGTAGACGTACGTCTTCCCAGGTCGAAGAAGGGGGTTCACGGCCCCCGAAGGCTCGTTGCC
Source organism: Streptomyces sp. f51 (assembly GCF_037940415.1). Lineage (NCBI taxonomy): Bacteria > Bacillati > Actinomycetota > Actinomycetes > Kitasatosporales > Streptomycetaceae > Streptomyces > Streptomyces sp. f51. The sequence continues at coordinate 5,038,907 of NZ_CP149798.1, read as the reverse complement.
GGAAGGTGAGAGAGCAGCATGCAGGGGCACTTTGAAGCCGTGGACCTGGAGAAAATCGCCAAAGGCGGCCTTCTGCCGGAACTCCACGATCACGTGCAAGCCCTGATGGCGGATCCGGAAGGCAACAGGTTCATGGTGGTGCTCGACCCCGATCACGAAGCATGAATGCCCGGAAGGGGCGGCATGCGCATCGAGGGGTCCGGCGGCGGGGAACGCGGACGGCCCAGAGGGTTGCCCCTGGGCCGTCCGAGAACAACCGGCGGCGAGCGCCGGGCCGCAGGCCGGAGAGGTCCTACGCCCCGGTGACCGACGCCAGGTAGGCGTTCGTCTTCTCCGGGTCGAAGAAGAAGTTCTCGAAGTCGGCCGGGTTGTTGAAGCCGTTGGCGAAGCGGTCGGCCACGGGCGGGAGTTGGCCCGCCGCACCGATCAGGTTGAGGACGTGCTCCGGCGGGACGCCCAGCATCGCGTTGGTCCACTTGGTGACGTGCTGCGCGGTGTCCCAGTAGCGGTCGAACGTCGCCTGCATCCACTCCTCGTCGAAGGGCTTGTCGCCCTGCTCGACGATCGAGGCCAGGTAGGCGGCGGCGCACTTGGAGGCCGAGTTGGAACCCTGGCCGGTGATCGGGTCGTTGGCCACGACGACGTCGGCGACACCGAGGACCAGTCCGCCGCCGGGCAGCCGGCCGATCGGATTGCGGACCGTGGGGGCGTAGCGCCCGGACAACGTGGCGCCCGCGTCGGTCAGTTCGACGTTGGTGGCGCGCGCGTACTCCCAGGGCGTGAACCGCTCCATGAGTTCCAGGGTCAGGGAGAGGTGCTCGGACGGGTCCTTGACGCCGTTGAAGACGTCGAGCGGGCCGCCCGGAATGCCCTCCCAGAACAGGATGTCGGCGCGTCCCGAGGTCGTGAGCGTCGGCATGATGAACAGCTCGCCGACGCCGGGGACCAGGTTGCAGCGGACCGCGTCGTAGTCCGGGTGCTCGGGGCGCGGGCCCAGGCCGTGCACGTAGGAGACCGCGAGGGCGCGCTGCGGCTCGGTGTACGGCGAACGCTCGGCGTCACGGCCGAACATCGAGACGAGTTCGCCCTTGCCCGCCGAGACGAGCACCAGGTCGTACGCGCGGGAGAAGTAGTCGAGGTCGGAGACCGCGGCGCCGTGGATGACGAGCTGGCCGCCGCGCTGTGCGAACGTCTCCATCCAGCCGGCCATCTTGACCCGCTGGTCGACCGACTGGGCGTAGCCGTCGAGCTTGCCGACCCAGTCGATGGCGCGCTGCGAGGGGCCCGGGTCGAAGGAGCCGGGGACGGCCACCGAGACACCGAGTCCCTCGATCCTCGGGGCCTGGGACTCCCAGAAGTTCAGCTGGAGATCGCGCTCGTGCTGGAGCGCCGTGTCGAACATGCACTGCGTCGACATGACCCGGCCCGAGCGGATCTCGTCCGCCGTCCGGTTCGACATCAGGGTGACCTCGTACCCGTGCGACTGGAGTCCGAGGGCGAGCTGGAGTCCGGACTGACCGGCTCCGACGACGAGTATCTTCCGCATGCGGGTTGCTTCTCCCAGTCCTCGGGCGTCCCTATTCGGGGCTGACTTCGAGCGCGTGGCCGACGAGCGCGAGCAGGGTCTCGACGACCGAGATACGGCGGCGCGCGTCCATGATCATGACAGGTATGTGCGGAGGAACCGTGAGGGCTTCGCGCACATCGTCCGGCTCGAACACCTCGCTGCCGTCGAAGTGGTTCACGGCGACGACGTACGGCAGTCCGCAGCTCTCGAAGTAGTCGAGCGCCGGGAAGCAGTCCGAGAGGCGGCGGGTGTCGGCGAGGACCACCGCGCCGATCGCACCGCGCACCAGGTCGTCCCACATGAACCAGAACCGCTGCTGCCCCGGCGTACCGAAGAGGTAGAGCACCAGGTCGTCGTCGAGCGTGATGCGCCCGAAGTCCATGGCCACGGTGGTGGTCAGCTTGTCCGGCGTCCCCGTGAGGTCGTCGGTCTCCTCGCTCGCCTGGGTCATCAGCGCCTCCGTCTGGAGAGGCGTGATCTCCGAGACGGCGGTCACGAGCGTGGTCTTGCCGACGCCGAAGCCGCCGGCCACCACGATCTTCGTGGCGATCGGCGCGCGCGTGCGGTCCGTCTGCCAGGCCTGAAGGTTCTCCTCCTCGTCGAGGAGGGGGGCGACGCCGGGTTCGGCGCCGGGAGCGACGCCTGCTTCGGCGTCAGAGACGACGGAGTCCACTCAGCACCCTTTCCAGCAGGGCACGGTCGGGCTGTCCCGGGCCGTGACCTGTTCCGTACACGCGGATCTTTCCCTGGTCCGCCAGGTCGCTCAAGAGCACGCGGACCACTCCGAGCGGCATCCTGAGAAGTGCGGCGATCTCCGCCACCGTACGCATCCGGCGGCAGAGTTCGACGATGGCCCGCATCTCGGGCATGACCCGGGTGGTGAGCGAGCCGTTGGTCAGCTCCTTGCGCACCTCGGGGGCGTCCAGCGCGGCCACGAACGTCTCCACCAGCAGGACGTGGCCGAAGCGCGTCCGTCCGCCGGTGAGCGAATAGGGGCGTACGCGGGCGGGCTTGCGTCCGCCGCCGCGGACCGGGAGCTTCGTGACGCCGTTCGAAGCGGTCATCAGGCGCTCCCGGAAGGGTCGGCCTCAAGGGATTTTCGGAGCTCGATGCGCAGCTCGGGGGTCAGGACGTGTCCGGCCCGGCCGACGAAGAGCGCCATGTGGTACGCCACCACGCTCATGTCGCAGTCCGCCGATCCGTGCACGCCGAGCAGCGAGCCGTCGCTGATGGCCATGACGAAGAGGCTGCCCTCGTCCATCGCGACCATGGTCTGCTTGACGCCGCCGCTGTCCATCAGCTTGGCCGCGCCGAGCGTGAGGCTGCCGATGCCGGAGACGATGGTGGCGAGGTCGGCGGCGGAGCCCTTGGGGCCCTTCGGCCTGGCGCTGTCGGCCGTCCTCGCCTCGGCGTTGCGGCCGGGGTCGGAGGAGAGCAGGAGCAGGCCGTCGGAGGAGACGACCGCGACCGACTGGAGGCCGGGCACCTCCTCGACGAGATTGGTCAGCAGCCAGTGCAGGTTACGTGCTTCGCTGCTCAGGCCGAAGGTACTGGTCGCGGTCAACTGCTTGCCTCCTCGACTGTGCCCCCCGATGCTTCCGCGTTCCGTGCGCCGGGCTGGCGCGCGGCGGGCGCGGGTCCTGCGGGCGCGTGTACGGGTGTGGGGACCGACGGGGTCTGTCCTTCGGGCGTGGGGGTCTCGCCCGTCCGTTCGGCGATCTCGGCCTCCACCTCGCGGCGGCCCTCGATCGCGCCCCGGTGGAACCCGCCGAGCCTGCGGCGCAGTGCGTCGGCGTCCACGCCGCCCACGCGGGGCCGCGGGGCGGCGGCGGGGGCGGAGATCTTCGGCGTGCGCTTGGGCAGGCCCTTGTCCGTGAGCCTGGGGTGCTCGTCGGGGGCCCGCTCGTGGTCGTCGGGGCCGATGGCGTACGGGTCCCTGGCTGCGGCTTCGCCTCCGACTACGGCTCCGGCTCCGGCTCCGGCTCCGGAGGAGTCCTGGGCCGCGGGCCGGTCGGCGCCGGCTTCCACGGGCGCCTGCGCCGCCGTCCCCGAGGGGGCCTCGAAGGGGGTCCCGGCGGGGACCTCGGCGGGGGCGTCCGGCTCCGGTGCGCGCCGCTCCGACGGCTCGGCGGGGCGGGAGGCGGTCCCGGTGACGCCGGGGGCCGTGCCGTCCGTGTGCGAGGTCGTCGCGGCCGCGGCGGGGACCGGTGCCCCGTCGGTGGCGCCGGACGGCTCGCCGGTGGTGTCCGGCGCGGGGACCTCGGGGGCCAGCTCCGGGAGCAGGAGCTCCATCGTCGTCTCGGACGGCGACTCGGGCTCGGGCTCGCGGGGCGCCGGGATGACCGGGCTCGGGGAGGCGGGAGCGGACACGGCGGCCGGCGCCGCGTCGGGCTCCGCCTCCGGTTCGCCCGCGGTCTCCCGTACGGTCGCCTCGGCCGCCGCGATCAGCGGGTCCTCGTCGGCGGCCGGGGCCGGGAGCGAGGCACGCAGGACCGAACGGCCGCGCAGCACATTGGAGTTGGCCTCCGCGTCCGCGCCGGGCAGGGTCACCGCGGGGGCTCCGCCGGCGAGCCGGACGGAGGAGGGCACGGTGGACGAGGGGGCGGCGGCGAGCAGTGCCTTCGGCAGGACGACCACGGCGGCCACCCCGCCCTGCTTCTGCTCGCGCAGCTTCACCCGTACGCCGTGCCGGTGGGCGAGCCTGGCCACGACGTACAGGCCGAGCCCGAGTCCCTCGCCGCTCTCCTGGTCGTACGTGTCCTCCGGGTCGAACTCGGAGAGGCGCGCGTTGAGGTGCCGCATCCGGTCGTCGGTCATGCCGATGCCCTCGTCCTGCACGGAGAGCATCACGTCGCCGCTCTCCAGCAGCCAGCCGGAGACCTCGACGGGCACGTCGGGCGGCGAGAACGAGGTGGCGTTCTCCAGGAGTTCGGCCACCAGGTGGCTGATGTCGTCGGCGGCGAACCCGGCGATGTGCGCGTGCGGGGGCAGCGCGGCGATCCGTACCCGTTCGTAGCGCTCGATCTCGCTGACCGAGGCGCGGGCGACGTCGACGAGCGGGACCGCTCCCGCGTGGTGCTGGACGTGCTCGGCGCCCGCGAGGACGAGGAGGTTCTCGCTGTGCCGCCGCATGACGGTGGCGAAGTGGTCGAGCTTGAAGAGGGTGGAGAGGCGGTCCGGGTCCTGCTCGCGCTCCTCCAGGCCCTCGATGACGCCGAGCTGGCGCTCGACCAGGCCGAGGGTGCGCAGCGCGAGGTTCACGAAGGTGCTGTGGATGGTGCCGCGCACCTGCTCCAGGTGGGCCACCGACGCGGCGAGTTCGGCGCGCAGCCGGTCGCGCTCGTCGGCCGTCTGCTGGCGCTGGCCGATGAGGTGCTTGCGGTCGCCTTCGAGGGGGGCGATCCGCTCGTGCAGGGCGACGGTGTGCGCGTGCAGGGCGTTGACGGAGCGGACGACCTGGGCGAACTCGTCGTTGCGGCCGGTGAACTTGACCGGCTCCGCGGTGGCCGGGTCGGCGGCGAGCCGGGCCGAGCCGAGGCGCAGGACGGCGAGCGGCCGGGTGAGGGAGCGGGCCATGGCCATCGTCATGCCGGCCGCGACGAGCATCAGGACGCCGAGGAGGGTGACGCGGAGCTCCAGGGCGGTGACGTCGTCGTCCCGCAGCTTCTCGAGGTCCTTGGTGCGGTGGTCGTTGAGGGAGGCCTCGGCGCCGCGCATGAGGTCGATCCGGGCGGACAGGGCGGCGTCGAGCTTCTTGACGCCGGTGCCGAGCGCGGAGTCGGAGAGCTTCGGCTGCGCGGTGAGGTTCTCCAGGTACTTGTCGGCGGAGCCGACGTCGGGGCCGGTGACCGTGGAGTCGTAGACGTTCACGGCCTGCTTCGGCGCGGTCTCGCGGAAGTCCGCGACGGCCGCGTCGGAGCGGACGCGCGCCTGCTGGGCGGCGGCGCTGAGCGCGTCGCGCTGCTTGGTGTCGGCGGCCGAGGAGATGTTCGTGGTGGTCGACAGGCCCGTGAGCGGGTTGTAGACGCTCTGGGTGGTGTGCGGGACGCCGAGGGCCGCAAGGAGCAGGCCCCGGGCCGCGGCGGACTGCTGGACGGCGGTGTCCAGCTCGGCGAGCGCGTGCGCGCCGGAGCCCGCGCGCGGCGGCATCCGGTCGGCCAGGTCCTCGGCGAGGGCGTGGAGTTCGGCGATGGCACCGGAGTACGCCTGGTGCGCCTGAAGGGCGGAGCTCTTGCCCGTCAGTGCCTCGTGCCTGAGTGTCGCGATGGCGTCGAGGTCATGGATCAGGGCGGCGGGGGCGTCGGCGTCCGCGCGCAGCTCGTCGACCTGCCGGTCGACCAGGGTGCTGCGCTGCTCGGAGGGCGCCTTGGCCCGGGGCCTGCCGGCGGCGACGTAGGAGGTGACCTCGTCACGCTCGTCGGCCAGCGCGTGCGCGAGGGTCAGCGCCTGCTGGGTGCGCTGGGCGAGCGTCACCAGATTCTGGGAATCGTTCAGTTGCTGTGAGGCGGACAGCACCATGGGCGTGCCGGCTCCGGCGATGGCGGCCGCGACGACCGCCACGGCCACGATCAGCCGGTTGCGTACGTGTGCGGTCCTGCCCCGGCCCGTGGAGTCGGTGGCGTCGCCCACGGCGCCACCCGCTGTGGAGTTGGAGGCCGTCTTCTTGCCTGTGCGCCTCGGCCGCGTCTTCTGCACCGGTGCTCGCATTCCTGACTCGTGAACCCATTTGGGGCCCGGGTGACGTCCCGTCAATCGCGGCGTACGCCCGGTACGGCTCCCGACCCTCCCAGTGCCGGTGGGCAGTGGTCCCGCATCATCTGACCCGCCACCCGAAGGAGTGAACATCGGAGGGGAGTTGGCGGGCAAGTCTCCACGGCGCCCGTGACGGGCCCGCACGGCGGGCCGGTTGGACGTCCGCGACGGGCTTTGGCAGTATTCGCCGCCACGTTTTGCCGGAGTCGATCATTCCATGCCAAACCGGCCGCCCGAGGCGCTGGACCGCACGTCGGGCATCCTCCGGCGGTGTCCGGGTGCCCCTGTGAAGGGCTCGTGCAGACTGGCGGAATGCGCACTGAACTCGTGTCGGAGCCCGGCGACCCGGACCGCCCCAATGAGGACTTCGCATCGGTCGGGCTTCCCGCTTCAGGACAGGGCGGTTCACTGGTCGTGCTGGACGGGGTGACCCCGCCCCGGGGCGACTACGGCTGCCGGCACACCGTCCCCTGGTTCTCCGCGCGGCTCGGCGGGGCACTGACCGAACTGTCCGTTTCGCAGCGGGATTTGCCGTTGGCGGAGGTTCTCTCGCGGGCGATCCGGCGCGTCGCCGACGCCCACGCCGGCACCTGTGACCTTTCTCACCCGCGCACACCCCAGGCAACCGTGGTCCTCGCGCGGTGGTCCGCCTCCCGGGTCGAGTACCTGGTCCTCTCGGACTCGGCGCTGCTGGTGGAGTCGCCCTCCGGCGAGGTCACCGCCCTGCTGGACGACCGTCTCTCCCTGGTCCCGCGCGCCTCTCTCGCCTCGGACGCGATCGCCGACGCGACCGTCCGCAACAAGGAGGGCGGTTTCTTCACGGCGGCCGCGGACCCGTCGGTGGCCGCGCGCGCGGTGACGGGCACGCTCCCCCGGGCCTCGGTCCGCGCCCTGACGGCCCTCACGGACGGCGCGGCCCGCTGGGTGGAGAGGTTCCACGTGGGCGACTGGAGCCGGCTGTTCGCCCTCGTGCGCGACGAGGGTGCCGCCTCGCTCGTCGAGCGCGTACGGCACCTGGAGCGCCTCGACGCGCGGGACCGGCCGGGGTCCCGCCGGGGCAAGGCGCACGACGACGCGACGGTGGTGTTCGCGGAGCTGTGAAGGGCGGCGGGGCCGCGGGAGCCGAGAGAGGGGGGCGGACCGCGGCCGCGTGGAGCCCGTCTCGCTCCCTCGGCCGGGCGGAGGCACCGCGCTCCCTCGGCCGGGCGCGAGGCTTCCGCACGCGACGGCCGGGCGGGGCGTTCCCCCCTCACGGCCCGGCGGGGCGTCCCCGCATCACGGCCGGATCGGGCGTTCCCGAATCGCGGCCGGGCGGGGCATTCGCGCTGCGTGGCCGGACGCGAGGCTTCCGCACGCGACGGCCGGGCGGGGCGTTCCCCCATCACGGCCCGACGGCGCGTTCCCCCCTCACGGCCCGACGGCGCGTCCCCGCATCACGGCCGGATCGGGCGTTCCCGAACCCCGTCGGACGGGGCATTCGCGCTTCGTGGCCGGGCGGGGCATTCGCGCTACGTGGCCGGACGGGGCATTCGCGCTGCGTGGCCGGACGGGACGTTCCCCCGTCGCGGCCGGGTGGTGCCTTCACGCATCCCGGCCCGGCGGGACCTTCCCGCATCACGGCCCGGCAGGGCTACTTCTCCATGCCTCGGTTCAGCTGGTTCAGCAGGCGGGCCAGTTCAGCGACCTCGTTCTGGTCCCAGTGGGCGAGTTGGCGCACGTACCGGGCCCGGCGGGCCTCACGGACGCTGGAGACACGGCCCCGGCCCTCGTCGGTGAGATGGACGAGCCAGGCGCGGCCGTCGGCGGGATCGGGTTCGCGCGCGACCAGCCCCAGCTCCTCCAGGGCACGCAGCTGCCGGGACATCGTGGCCTTGCCGACGCCGATGTAGGCGGCGAGTTCGGTGGCGCGCTGGCGGCCGCACTCCTCCAGGCGCACGAGGAGTCCGTACGCGGCGGACTCCAGGTCGGGATGGACCTCGCGGGCCATCTCCCCCTGGCTGGCCCGGGCTCGCCGCAGGAAGACCGTCAACTCGCGTTCCAGGGAGAGGAACTCGCGCTCCCCGCCGGCGGGCACGGCGGGCCGGTCCACACCATTTCCCGACACTCCGGATTCGACCGGACGTCCGCCGTCTCTTCCGCCCTCGTGCACGTCAGCACCCCTGACCCGGTTTCCCGATCCTGAAAGTTTCTGCCGGAACTCGCCGTTGCCGCAGCTCCGCCAGTATTTCGCAGGCGTAGACCAACGGCAGACTCCGGCCCCTCTTCCCACGTCGTGGTCTACGTGCGTAGCTTCTTTATCGGACACTTATCCGCCGGCATGCGCACGCCACCCCAGGTCGAGGACGGCCTGATCCCCCAACACGGCACGCGTGCCCGCGCTCTCCCCCCACCGAGCTCCACGGGCTCCCCGGGCTCACGGAGCTCCATCGCCCTTCGGAGGCACGCACATGCCCGTGCACAGATCCGGAACGGCCCGCCGCCTGCGCCTGCTCGCGGCCGGAACCCTGCTCGCCGCCTTCTCCCTCCTGACCACCCTCCCCTCCTCCGCCGCCGACATCCCCGCACGCGGGTCCGCCCGGATGGGCATGGGGGTCGTCGCCCACGACGGCCAGGGCGGTACGCCGTCCACCGGTGACGCCACCCAGACGGAGGGCGTGGACGTCGCCGGCTACCAGGGCAACGTCGCCTGGTCCACGCTGTGGAGCAGCGGCGTCAGGTGGGCCTACACCAAGGCGACCGAGGGGACGTACTACACGAACCCGTACTTCGCCCAGCAGTACAACGGCGCCTACGGCGTCGGCATGATCCGCGGGGCGTACCACTTCGCGACCCCGGACACCACGACCGGTGCCACCCAGGCCAACTACTTCGTGGACCACGGCGGCGGCTGGTCGGGCGACGGCAGGACGCTGCCCGGCACCCTCGACATCGAGTGGAACCCGTACGGTGCCGCCTGCTACGGCAAGACGCAGAGCGCGATGGTCAGCTGGATCAGCAGCTTCCTGACCCAGTACAAGGCCCGTACCGGCCGCGACGCGGTGATCTACACGGCCGCGAGCTGGTGGACCCAGTGCACCGGCGACTACTCCGGCTTCGCCGCCTCCAACCCCTTGTGGATCGCGCGCTACGCCTCCGATCCGGGGACGCTCCCGGCGGGCTGGGGCTACTACACGATGTGGCAGTACACGTCGTCCGGCCCGACGGTCGGTGACCACGACAAGTTCAACGGCGCCCTGGACCGCGTCCAGGCACTCGCCAACGGCTGAGGCGCACCGCCGCCGTACGACCGGAACGCGGCCTCGCGCAGACGGCCACCCCCGGGCACGGCGCAGGCACCCGGCGTACGGCACCACGCCTGCGGGCAGGCACGGCGAAGGCGGCAGGCGGCAGGCACGGCGAGGGCCCGGGTCTCCCTCACGGGACCCGGGCCCTCCCTTCCGGCAGCGTCCGTCACGCCGCTACCGGAACCTCCGGCACGGCGCCGTTCGTCGCCGGCGCCAGAGCCAGCTCCAGGACCTGGCGGACGTCCGTGACGGCGTGGACGTCGAGCTTCTCCAGGACCTCGGCCGGTACGTCGTCCAGATCGGCCTCGTTGCGCTTGGGGATGATCACCGTCGTGACACCCGCCCGGTGCGCGGCGAGCAGCTTCTGCTTCACCCCGCCGATCGGCAGGACCCGGCCGGTCAGCGACACCTCACCGGTCATGGCCACATCGGTGCGGACCAGCCGCCCGGACAGCAGCGACGCCAGGGCGGTCGTCATCGTGACGCCCGCGCTCGGGCCGTCCTTGGGGACCGCGCCCGCCGGGAAGTGGATGTGCGCGCCCCGGTCCTTCAGATCGCCGACGGGGAGTTCGAGCTCCGCGCCGTGCGAGCGCAGGAAGGAGAGCGCGATCTGTGCCGACTCCTTCATCACGTCCCCGAGTTGACCGGTGAGGGTCAGACCGGCCGCGCCCGTCTCCGGGTCGGCCAGCGACGCCTCCACGTACAGGACGTCCCCGCCCGCGCCGGTGACCGCGAGGCCCGTGGCGACTCCGGGCACCGCCGTGCGCCGCTCGGCGGGGTCCTGGGCGGACTCGGGCACGTGGTGCGGGCGCCCGATGAGTCCGCGCAGGTCGGCGTCCGTCACCGTGAACGGCAGCTTCCGCTCGCCCAGTTCGTGCTGGGCCGCGACCTTGCGGAGCAGCCGGGCGATGCCCCGCTCCAGGTTCCGTACGCCCGCTTCCCGGGTGTACTCCCCGGCGAGTCTGCGCAGCGCGCTCTCGTCGAGGACGACCTCGTCCTTCTCCAGACCGGCTCGCTCCAGCTGGCGCGGCAGCAGGTGGTCCCGGGCGATGACGACCTTCTCGTCCTCGGTGTAGCCGTCGAGGCGGACCAGCTCCATACGGTCGAGCAGGGCCTCCGGGATGGCTTCGAGGACGTTGGCCGTGGCGAGGAACACCACGTCGGACAGGTCGAGTTCGACCTCCAGGTAGTGATCGCGGAAGGTGTGGTTCTGCGCCGGGTCGAGGACTTCGAGCAGCGCCGCCGCCGGGTCGCCCCGGAAGTCGGAGCCGACCTTGTCGATCTCGTCGAGCAGGACCACCGGGTTCATCGACCCGGCCTCCTTGATGGCGCGCACGATCCGGCCGGGCAGCGCGCCGACGTACGTACGGCGGTGTCCGCGGATCTCGGCCTCGTCCCGGACGCCGCCGAGGGCGACGCGGACGAACTTGCGGCCCATGGCGTGCGCGACGGACTCGCCGAGCGAGGTCTTGCCGACGCCGGGCGGGCCGACGAGCGCGAGCACGGCACCGCCGCGCCGCCCGCCGACGACTCCCAGTCCCCGGTCCGAGCGCCGCTTGCGCACGGCCAGGTACTCGGTGATGCGCTCCTTCACGTCCTCCAGACCGGCGTGCTCGGCGTCGAGCACGGCCTGGGCGCCCCGGATGTCGTACGCGTCCTCGGTCCGTTCGTTCCACGGCAGTTCCAGGACGGTGTCGAGCCAGGTCCGGATCCAGCTGCCCTCGGGCGACTGGTCACTGGACCGCTCCAGCTTCTCGACCTCCTTGAGAGCCGCCTCGCGGACGTTCTCCGGGAGGTCGGCGGCCTCCACGCGGGCGCGGTAGTCGTCGGACTCGTCCTCGCCGTCCTCTCCCTTGAGGTCGCGCAGCTCCTTGCGTACGGCTTCGAGCTGGCGGCGCAGGAGGAACTCGCGCTGCTGCTTGTCGACGCCCTCCTGGACGTCCTTGGCGATGGACTCGGCGACGTCCTGCTCGGCGAGGTGTTCGCGGAGCTGCTCGGTGGCGAGCTTGAGCCGGGCCACCGGGTCGGCCGTCTCCAGCAGTTCGACCTTCTGCTCCACGCTGAGGAAAGGTGAGTAACCGGAATTGTCGGCAAGGGCGGAGACGTCGTCGATCTGCTGCACCCTGTCCACCACCTGCCAGGCGGCGCGCTTGCGCAGCCAGCTGGTGGCCAGGGCCTTGTACTCCTTCACCAGGTCGGTGACCCGGCCGGGCAGCGGGTCGGGCACGGTCTCCTCGACCCGGGTGCCCTCGACCCACAGGGCGGCGCCGGGACCGGTCGTCCCCGCGCCCACCTTCACGCGCCCGCGTCCCCGGATCAGCGCGCCCGGGTCGCCGTCGGCCAGCCGGCCGACCTGCTCGACGGTGCCGAGCACGCCGGTGCTCGCGTAGGTCCCGTCGATGCGTGGCACCAGGAGTACCTGAGGCTTTCCGGGCGTTGAACGGGCGGCGGCCTGAGCGGCCTCCACCGCGGCGCGCACATCGGTGTCGTTCAGGTCCAGCGGAACCACCATGCCGGGCAGCACGACCTCGTCGTCGAGCGGCAGCACGGGCAGAGTGAGTGATGCGGACGTCGAAGCCATGATCTCCCCTTCGGCATTCAAGTTGAGCTATGTCGACTCAATGCACGGGGGCTCCGCAATGTTCCCCGGGACCTGTTCGCTCTGAGCGATCGCTTTCCCGCTCCCGGGATTGCGGCTCAGGGACGCGTCCGCAGGCCGAGCCACTGCTCGGCGTCCCAGGCCCGGAACCGCTCCGCCTCGGTGAACCCCAGCTTGGCCGCGAGGCGCATGGAGCCGGCGTTGGCGGTCTGGGTGTGGAGCACCACGGGCTCGCCGGGGAGGACGGTGTCGAGCCAGTCGAGTGCCGCCGCGCACGCCTCGGCCGCGTATCCGTGTCCCCACGCCCGCGGCAGGAACAGGTAGCCGAGATCGACCTTGCCCGCGGCGGCCGGGCGACCGTGTGCGGGTGCTCTCCTGAGCAGGATCTGACCGATCACGACGCCGTCGCGCTCGACGGCGAAACTCCCGGGCCACCCCTCGGGCACCTCGGGCGTCTCGCGTTCGAGTTCCTCACGCGGGCGGGGGCCGCCGAGGTAGGTGTGCACCTCCGGTGAGGCGAGCAGGTCGACGAACGCCGGCCGGTCCCGGGCCTCGGGCGCGCGGAGCACGAGCCTCTCGGTCCTGATCGGGGCGGGCGGCCAGGTGACGGGTCCGAGTTCTGTCATGCGGGCCACCCAAGCAGCGGGCCTCGGCGGCGATCAAGAGCCGCCGCGCATCCGCTGCCGGGACGCGCGAGAGGAGTGCCCGGGATGCGGGGTGGGCTTCGGGCTCGGATGGTGGGGACATGAACCATCACCTCGCCCAGCGCAAGATCGACATCGACACCCGGCTCGTGACGGCCGGTGCCGTGCTCACCGTGGCCGGCACCGTGGTGGCGTGCACCGGCATGGTCATCGCGGCCGGCGCCCTGCTCGCCGCGGGCCGACGCATGGTCCGGGCCATGGACATGCCCCCGTCCCAGCAGGCGGCCCTGCACTGGCGGCGGGCCAAGGAGGCCTCCATGGCCGGCCTCCAGGCCTGGCAGTCCGCGGCCGACGCCCAGAACGGTTCGCCGACCCGCTAGAGCCTCACCGGGGACGGCCTCCGCCGCGGACGCTGTACCCCGGGGCCGGTCGGGCGCTGTCCCCCGGGCGCTGTCCCCCGGGCGCTGTCCCCCGGGCGCTGTCCCCCGGGCGCTGTCCCCCGGGCGCTGTCCCCCGGGGCCGGTCGGGCGACCGGTCCCCGGGGAGATCACGCGCGCGTGGCGCCTGGTGCGGTCGTGCCACGTGCAGTCGCACGGCGTGCGGCAACTCCCCTGGGGGCCGGTCGGGCGACCGGCCCCACCCGGGTGGATCAGGCGGGCCACGCCGGGTGCGGTCGCACGGCGTGCGGCCCCGCCGCCGCACGGCGTGCGGCCCCGCCGTCTGCGGGCCCTGCCGTGCGCGATGGCCCTGCCGTGCGCGGCGCCCCCGGTGTGTGCGGCCATGCCCCGGCGGGGTGCTGCTGCCGCCACTCGGACGGGTCAACCGGGGCGGTTCTTGTCCGTCGGTCCTGGCTCGGCCCGGAGGCCCCGGCCGGGAAGGCGGCCGTCCGGTCGGCGTGGCCGCGCCTCACGGGCGGGCGGCCGGTGCCGCCGGGTGCCGCCGGTGCCGTCGCCGTACGAACGGCCAGGTCGCGACGCCGATCGCCAGCGCGACGAGGTGGCCCGTGTCCGTCACGGGGTCGGTGAGGAGGATCAGGTCCTGGGTGAGGACCGACCCGAAGCCGATCAGCAGCGGCCAGCGCACCCAGGGAGAGAGGAGTCCCGCGAGCGAGCCGACGCTCGCGGCGACGCCGAAGCTGATGCCGTAGTCGAGCCGGTGCGTGTCGCCGACCGGCAGGACGCCCGTGAGCACCGCGGCCCCGACCGGCAGTTCGGTGACGAGCGTGGCCACCACGTGCCCGAGCAGGAAGACGCCGGCCGCGCACGCGGCGCCGGTACGGCGCTCCAGCGCGGTCAGCACGAGCAGGAAGCCGGCCGCGTACGGCGAGGCGATCCCGCCGACGATCCACAGCGCGCTGGCGAGCAGGACGAGGACGGGGTGCCGCACGAGGTGGGCGACGTCCGTGCTGGACGCCTGGTGCAGGGCGCGGACGAACGCGGGGTGCGCGTGGTCGGCCAGGTAGGAGGTGACGGCGAGGACGGCCGCGTACCCGAAGGCGAAGGGCGTACCCCGCGGGCTGGGCACGAGCCGCAGGACCCGCCGCCCCGCGGACAGGCCGTCGCTGGTGCCCGCCGGTTCCGGGGAACGCGGCACGGCGCTCGTGCCCGCCGGTTCCGGCGAACGCGGCACGGCGCCCGTGACCGCCGGCCCGGGAGGGTCCACCGGTCCGGTGACGGGCACCGCCGGCGTCGTGGACCCGTAGCGCTGCTGGGGCATCGCGGAAAGCTGGTTCGGCGGTGACGGGTGGGCCATGTCAGGAGATGCGGCTTCCCCGTCGGCACCCGCCGAAACGTCGGCACCCGCCGAAGCCCCTCCTATAGATGGGGAGGCATCGACAAGGGATGGGGAGATTTCACCGAGGGATGGGGAGACGTCGCCGGGGAGTGTGCCGGTCCGGTCGGTTGTGCTCGGATCCACGGCGCTCCTTCCGTCACCCTCCACCCTTCGCGTCCCCTCCCGTCGCTGTCTATGACCGGCGCCACGCACGCGAGGATTCTCAGGAAGTCCTCAACAAACGGGCCGGGACGCCGGAGCCGCCTCCGCGTCAACCCGGGAGGCTCCGCTCTCACCCCGGAGGCCGCCGAACCGGCCGGCGCCGCCGCACCCCGCAATTCCCGCGACCCGTACAGGTGAAAATGCCAGGATGGCGGCCATGACTGCCGCGTACGACACTCCCGAGGTCATCGACCGCCGCCAGGGCCCGTACGGCGAGGTCGTGCTGCGGCGCCACGGCGCCCTGCTCCAGATCATCGCCAACGGGTGCTTCCTGATGGACACCTCCGACGGGCGTTCCGAGCGGCTGCTCGTGGACGCGGCGTACGACGCCCTGGACGGGCGCCCGGAGCCGAGCGTGCTGATCGGCGGGCTCGGCGTCGGGTTCTCGCTGGCGCACGCGGCGGCCGATCACCGCTGGGGACGCATCACGGTTGTCGAGCGCGAACGAGCGATCATCGACTGGCACCGGGGCGGCCCCCTGGCGCCGCTCTCGGCCGGGGCGCTCGCCGACCCGCGTACGGAGATCGTCGAGAGGGATCTCGTCGACTACGTCAATGAGATCTCCGACACGTTCGACGCCCTGTGCCTCGACATCGACAACGGACCCGGCTGGACGGTCACCGACGGCAACGCGGGCCTGTACGGGACGTCCGGACTGGCAAGCTGCGCAAGGGCGTTGAGGCCCGGCGGCGTTCTCGCCGTGTGGTCGGCCGAGCCCTCTCCGGAATTTGAAGGAACCTTGCGGAATGCCGGATTCCAACGGGTCCGTACCGAAGTGGTCCCCGTTGCCCGGGGCGTTCCCGACGTGGTGCATCTCGCGGTGAGGCCTGGATAGCCGAGCCGCACCCACTGCCCGTACCCTGCTTGCCTGACGCGGATCATTCAAGCGTCAAGCGCAGTCATGGGATCACCCCACGGATTCCGGAAAGCACACTTCAGGGGCGGGCGATGGAGCAGACACACACCTCCCAGAACGGCACGGCGGCGACCCCCGGCGCTCAGCGCCGTGTCCTGGTCGTCGAGGACGACCCCACGATCGTCGACGCCATCGCGGCCCGTCTGCGAGCCGAGGGGTTCCTCGTGCAAACCGCGGGTGACGGCCCTGCCGCCGTCGACACCGCCGAGGCATGGCAGCCCGATCTGCTGATCCTCGACATCATGCTGCCCGGCTTCGACGGTCTGGAGGTCTGCCGCCGTGTGCAGGCCGCCCGTCCGGTGCCGGTGCTGATGCTCACCGCGCGCGACGACGAGACCGACATGCTGGTCGGGCTCGGGGTCGGCGCCGACGACTACATGACCAAGCCGTTCTCGATGCGCGAGCTGGCCGCCCGGGTGCACGTCCTGCTCCGCAGGGTCGAGCGCGCCGTCGTCGCTGCCTCCACCCCGCGCAGCGGCATCCTGCGGCTCGGCGAGCTGGAGGTCGACCACGCGCAGCGCCGCGTGCGGGTCCGCAGCGAGGACGTCCACCTCACGCCGACCGAGTTCGACCTGCTCGTCTGCCTCGCGAACACCCCGCGTGCCGTACTCTCGCGCGAGCAGCTGCTCGCCGAGGTGTGGGACTGGGCCGACGCCTCCGGTACCCGGACCGTCGACAGCCACATCAAGGCGCTGCGCCGCAAGATCGGTGCCGAGCGGATCCGCACGGTGCACGGCGTCGGCTACGCGCTGGAGACCCCGACTCCCTGAGCCGGGCCTGGGCAGGAGACGTCGGGACCCGGGCGACCGGGACCCGTGAGGGGCTGATGTGATGAGCGGACTCGGAGAGCGGGGACGCGGGCTCGGCGAGCGCGTGCCCGTGGAGCGCAGGAGCTCGGGTTCCTGGGGCGAGGTGCGCCCCTTCTCGATCAAGACCAAGCTGGGCGCGCTGGTCGTCATCTCCGTGCTCATCACGACCGGTCTTTCGATGATCGCGGTGCACACCAAGACGGAGCTCCGTTTCATCACGGTCTTCTCGATGATCGCCACGCTGCTGATCACGCAGTTCGTGGCGCACTCGCTGACCGCGCCGCTGGACGAGATGAACGCGGTGGCCCGCTCGATCTGGCACGGCGACTACACCCGGCGGGTGCGGGACGACCGGCGGGACGAGCTGGGCGACCTGGCCCAGACGATCAACCTCATGGCCGACGAGCTGGAGGCCCAGGACCGGCAGCGCAAGGAGCTCGTGGCGAATGTCTCGCACGAGCTGCGCACCCCGATCGCGGGGCTGCGCGCCGTTCTGGAGAACGTCGTGGACGGTGTCTCGGAGGCCGACCCCGAGACGATGCGCACCGCGCTGAAGCAGACGGAGCGCCTCGGGCGGCTGGTGGAGACGCTGCTGGACCTGTCCCGGCTGGACAACGGCGTCGTACCGCTGCGCAGGCGGCGCTTCGAGGTGTGGCCGTATCTGTCCGGAGTGCTGAAGGAGGCCAACATGGTCGCCTCGGCACGCGCGGACCTCGCGTCGGGCTCCGGCGGCGGCCACACCCGTACGGACGTCCATCTGCACCTCGACGTGTCCCCGCCGGAGCTGACCGCGCACGCGGACCCGGAGCGGATCCACCAGGTCGTGGCGAATCTCATCGACAACGCGGTCAAGCACAGCCCGCCGCACGGCCGGGTGACGGTACGGGCGCGACGGGGCGACCTTCCCGAGTCGCTGGCCCTGGAGGTCCTGGACGAGGGCCCCGGGATCCCGAAGTCGGAGTGGCACCGCGTGTTCGAGCGGTTCAACCGCGGCGGGGTCCCCGCGCCGCACGGTCCGGGCAGCGACGGCGGTACCGGTCTCGGCCTCGCGATCGCCCGCTGGGCGGTGGATCTGCACGGCGGACGGATCGGTGTGGCCGAATCTCAGCGGGGCTGCCGGATCCAGGTCATCCTTCCGGGCCTCCCTTCCCTGCCAAGTTGACGTAAAGTTCGAACCGGAGCCGCAAGATCCACCACTGTCGCCGCCGGCGTACACGTGTGATCAGGCACAGGGCCGCGTGAGGGTTGCCGCGACCCCGGGTCGACGTACCCGTTCCGAAGTGGAACCTCGCTTGTTTCCCGCCATTTCCATGGGCGAAACACGGATTCCGATGTGACTTACGCGACGTTGGACGGGCCCGGCCTGACCTTCTCGGCCAGGGAGGCGTAGCCTTTATTCCCGCTGTCCATCACCTTGCGAAGCGGAAGAGGGCGGTTAGCGCCGTGTCGCCACAGTCCCCCAGTAACTCGAGTATCTCGACCGATGACCAAGCCGCCGGGAAGAACCCCGCGGCCGCCTTCGGTGCCAACGAGTGGCTCGTCGACGAGATCTATCAGCAGTACCTCCAGGACCCGAATTCCGTAGACCGAGCCTGGTGGGACTTCTTCGCCGATTACAAGCCCGGGGCGCCCGCCGCCCAGGCTCCGGCGGGTACTGCGGCCGCGGGGGCCGCAGGGACCACCACCCCGGCCACGCAGGCCGCTCCCGTGCCGCCCGCGGCGCGCCAGGCTCCTCCCCAGGCCCCGGCCGCGCCCGCGCCCGCTCCGGCCGCCGCTCCCGCGGCTCCGAAGCCCGCTGCCGCCGCCCCGGCTCCCGCCGCTGCCGCTCCGGCCGCCGCGAAGCCGAAGGCCGCTCCGGCCGCCGAGGCGCCCGAGGGCCCCGAGTACGTGACCCTGCGCGGTCCCGCCGGTGCCGTCGCGAAGAACATGAACGCCTCCCTGGAACTGCCCACGGCCACGTCCGTGCGCGCGGTCCCGGTGAAGCTGCTCTTCGACAACCGCATCGTCATCAACAACCACCTGAAGCGCGCCCGGGGCGGGAAGATCTCCTTCACCCACCTCATCGGGTACGCGATGGTGCAGGCCATCAAGGCCATGCCGTCGATGAACTGGCACTACGCGGAGAAGGACGGGAAGCCCACCCTCGTCAAGCCCGCGCACGTCAACTTCGGCCTCGCCATCGACCTGGTGAAGCCCAACGGCGACCGCCAGCTGGTCGTCGCGGGCATCAAGAGGGCCGAGACGCTGAACTTCTTCGAGTTCTGGCAGGCCTACGAGGACATCGTCCGCCGCGCCCGTGACGGCAAGCTGACGATGGACGACTTCACCGGTGTCACGGTCTCCCTGACCAACCCCGGCGGCCTCGGCACCGTCCACTCGGTCCCGCGTCTGATGCCCGGACAGTCGGTCATCATGGGCGTCGGCTCGATGGACTACCCGGCGGAGTTCCAGGGCACCTCCCAGGACACCCTGAACAAGCTCGGCATCGCGAAGGTCATGACGCTCACGTCGACCTACGACCACCGGGTCATCCAGGGCGCCGCCTCCGGCGAGTTCCTGCGCATCGTCGCGAACTACCTGCTCGGCGAGACCGGCTTCTACGACGAGATCTTCGAGTCGCTGCGGATCCCCTACGAGCCGGTCCGCTGGCTCAAGGACATCGACGCCAGCCACGACGACGACGTCACCAAGGCCGCCCGCGTCTTCGAGCTGATCCACTCCTACCGGGTCCGCGGCCACGTCATGGCCGACACCGACCCGCTGGAGTACAAGCAGCGCAAGCACCCCGACCTGGACATCACCGAGCACGGCCTCACCCTGTGGGACCTGGAGCGCGAGTTCGCGGTCGGCGGCTTCTCCGGCAAGTCCCTGATGAAGCTGCGCGACATCCTCGGTGTGCTGCGCGACTCGTACTGCCGCACCACCGGCATCGAGTTCATGCACATCCAGGACCCGAAGCAGCGCAAGTGGATCCAGGACCGCATCGAGCGCCCGCACTCCAAGCCGGAGCGCGAGGAGCAGCTGCGCATCCTGCGCCGCCTGAACTCCGCCGAGGCCTTCGAGACCTTCCTCCAGACGAAGTACGTCGGCCAGAAGCGCTTCTCCCTTGAGGGCGGCGAGTCGGTCATCCCGCTCCTGGACGCCGTCATCGACAGCGCCGCGGAGTCCCGCCTGGACGAGGTCGTCATCGGCATGGCCCACCGCGGCCGCCTGAACGTCCTCGCCAACATCGTCGGCAAGTCGTACGCGCAGATCTTCCGCGAGTTCGAGGGCAACCTCGACCCGAAGTCGATGCACGGCTCCGGCGACGTGAAGTACCACCTGGGCGCCCAGGGCACCTTCACCGGCCTGGACGGCGAGCAGATCAGGGTCTCGCTGGCCGCCAACCCGTCCCACCTGGAGACGGTCGACCCGGTCATCGAGGGCATCGTCCGCGCCAAGCAGGACATCATCAACAAGGGCGGCACGGACTTCACCGTCCTGCCCGTCGCCCTGCACGGTGACGCGGCCTTCGCCGGCCAGGGTGTGGTCGCCGAGACGCTCAACATGTCGCAGCTGCGCGGCTACCGCACGGGCGGCACGGTCCACATCGTCATCAACAACCAGGTCGGCTTCACCGCCGCCCCGGAGTCGTCGCGCTCCTCCATGTACGCCACCGACGTGGCCCGCATGATCGAGGCGCCGATCTTCCACGTGAACGGCGACGACCCCGAGGCCGTCGTCCGCGTCGCGCGGCTGGCCTTCGAGTTCCGTCAGGCGTTCAACAAGGACGTCGTGATCGACCTCATCTGCTACCGCCGCCGCGGGCACAACGAGTCCGACAACCCGGCGTTCACGCAGCCGCTGATGTACGACCTGATCGACAAGAAGCGCTCGGTGCGCAAGCTCTACACCGAGTCCCTCATCGGTCGCGGCGACATCACCCTCGAAGAGGCCGAGCAGGCGCTCCAGGACTTCCAGGGGCAGCTGGAGAAGGTCTTCACCGAGGTCCGCGAGGCCGTCGCGCAGGCGCCCGAGGCCCATGTCCCGGACGTGCAGGCCGAGTTCCCGGTCGCCGTGTCCACCGCGGTCTCCCAGGAGATCGTGAAGCGGATCGCCGAGTCCCAGGTCAACATCCCCGACAACGTCACCGTGCACCCGCGGCTGCTCCCGCAGCTCCAGCGCCGCGCGGCGATGATCGAGGACGGCACGATCGACTGGGGCATGGGCGAGACCCTCGCCATCGGTTCGCTGCTCCTGGAGGGCACGCCGGTCCGGCTGTCCGGCCAGGACTCGCGCCGCGGCACCTTCGGCCAGCGCCACGCGGTGCTGATCGACCGGGTCAACGGCGAGGACTACACCCCGCTCCAGTACCTCTCGGACGAGCAGGCCCGTCTGAACGTCTACGACTCGCTGCTCTCCGAGTACGCGGTCATGGGCTTCGAGTACGGCTACTCGCTGGCCCGCCCGGACGCGCTGGTGCTGTGGGAGGCGCAGTTCGGCGACTTCGTCAACGGCGCGCAGACGATCGTCGACGAGTACATCTCGGCGGCGGAGCAGAAGTGGGGCCAGACGTCCGGCGTCACCCTGCTGCTGCCGCACGGTTACGAGGGCCAGGGCCCGGACCACTCCTCGGCCCGGATCGAGCGCTTCCTCCAGCTGTGCGCCCAGAACAACATGACGGTCGCCCAGCCGACGCTCCCGTCGAACTACTTCCACCTCCTGCGGTGGCAGGTGCACAACCCGCACCACAAGCCGCTGGTCGTCTTCACCCCGAAGTCGATGCTGCGCCTGAAGGCCGCGGCCTCGAAGGCGGAGGAGTTCACCTCGGGCCAGTTCCGCCCGGTCATCGGTGACGACTCGGTCGAGGCGTCCGCCGTGCGCAAGGTCGTCTTCTGCGCCGGCAAGCTGTACTACGACCTGGAGGCCGAGCGGAAGAAGCGCGGCTCCACGGACACGGCGATCATCCGTATCGAGCGTCTGTACCCGCTCCCGGGTGCCGAGCTCCAGGCGGAGATCGCCAAGTATCCGAATGCCGAGAAGTACCTGTGGGCCCAGGAGGAGCCGGCGAACCAGGGTGCGTGGCCGTTCATCGCGCTCAACCTGATCGACCACCTGGACCTGGCGGTCGGCGCGGACGTCCCGGGTGCCGAGCGCCTGCGCCGTATCTCGCGTCCGCACTCCTCCTCCCCCGCCGTCGGTTCCGCGAAGCGGCACCAGGCGGAGCAGGAGCAGCTGGTGCGTGAGGTGTTCGAGGCCTAGGCCTCCGGCAGGACAGCAGCAAGAGGCCCGGCCCCGAGTCCACTGGACTCGGGGCCGGGCCTCTTCGTCGTGCGCGGTCCGGGGCCCGGACCTCAGGTCTCCTGCGGTTCGAAGTCCCAGAAGGGCCGGTTGCGGGAGCGGGCGGAGATGGTGTGGACGTGCTGGGGGCCCAGGGTGGCGGCCAGGTCGTCGAGGGCGGCCTGTTCGACCTTCTCCGCCTGCTGGCGGTCCCGCAGTCCGCGCAGATCGGCAGCGAGGGCGATCCGGGCCGAGAGGGTCAGCGGGTGGGTGCGGCCGAGGGCCTCGGTGGCACGGACCACCGTGTCCTGGGTGAGCGCCGCGGCCGACTCGGGGTCGCCGATGAGGTTGCGCAGGGCGGCGGCGTTGATGGCGCAGCCGAGTGTCCAGGGGTGGTTCTCGCCGACCGCGGCGGTCATGTCGGCGAGTGCCTCGTCGATGGCGGCGTGGGCGTGATCGCGTTCGCCGACGCTCCGCAGGACCAGGGCGTGGTTGGCGCGGACACCGGCGATGTAGGGGTGGCCCTCGGCGAGCATGACCTCGTAGCGGGCGACGACGGACTCGCCGATCTCCCGCGCCTGGTCGATGTCGCCGTGCTCGCGCACGAAGCAGCTCGTGTTGGCGGCGAACCGCAGGGTCTGCGGATGGGTCTCGCCCAGCACGCGTTCGCAGCGCTCCAGGACGCGGGCGAACAGCGCGCCCGCGGCCCGGCGGTCGCCGCCGCGGTACTGGCACAGGGCCAGGTTGTGTTCGGCGTCCAGGGTCTGCGGGTTGTCGGCCCCCATGACGATGCGGTGTTCGCGCACGCTCTCCGTCTGGATGGACTCGGCCTCGGTGTAGCGCCCGAGGTAGCGCAGGTCGGTCGCGTAGTGGATCTGGGAGGAGAGGGTCCACAGGTGGCGGCCGCGCAGCAGTTGTCGGCGCGACTCCATGGTGCGCCGGTCGATGTCCAGGGCCTCTTCGAAACGGCCGAGCAGGCGCAGCGACACGGCCAGGTTGTTCTGCGCGCCGAGGGTACGGGAGTCGGCGTCGCCCAGGAGGTCCCGGTAGGCCAGGAAGATCCACTGGGAGATCTCCAGCGCCTCGTCGTAGCGGGCGAGGCCGCGCAGGTCGGCGGCGAGGCCGGTGGCGGCGCGCAGGTGCTCCAGGTCCTGGGAGCCGCGTTCCTCGCGCAGGTGCTCGACGGCGGCACGTTCGATGGCCTCGGTGCGCCGGTAGTCGCCGACCACGCGCAGCAGGTTGGCGTAGTGGTGGGTCAGTTCCCAGATCCGTGGGTGGTTCTCGCCGAGCAGGACCCGCCAGGCCGCCATGGCGCGTTCGCCCAGCTTGATGCCGGCCACGTACTCGCCCGAGAGGTACATGTAGCGAAGGCAGTTGAAGACGAGGCCCTGCACCGCCGGGTCCTTGCTCTGAAGGACGTCCGCGTACTTGAGGTGGGGCACGATCTCCGCGTAGCCGCTCCACAGCCGGGTGTCGGTGGGCCTGCGCGGGTCCGCGGCGGCCAGGGCGCGCCGGACCACGTCGATGAACTCGCGGCGGTCCTCGTCGGGCATGTCCTTGTGGACGATCTGGTGGACCATGCGGTGCAGGTACAGGGACTCGCCGGAGGACGCGGCCTCGTCGCCGGCCGCCTCGTGGGACTCCAGGCGGACGACGGAGTACTGGCGGAGCTGGTTGATGGCCCTGTTCCACAGCAGCGGGTCGTTGAGCAGGCCCGCGATCTGTTCCGGCAGCTGGTCGTGCGGCATGTCCTTCAGCAGGCGTACGGGGATGAAGCCGGGCGCGAAGAAGGTGCACAGGCGGAGCAGGTCGACGGACTCCGGGACGGTGTCGCGGAGTTTGTTCAGCAGTATCGACCAGGCGGTCTGGAAGGCGACCGGGAAGTCGGCGGAGATCTTGACGACGTCCTGGTCGATGCCGCCGTCCAGCAGGGCGATGTACTCCTGGACGGAGAGGTCCGAGTCGTTGAGCCAGCCGGCCGTCTGGTCCAGCAGGAGGGGCAAGTCCTCCAGTGCCTCGGCGAGTTGGTCCGCCTCGGGTTCGGTCAGGCGGGGCGCGCGGCGGCGGATGAACGCGACGGACTCGTCGCGCGCGTAGACCGGCACC
This sequence comes from Streptomyces sp. f51, assembly GCF_037940415.1. Lineage (NCBI taxonomy): Bacteria > Bacillati > Actinomycetota > Actinomycetes > Kitasatosporales > Streptomycetaceae > Streptomyces > Streptomyces sp. f51. The sequence continues at coordinate 5,014,976 of NZ_CP149798.1, read as the reverse complement.
TCCAGCAGCTTGCTGTTGTGCTCGCTCCACTCGGGGTTGCGCGAGGTGATCAGGACGTGGCCGGGCCCGGTGGGGACGAGGTCGTAGATCTGGTCGGGCTCGTCCGCGCCGTCCAGGATCAGCAGCCAGCGGGAGTACGGGTCGCCCCGGCGCAGCGAGTCGCGTACGGCGCGCAGCCGTTCGCCGTACTCGGCGCCGGTGCTGAGGCCCAACTGCGGTGCCAGTTCGGCCAGTCGGCGCCGGTAGGTGACGCGTTTCTCGGCGTTGACCCACCACACCACGTCGTACTCGGAGCCGAAGCGGTACACGTACTCGGCGGCGAGCTGCGTCTTGCCGACGCCGGACATGCCGTGCAGGGTGACCACGCCCGCGCCGGCCTCGGCGCCCTGGAGCAGGTGGTAGGCGTCGTTCAGGAGCGGCTCACGGCCGGTGAAGCGGGTGTTGCGGCGTGGCACTCCGCCCCAGACCTCGGGCATGGCGGCCGGGAAGCGGGGACCGCGCCTGGCGCCCTCGACGGATTCGGGGAGGGGTTCGGCGGGCAGATCGAGGCGCTCGAGGACGCGGCGCTCGGCCTCGTCGGCGCCCATGTTGTTCAGGTCGACCGCGCCGAGCACGGTGGTGGCCGTCGGCACCGTGCTGTTGGTGACGGAGACGGCGGCGAAGCGGGAGGGGTCGGGGGCGACGACCTCGCGCAGCGCGGCGTTCCACTCCTCGTGGGTGCGCGGGCCGAGCTGGAAGTACCACTCGCTGACGACGATCAGGATGCGGCCCTTGGCGAGGGTCAGGTCGCGCAGCAGGTCCACGAGGGGCACCTCGGCCGGGGAGTCCCAGCGCTGGTACACGACCCGGTGTCCGCGCCGTTCCAGACGGTCCCCGATCCAGGCCGCCCAGGCCCGGTTGAAACCGGCGAAGCTGATGGTGACGGTCTGCTTCGCGGGCCCCCTCTCGGCTGGCCCGACCGGCGTACGAGCTCCAGACATGCAGCGGCCTCCCCGCGCGTGATTTTAGAACCGCCGCGAGGGTCGGCGATAGGGCGCCGACGCACACCAGTCGCTTGCTCCACGGTTCCCTCCACCAACGTGTTCAGCGACGATCTTGGCGCACCGACGGTCCCGCGTCCGGGAACCCACGGCTTTCGGCGAGGATGGCTCAATCGCGACGAGGTGTGGCGCGTTCGACGGGCGCGCGGGGCGCGTTCGGCGGGCACGGTTCGACTCGATCGGCCCGTGGCGCGCCCCCCTCGGCGTGCGTGGTTCATTCGGCCGGTGCGTGGCGGCGGGACCACAGCGTTCGGGCGGCCTGGACGTACGCCGTCGCGCGTGCCGCGTGTCCCCGGGGCGGCGGCTGCTCGGCGAGCCGTTCGTACACCTCGACCATGCGGTCGACGAACCGGCGTCCCCGCACGGTGAGATCACCCGATCCGACGAGGGCCGGCAGCGCGGCCCCGACCTGCGCCTGGTAGCGGGCGTGCTGCGCCCAGGCGGCGTCCCGCTGGGCGGGCAGGGTGGTGGCGAGGGCGGCGCGCTGGAAGTAGTCCGCCAGCGCGAGGTGGGAGTAGGCGCCCTGCAACAGGCCGTCGTAGGGGCGTGGATCGGGACGCCAGGGCGCGAAGTGGCGTGCTTCGGGGCTTGCGTGATGGAGCGTCACCATGGCGCCGAGCGCGGCGAGTTTGGTGTGCTGGATCTCGTGGACGAGGGTGGCCGCGAAGGTGGTCGCTGTCGCGGGCGCGCTGCTGAGGACCGCGCCGAAGGCCTCGCGCCGGGTGCCGCTGCAACTGCCGCCGGCTCCGTCGGGGCCCGAGCCGGGCGGGGCGGCCAGCGGGACCAGGCAGTGCAGCAGGGTCACCGCTTCCGCGAGTCGCCGTTCGCCGCCGAGACCGAGCGCCGCCGCGGTGCCCGACCAGGTGTGCAGCCAGTGCTTGCGGTCGGCGTCGTCGAGGACGGCCGGGCCGCTCAGGGTGTCAGGGCGGGCTCCGCCGCGGGCGGTCCGGTACGGGTCGAGGTCGTCCAGCGGTACGGCGGCGGAGCCCGGCACGAGACCGGGCAGCGCGTAGGCGGGCGTCCAGGCCGCCGCCTCCGACCAGGCTCCGGCCCCGTTCTGGAGCCGGACGACCACGTCGGTCTCGCCGGACCGGCGCAGTGTCAGCCGACCGTGCCGGTGCACGACGGCCACCTCCGTGTCCCCCCGGCCGTCGCCGGTGTGCAGCGCGCCGAGCGAGGGCAGTGCCAGCACGCCGTCGTGGGCGGTCAGCCGCACCGCGTAGGACACCCCGGCGCGGGCGGCGGCGACGGCGGCGAGCCTTCCGACGTACGCGAGCGCGCGGGCCGGTTCACGGGGGTCCCGGCCGGAGGCGGGGCCCGCTCCCGGGCCGAGCGCGCGCAGGGCTTCCCCGGCCCAGGGGCCGATGAACGGGTGGAGGAGCAGCGTTCGCACGGCGGACGGCGGAGGCGGGTTCCCGCGGGGCGCGTCCGCCCCGGACCCCGACGGGGGGCCGGCGGGTCCGTACCGCTCCAGCCGTTCGGCCTCCTCCAGCAGGGCCCAGTCCTCGCGGAGCCGGGCCAGGACGGCGACGGGGCAGAGGCCGGGTCCGGCCGACTCGGCCGCGTCGAGGACCGCACGGAGCAGGAGCAGCCGTCGGGTGTGCTGGTCGCGGACGAGGAGCCGGAGCGTCTCGGGGCCGCCTTCGGTGCGGCCGAGTTCGGTCAGGGCCCGCTCCGGGACCGCCGGCGGGATCACGGGACGCCTCCTTGGGCGGCGGCGGGGGCGGCGGCCCCGGCCAGCGCGCGGGCGACGTGGTGGATGAGGCGCTGGAGGTCGGCGCAGTACACGGAGGGGTTGGTGAAGCCGTGTCCGGCCCGGTATCGATGCGCGTAGTGTCCGCCGCCGCAGACGTGGAGCAGCGGGCAGGCCCGGCAGCGCGCGGCCAGCGAGGCGGCGCCCGCCTGCCGTGCCGCGACGCCGGGGTGGCGCAGCGCCTCGTCGAAACGGTGCCGGAAGACGTCGAGGCCGGTCCTGGCCGCTCCCTCGTAGCAGGACTTGAGGGAGTCGACCTGCTCGATGGAGCCGTCCGTCTCCACGACGAGGGCGTCGAAGGGCGTGAGGCCGAGGGACTCGGTGGCGGCGGGGAGCCCGAGGAGCAGCGCGAGGCACTCCTCGAAGAGCCGCACGCGCGTCTCGCGTCGCCCGGCCCGCCACCAGCGGTCGAAGACGGCGCACAGCCAGTCTCCGTAGGGCGTTCCCGGTCCCTGCCGGTGCGGTGGGGGCGCGGACCAGTTGCCGTGCGGGAGCAGCAGGTCCAGCGCGGGCGGCCGGAGCGCGAGCAGGGACTCGTACAGCTCGACCGGGTCGGTGGTGGGGTCGACGACGGTGAGGATCCCGGCGTACGCCTCCGGGTGGCGTTCGGCGATCAGCCGGGCGCCGCGCGCGGCGGCGGGCCAGGACGGACGGCCGGCGTGGTCGGTGCGCAGCGTGTTGTGCTCGGCGAGGCCGCCGTCCAGGCTGATGCCGACGCGGACGGAGTGCCGGGCGAGGACGTCGAGCCGCCGTTCGGTGAGCAGGGTGGCGTTGGTCTGGACGGTGGCGTGCACGGTGCAGCCGTGCGGGACCCGGTCGCGGACGAGGCCGGTGAACCGGGCGAGGGTGTCCACGCCGGCCAGCAGGGGTTCGCCGCCGTGCAGGACCAGGGACAGCTCCGTCAGGCCGTGGGCGGCGGCGTGTTCGCCGATCCTGCGCGCGGTCCGTGCCAGGACGCCGGGCGGGGCGGCGGCGGGGCGGGTGCGCCAGGTGCGGTCGGGACCCTCGTAGAGGTAGCAGTAGCGGCAGGCGAGGTTACAGCGGCCGTGCATCTTGACGATGAACTGCCGGAAGGGGAACGGCGGTTCGGGGATCGGGGAGGTCACCTGTGCAGACACTCCGGCACCCCCATGATGTACGGCCGCGCGATCCCACGCCGCGAACCGCGCCACGGCCCCCTGCCCGTACGGGGCGGCATTCCCGGACGCGGACCGGGCACAAACGTCACCGTTTCGAAGTTGTCCGGTTCAGCCACGGGGCGAGACCGGAACTGACCGCCCGTACGTGATGTCGGGCCGGTCCCTCCCTCGCCCGGCCGCTCAGAAGGCGCTGTTGAACCCCCACAGGATCTCGCCGGGCTGTCCCGACCGCGTCCGCAGTTCGGCCAGCACCTCCGCCAGCACCGGATGCTGGACGGTCCTCAGCTCCGCGAGGTCCAGGTCCAGCAGGTCCGGGAGCTCCGCGGGATCCGGCGGGCCCGGTGACCACGGCCGCCGCTCCCCCGCGGCATCGCGCTCCTGTGTGCCGTCCGGTATGTCGTCCCGTACGCCCATGTCGTCTCCCTCGCCTTCCCCGACTCCGCCCCGGCGGCCGCCTGCGGGCGTTCTCACTCCAGTTCGGCCAGCCGCTGCGCCGTCTGCCTGGCCGTCGGCTCACCCGTGCTCGCGACGCCGTCCGGCAGCCGGGACCACTCGGTCCGCGCGGCGCGGTAGGCCTCGCGCGCGGCACGCGGGCGCGCCGCCGCTTCATAGGACATACCCCGCCAGTGCTGTGCCCGAGCGGCCAGTTCCACGGCCTCCTGGCGCGTGCGCCCGGTCTCGGCCTCCTCCTCGGCCTCGCGCGCCGACTCCGCCGCGGCCCGGAAGGCGTCGATGGCCTCGTCGAGCCGTGCCTTGCGGCCGAGGCTCTGGTACGCCTCGAACTGCGCCTGCCCGAGCTCCAGCCAGCAGCGGGCGGTGGTGAGCGGCGGGCCGTCCTCCAGGGCGGCGAGGCCGAAGAGGTGCTCGGCCTCGCGCAGGTCGACCCGGTCGCCGCGGGCGCGGTAGCGCAGCATCAGCGCGCGGCCCAGCAGCAGCAGCCGGTGCGCGATTTCGGCGCTGCCCGCGGGCGTCTCCGTACGGCAGTCGCGCAGTACCCGGATGGCCCGGGCCAGCGATTCGCCCGGGGCGCGTCCGGTGTCGAGCACGGCGTGCCGCAGCAGGGCCTCGCCCCATTCGGCGAGGACGTCCGCGTGCGCGGGGGCGTCCCGTGGCACTCCGCGGGACGCCTGCTCGAACCGCACTGCGGCGTCCTGGAGTTCGCGCGGGTCGCCCGAATCGGCGTACCTGGCCAGGTGGATGCGCCCGGAGCGGACCGACAGGGCGGAGCGCAGCCCCTGTTCGCGGGTCAGGCCGAGCGCCTCGTCGACATGCGCCTGGGCGTCGTCCAGCGCGCCGCCGGACCTGAGGAGCGCGTCGACGAGGTCGAGGAGGATGCGGACGCGTGAGGACGCGGCGGAGGCGGCGGGCACGTCCCCGGGGCCGGTCTCCAGTGCGGCGCGCAGGGAGCGCGCGCCCTGTTCCGCGTACAGCCTGGCCTGTTCGTGGTCGGCCGTGGCGCCGGAAAGCCGCAGCAGGACCCGGCCGTGGGCGAGCGGGAGTCCCGAGGGGCGGCTCCGCCGGTCGGGCCAGGCGTCGGCGAACGCCTCCAGCATGCCGACCGCCGCCTGGAGGAGCGCGCTGTCGCCGCCGAGGCGCCACTGCGCCTCCAGGGCCCGGACCCGTTCCAGGGTGAGCCGCAGGGCCTCCGCGGCGTCCAGGTCGGGCGCTGCGCAGGCCACCGCGTACTCGCGGTCGGCGCGTTGCAGCAGGTCGAGCGCGCCGCGCCGGTCGCCGCGCCGTCTGCGGTCGGTGGCGGCGGCGTGCAGGACCCGGGCCAGGACGGCCCTCTCGCGCAGGGCCCGTGGGTGCGCGACGGCGCGTTCGGCGGCGGCCTCCGCCTCGCGCAGCAGGTCGGCGCCGCCCTGCACCTCCCACAGCAGCAGGACGCAGTTGGCGTACTCGGCCCACAGTTCCGGGTCGGCGCCGGGAAGCTCCTCGTGTTCGGTGGCGCCGCGCAGCAGCTGTACGGCGTCGATGAGGTCCTGCACCATGCCGTCGCCGGCGAACCGGCCGGCCAGCGTGCGGGCCCGGAGCACCGCGGGGTGGGTGGGCCGCTGGTCGGGCGGACCGTCGGGGCCGCGGGCCGGCGCGTAGCCGGCGAAGTGTTCCGGCAGGGGCATGAACCGCTCCAGCACCCGTGCGGCGACCTCGGCGAAGGGCTGGGGTACGAGGGTGGCTCCGCCGTTGTCCCCGTTCTCGCCCGGGTATCCGGCGCCGGGCGAGAACGGCGGTCCCGAGCCGCCCTCGCCGAGCTGTGCGAGGGCCAGGGCGGGGAAGTTGGGGCCGCCCTTGCCGAAGCGCTGCTCGATGTACTCGGAGCAGTGCTTGAGCACGAGCATGGCCTCGTCGAGTCCCAGCGGGGACAGCAGGGCCTCCTGCGCGCCGGGCGCGAACTCGTACCACTGGGTGCCGTCGGCGCCGTACTCCTCGGTCCTGGCGCGTGAGACCAGGCCGCTGAGCAGGACCTCGGCCAGTTCGGAGGGTCCGGAGTCGGGAAGCATGGTGCGCTGGACGAGCTGCATCACGGGGAGGCTGAGCGGGGCCGCGGCGAGATAGCCGGCGAGCCGTCCCGCGGTCTTGGAGGCGTTGGAGCGGAACCGGCTGACCAGTTCGAGCCCGGACATCCGGCGTCCCGGCCGGGTGCTCCGGGCGGGCTCGTGGTGTCCCCGCACCCAGCCGACGGCACCGGCCACGCCCCCCGCGCCCGCCCCGGACAGCAGGCGTGCCCAGGCGCCGAGCGCGGTGGGCTCGGGCGGCAGGACGGGCACCGGGAGCGCGCCGCCGCGAGCCTCGGGCGGGGTGCCCGCGGGAAGCCGGACCTTCAGCGTGGCGGCGCCCGCGAGGGCCTCGCCGCGGGTCAGTTCGCCGTAGGACACGGGGAGCCGGGTGCGGTTCCACATGCGCTGGGGCAGCGGCTGGAGGACGGCGGCGGGGCCGAGCCCGGACAGGTGGTGCAGGAGCCGGTGGGCGTGGCCGCTGTGCCACAGCGGGCCGGCGCAGTCGCTGACGAGAAGGGTGACGCGGCGGCCCGTCGGGTCGCTCAGCCGGTCGGCGGAGTGCAGCGGCGCGGCGCCGGGCTCGGGGCTGCGGCTGACGGCGGGTTCCTGGTCGGGGCCCTGGTGGAGATGGCTGACCTGGATGTCCCGGAAGGCGCCGAGACGGCCGAAGACCTGTTCCAGTTCGGCGAACATGCGGTCCCACACGCGCATGGACGAGGAGGCGTCGAGGACGAGCTGGAGCGTGGCGTCGGCGCGGGTCAGCCCGCGGAACACCGGGAGGACCAGTCCGCCCGCGCGGGCGGTCCGTTCGGCGGTGCGGGTCTCGTCGAGGACGCTGCGCAGGGGTGGCGCCGCGGTGCGGTAGCCCTGCAACGGGCGCAGTGCGCGCTGGAGTTCGAGGGGGGAGGGGAACGCGGGCGCGGCCGGTACGCCGACCGGCAGCACCGCCGAGCGGCCCTGCCCGTATCCGCGCGGCGAGCCGTCGCGCGGCACCGGGTACAGCGCGACACGCCGCTCCGTCCCGTGATCCCGCAAGGCCGGTCCCGGTCCGTCGCCGGGCGGCGGCCGTTCGTCCGCGCGCGGGTCCGGGCGTACGACGGCGGGGTCCTCCGCGGCCGTCCCGCGGGCCGGCGGGGGGCCGCTCCCCTGCTCGCTCCCGGCGGAGTCCGTCGGGCGCGACCAGCGCGCGAGCCACAGCGCGTCGGCCAGTTGCCGGGCGTCGGGGTCGAGCCCGGTCCGCCGTATCCGGGCGATGAGTTCGGCGATCGGGTCGCCGCCGGGCATCAGCGCGTCACCTCGGACGGTCGAGTCGCTGGATGAGCAGGTCGGCGAGCCGGTCGCGGCTGGGCGGGGCCGCGGCGTCGGTGAGGTAGATGGCGTTCAACAGCTGGTCGGCGGCGACGAGTTCGCTGCGCGAGCGCTCCAGGAAGTGGGTGATCAGATCGTCCCCGGCGCGCGCCGCCTCGTCGCCCAGGTGGGCGCGTACGAAGGTGGCGAGCCGCTTGTGGTCCGGGCGGCCCAGTTCCAGGTGGATGCAGCGGCGCATCAGCGGGGCGGGGAAGTCGCGTTCGCCGTTGCTGGTGAGCACCACGAAGGGGAAGGCGTGGCAGCGCACCCGGCCGTCGCGCACCCGCGCCTTGGTGCCGTCGGCGGTGAGCACCTCGGCCTCGCCGCCGGGCAGCCTGTCGGCGACGCGTTCCAGCTCGGGGATCGCGAACTCGCCCTCCTCCAGGACGTTCAGCAGGTCGTTGGGCAGGTCGATGTCGCTCTTGTCCAGCTCGTCGATGAGCAGGACCCGCGGGGTCTCGGAGGGCAGCAGCGCGGTGCCGAGCGGGCCGAGCCGGATGTAGCTGCCGATGCCCTCGACGGAACCGGGGGCTCCGGGGGCGGCCGGGTCGGCTCCGTGCGGCGCGGCGAGCTGCACGTCCTGGAGCCGGGCGATCGCGTCGTAGTGGTAGAGCCCGTCCTGGAGGGTGGACCGGCTGACGATCGGCCAGCGCAGGACGTTGCCGAGGCCGAGTTCGTACGCCACCGAGTGCGCGAGGGTGCTCTTGCCCGCGCCGGGGCTGCCGGTGACCAGCAGGGGCCGGCGCAGATAGAGCGCCGCGTTGATCATTTCGAGTTCCTCGGCGCCGGGCCTGTGCAGCTCGGCCAGATGCCGGTGCGCGCCCAGCCTGCGGTCCTCGGAGCCGTCGCCGTCGGCGGAGGAGGCGTGCCGGCTCGCGAAGTCGCGCCACGGCGGCGGGGCCGGAAGCCGGTCGAGGCCGTCGTGGGGTTCGCCCGCGCCCCGGTAGATGAGCCACTCGCTGGAATCGGTCATTGCCCAGTCCTCGTCGTCACTCGTCCACACCGGCGGCCGTCGATCGTCGCCTCACCGTATCGATCCGCGAAGGACCCCGTAAGGTCCCAAGAGGGGCTCACGGCAGCCCACTTCGGCCTGCTTCGGACATCACGCGACAGCGGGTCGGCCGTTGCGGTCATGGCGCCTCCAGCAGGTCTCCGGTCCCGGGCAGGGGACGGCGCGGATCGTCGTAGAACAGGGCGATCCCGTGGGCCCAGTACGTCTCGGGCCGGCCCTCGCTCAGCCCGGCCCGCAGGGCGTGCACCAGTTCCGGCAGACGGTCGGCGCCGCCCGCGCCCGCCACGGTGTCACCGGCTCTTCGGTGGAACTCCCCGCAGACCGCGTCGGACTGCCCGCGCCAGCGCCGCCACAGCGCGACGCCGTATCCGCCGTGCACGATCCGGACGATGGCCACCGGGTCGTCCTCGAAGCGGTGGTCGCCGTAGCGGCAGAGCACCGGGATCGTCTTGTGCGGCAGTCCGCGCAGCGACTCCGCGGCCGGTACCGGTACCCGCAACCCGTCCTCGCAGTCGAGGACCTCGGCCTGGGCGCCGTGCGCGTGGATCCACCGCCAGCGGGCCTCGCGCTCGCGCTGCTCCTCGTCGGCGGGGAGCGGCCCGGCGTCCGGGGCGGCGGTGCCGGCCGGGTCGGGCAGCTGTTCCCGGTCGGCGCAGCGCACGACCACGGGCCTGCGGGCGCCGAGCGGTGCCTCGTCGGGCCCGAACCGCCAGGCGTCGACGTCGAGTCCGAGCAGCAGATGGGGCAGCGCCACCTGGAGGTCGGCGGGCCGCCCGGGTTCGTCGCACTGGCGGAACGCCTCCGTCAGATGCGGCGCGAGCACGGCCGGCAGTTCCTCCAGCGGGGTGCGCTCGCCGTCGCGCAGCCGCGTCACCTCGCCGGTCGGCCGGCCCACCGAGACGTGCCAGTCGCAGCGCCCCGGCTCCCAGCCCAGCTGCTCCAGTTCGAGCAGGACGAAGAGGCGGGGCGCACGGTCGGCGCCGCGTGCGGCGGTGTGCGCCGCCTCTGCTTCCGCCGCCGAGGGGCCGCGGGGCGCCAACTGGAGCCGCTCGATCCACTGTTGGCCGAGGCGGCGCCGGTACGCGGGGCCCGGACGGCCCTCGGCGGTCTGCCGCACCCACTCCCACAGCGCCCGTTCGGCGGCCCGGGTGCCGGGGGTGACGAAGGGACGTTCCGCGGACATCGCGCGCATGGCGTAGTCGAGGACGAGATCGAGGGAGGCGTCCTGGCGCGGGCTCTCGTACAGCGCCCCGAGCCCGTCGCGCCAGCCGCGCGGGGCCGGATGCGGGATCGCGGCCTGGTCGCCCAGCAGGGATTCGAGCAGGCCGAGCAGGGCGCGGGTGCTGACCGGCGGCGGCAGGTCGGCGAGCCGGCCGAGCAGCTGGGTCCGCTCCTCGGGGCCGAGGGCCCGGCCCGGCCGGGCGCCGAGCTGGTTCTGGACGTCGGCCCAGGTGCCGCGGTCGGTGTCCGGGTGGCGCTGCCGGTCCCGGTGGTAGCGGTCGTGGGCGTGGAAGACGGCGTGGTACGGGTCGTCGTGCTCGGCGGCCGGTTCCCCGTCAGGCACCGGCAGGGACCGTAACTGCTCCACGCCCGTGCAGGTGCCGCCGAGCCCCCGGTCCGTGCGCGACTTCAGGACACCGACGACCTCACCGCGTACGGGGTCGACGACCGGCCCGCCCGAGACGCCGGGCGGCAGCACGTCGCCGCCGAGCCGGATCTGCTCGTCGTCCGACCAGCCGCCGAGGGTGCCCTGGACCGTGCAGGTACCGCTGAGCCGGCGCAGCTCGCCGCCGACCACGGACCAGCCGGAGTAGAGGACGACCGACTCCTCGTAGTAGGCGGCCGGGCGTTCGGTGACGTAGGCGCAGTCGTGGTCCACCGGCTCGCGCAGCCGCACCAGGGCGAGGTCGGGGGACGGCCAGGTGCCGCGCGCGGGGAGCCCGGCGCGGTCCGGGAGAACCGTGGCGACCTCGCCGGTGACGGCGGACGTGCCGCGGCCCGGCCCTCTCTCGTACACCACCCTCACCTCGTTCCCCTCCCCGCTCCGGACCACGTGCGCGCAGGTCAGAACCCAGTTCGGAGCGATGAAGAAGCCGCTCCCGAGGAACGTGCCGGGTTCGTCCAGGGCATACCCGGGGCCCGCGCGATGGATGCGTACGGTGGCGGCCATGACCAGGTCACGCAGCGCACGGTGAGCGTTCCCCGGGCCGCCCGGTGCGCCCGGGGCGTGCCCGTCCGTCATGCTCCGCCCCCACCGGCGGGACCGATGGCCCCACCATGCGCCGGAGCGCCGGGGGACGCGCCCGCGCGCGGGGCGGGGCCGTCCGCGGCCGGGCCCGCGCCTGCCGCTGGGCCCGGGGGCGGGGACGTACCGGGCGCCGGGGCTGGGCCCGTGCCCGGGGTCGGGGCTGGGCCCGTGCCCGGTGCCGGGGCTGGGCCCGTGCCCGGTGCTGGGGCTGGGCCCGGTGCTGGGCCTGGGGCCGGGGTCGGGGCCGAGGGCGAGGCTGGACCCGGGGTCGGGGCTGGACCCGGGGGCGAGGCTGGGCCCGGGGGCGGGGGCGTACCGGGTGCCGAGGGCGGGGGCGGGTCCGTGGGTGCGGTCAGGTCCGGGGGGCCGCCGTCCTTCCAGGTGAGCGTCACCGTGATGGCCGCCTTGGCCTCGCCGTCCGCGAGCAGCCCGACCACCTTGCCGGCCTTCGCCGTGAGCTCGATGCCGAACTCGACGCCGACCTCGTCGGGCCGCACCGCCCGCAGCGGGGCCGCGAGCGAGCGGGCGACACCGGTGATCAGGGAGTGCAGGCTCTCGACCTGTGCCTCGACGCGCTCCGCGAAGCCGACGTCCGTCAGGGACAGCTCGCCGCCCGGATCCTCCAGTTCGTCCGCGCCCGAGATCCGGGCCCACACCGGTGTTCCGTCGGGCATCTCGATCCGTGCGATGCGCGTCACCGCGTCGCTCATGGCATCCCCCGTTCCCCCACGCCCCCGTGGTTCGAGCCGACCTTGCAGGCTAGCCGCAGGGGCCCGTGCACGACAGAGGCCCTTCATGGGCCCCCCGCCCCCGCCTATCCTTTTCCCAGCGTTCCACTTCCCTTTCACCCACGGAGCACCATCCATGTACTTCACCGACCGCGGCATCGAGGAACTTGAGAAGCGGCGCGGCGAGGAAGAGGTCACCTTCGAGTGGCTCGCCGAGCAGCTGCGTACGTTCGTCGACCTGAACCCGGACTTCGAGGTGCCGGTGGAGCGGCTGGCGACCTGGCTGGCCCGGCTGGACGACGAGGACGAGGACGACGAGTAGGACCGCAGGCCAGGGCGGGAACCCGAGCACCGCAGGCCAGGGCGGGAGCCCGGGCGCCGCAGGCCAGGGCGGGAGCCCGGGCGCCGCAGGCCAGGGCGGGAACCCGGGCGCCGCAGGCCAGGGCGGGAACCCGGGCGCCGCACCCCGCGCGGAGGCGTTCAGTCGTAGGCGCGGAGATGGTCGTAGGCCAGCCCGAGGACGCCACGGAGCATCAGGAGCGCTCCGGCGACGATCCAGCCGCCGCTGTGGCGCCGGATCCCCCAGGCGGTGAGCGGAAGACCGACGGCCAGCTGGGCCGCGGAGAGGTTGCGGGCCCGCGGGCCGCGCAGCCAGGGCCCGAGACCTCCGCTCTCGACGACGTCGAGTTCGGCTTCCACGGCTGCACGCCAGCCGGTCCACTCGATCTGCTCGGCGTCCGGCCGGATCCGGACCGCGTCGAGCAGCCGGTCCGCCGGCTCCCCGGGATCGACCCCGGCGGGAAGAATCACCCCCGCGCGCGTGAGGACGGCGAACAGCCCGCTCACGCGCGCGTGCGCGTCGACCGCCGGGTCGGGCTGCGTCAGCGGTTCCAGCGCCTGCATGTCGAGCACCGGGTCGAGGCCGAGCCGGGAGGCGAAGGTGCGCATCGCCTCGTCCTCGCCGACGGGGGTGCCGTTGGCCAGCCATTCGTAGCCCACGGTGCGGCGAAAGCCCGAGGCCAGGGTGAAACCGCTGCGGTCGGTGTCCCACCAGAGCGCCAGCACGGGCCAGGTCGCGCCGACGGCGAGCGCCGCGGCCCATCCCGTGAGCACGCGGTCGACGGGTTCCGCGCCGTGCTGCCAGGGCTTGCCCTCGGGGACCAGCAGGCTCCATTCGGGTCCTGCCCCGGCGAGCAGCATCCGCTCGCGCAGCAGTTGGGCGGCGGGGCCGACCGACTCGGGACGGGCCCGGCACAGCAGCAGGGCCCCGGGGGCCGGACGGTCGTCCCTGGACGCGCCGGAGGCAGTCGACATAGCCCCACTTTAGGGCGAATTGCGCGTTTCAATGCACTCATGATCCCCAGAACGGGTGTCTTGACTTTCCGTATCCGCGATATATCGTGAATACGTGAGACGCGATATGGCGCGTCGAGTTCGGGCTCCGCGGGGGTCCGGTCCGGTCGAGGAGGTCTGCACCATGTCCGAGTGGTCCGTGACAGAGCCGAAGAAGCTCGCCTTCGACGGCCCCGTGCAGACGCTGCACGTACGCATCGTCAACGGAACAGTGAACGTCGTGGGGACCGACGAGAGTTCCGCCCGGCTGGAGGTGTCCGAGCTGGACGGCCCCCCGCTCCAGGTGAAGCAGGAGGGCGGCACACTCACGGTGGCCTATGAGGACCTTCCCTGGAAGGGCTTCCTCAAGTGGCTCGACCGCAAGGGCTGGCGCCGCGCGGCCGTCGTGTCCCTGGCCGTCCCGGCCGGCACGCACGTCGAGGTCGGCGTGGTCGGTGCCGCCGCCGTGGTCTCGGGGACGGACGGCCGGGTCCAGGTGAAGGGCGTCACCGGCGACACCACGCTGGTCCGCGTCTCAGGTCCGGTGCGGGTGGAGACCGTCTCGGGGAATCTGGAGGCCCAGGCGGTCACGGGCGACCTCCACTTCAACTCGGTCTCCGGCGACCTGACCGTCGTCGAGGGATCCGGCTCCTCCGTGCGGGCCGAGTCGGTGAGCGGCTCCATGATCGTGGACCTCGACGCCACGGGCTCGCCCACCGACGTCCGGCTGTCGAACGTCTCGGGCGAGATCGCCATTCGGCTCCCCCACCCCGCGGACGCCGAGGTGGAGGCCAACACCGCGAGCGGCAGCGTCTCCAGCGCCTTCGAGGACCTGCGGGTCAACGGCCAGTGGGGCGCCAAGAAGATCACCGGCCGTCTCGGCGCGGGCAACGGCAGGCTGAAGGCGATGACCGTCTCGGGCTCCATCGCCCTGCTGCGCAGGCCCCCCACGGAGGACGAGCCGTACGAGGACGTCCCCGCCCCCCGGGACACGGCCTCTTCGTCCGCCCCGGCCGCCCCGGACACGACGGAGGACACCGCCGAGGGCCGGCCGGCCGACTCCGCGACCGACAAGAAGGTGCTCTGAGATGGCCCCCGTCTTCGCCCACGGCCGACTGCGCCTGTATCTCCTCAAGCTGCTGGACGAGGCTCCGCGTCACGGATACGAGGTGATCCGTCTCCTGGAGGAACGCTTCCAGGGCCTGTACGCGCCCTCGGCCGGCACCGTGTACCCCCGGCTGGCCAAGCTGGAGGCCGAGGGACTCGTCACGCACACCTCCGAGGGCGGCCGCAAGGTGTACGCGATCACCGACGCCGGCCGCGCCGAACTGGCCGACCGCAGCGGCGAACTGGCCGATCTGGAGCTGGAGATCCGCGAGTCGGTGGCCGAGCTCGCGGCGGAGATCCGCGCGGACGTCCGCGGCGCGGCCGGCGACCTGCGCCGCGAGATGCTGGCGGCGGCCACGGAGGCGCGCCACGGAGGCGCGGGCGGCACCCGGCCCCAGCAGCACGACGATCCGGCGGGCGGGTCCGGCGGCCCCGACGACTTCCAGGACAGGGAGTCGTGGCGGGCCGCGAAGGAGGAGATGCGGCGCGTCCGCCACGAGTGGAAGGAGCAGGCCCGCCGCGCGAAGGACGAGAGCCGCCGCGCCCGTGACGAGGCGCAGCGTGCCCGCCGCCAGGCCAAGGAGGCCCAGGAGAAGGCCCGCGCGCAGGCCCAGGAGGAGATGCAGCGCATGGCCAAGCGCGTCCAGGACCAGGTCCAGGACCACTTCGCGCGCGGGGACTGGCCGACGGGCGTGCGCGAGGGACTGACCGAACTGGCCAAGGAGTTCGGCGACTTCGGGAAGAACTTCGGCAAGGACCTGGGGAAGGACTTCGGCAAGGAGTTCGGCTTCGGCCGCACGCCGTCCGGAGCACCGGCCGAGCCGGAGTACTCGGCCACCCCGGAGGACTTCCCCGCCGAGTACGAACCGTCCTGGGCCCACGAGGACTCCACGGGCAACCCCGCCCGGGATCTCGACCGGCTGCTGGACCGTTTCCGCGACGACATCCGTGACGCCTCCCGGGACCACGGTGTCCAGGAGGACCAACTCCGCGACATCCGGCGCCACTTGTCGTCAGCGGCGGCCCACATCGCCGCGACCCTGCACAGCGGACGGCCGTAACGCCCCGGCGACCGCGAACCCACGGGGCGATTCCGGGTGGGCGGGGCCGCGCACCGACCCCGCCCACCCGGGGTCCGGCGGCTCGCGTCCGCTCGGGCACCCGTCGCGGTCCCGGATGGGCGGCGGCACGTACATCGCCCCGCCCACCCGGTGTTCAGCGGCTCGCCTCCGCTCGCTCGCGGTGCCGCTCAGCCCGCCTGCGCCACTCCGCCCTCGCCGTACAGCACGCGCGTCACCGACGCGTAGGTGACGCCGTGGTCGGCCAGCAGCTCGGCCGCCACTCCGCCCCGCAGGGTGATCGCCAGCAGCAGGTGTTCATCACCGATGTGACGGTCGCGTCGGGCGGCGGCGATCCGCAGGGCCCTCACCAGCACGTCCTTGGCCTCCCGCCCGAACTGCGGGCGCCGCACGCGCCTGCCGGCGCCACCCCGACCGCCCAACTCCAGCGCCCCTTCACCATGGGCCTCCTCGATCCGGGAGACGATCTCGGCCAGGTCGATGCCGAGCCCCGAGAGGGCGTCCGCGTCGGCGCGCGAGAGTCCGCCCCGGCGCCGCGCCTCGGCGAGGTCCCGCTCCAGCGACTCCCGGAAACCGGTCGCCCCCAGCGATGTCAGGGCGAAGGAACCCCGGCTGCCCTCCCGGTCCAGGAGCGCCAGCACCATGTGCTCCTCGTCGACGCTCTCGCCGCCCACCCGACCGGAGTGCGACACCGCGCCCTCGACCACGGCACGCGCGTCCTTCGTGAATCGTTCGAACATCACTGCCTCCCGTACTTCTTGTGCACGGCCTGTCTGCTCACTCCGAGTTCCGCGGCGATCTCCTGCCACGACCAGCCCTGATGGCGCGCACTGCGCACCTGTACCGCCTCCAGCTGCTCCAGCAGCCTCCGCAGCGCGGAGACCGCCCGCAGCCCGATCCGCGGATCGCGGTCGCCCGCGCGCTCGGCGAGATCCGTTGCTTCGGTCATGACGTCAACCTACGTTGACACCTCCGTCATGTCAACCAGAATTGACACCCGCGCCGGAGGCCCCGCCCGGAGCGCCCGAACCGGGCGCCCAACCCAGGCACGCGAACCGGGTACGCGAACCGGGTACGCGAAAGGCGGGCCCGGAACACCGGACCCGCCTTCGCCGCAGCACTTCCCAGGGGCCGTCAGCCCGACGTCAGCACGATCTTGCCGAACAGGTCGCCGGACTCCAGCCGTTCGAAGCCCTCGCGGGCCCGGTCCAGCGGCAGCACCTCGTCGATGACGGGCCGTACGCCGGTGGCCGCGCAGAAGGCCAGCAGGTCCTCCAGCTCGTCCTTCGTACCCATGGTGGAGCCGACCACCTTGAGTTCGAGGAAGAAGATCCGCGTCAACTCGGCGTGCGAGGGCCGGTCGCCGCTGGTGGCACCGGAGATGACGACGGTCCCGCCGGGACGCAGCGACTTGACCGAGTGCGACCAGGTGGCGGCGCCGACCGTCTCGATGACCGCGTCCACCCGCTGCGGCAGCCGCGCCCCGGGCTCCAGCGCCTCGACGGCACCGAGTTCGAGCGCCCGCTTCCGCTTGGCCTCGTCACGGCTGGTGGCGAAGACCCGCAGCCCCGCGGCCCTGCCGAGCACGATCGCGGCGGTGGCCACGCCCCCGCCCGCGCCCTGGACGAGCACGGAGTCACCGGGCCGCACCCCGGCGTTGGTGAAGAGCATGCGGTACGCCGTCAGCCACGCCGTCGGCAGACAGGCGGCCTCCTCGAAGGACAGCTCCCTGGGCTTGGGCAGGACGTTCCACGACGGTACGGAGACCTGCTCGGCGAAGGTGCCCTGGTAACGCTCGGTGAGGATGGACCGGGGCTCGTCGGGGCCGACCCCGTGTCCGCTCTGGCCGATGACCGAGTGCAGGACGACCTCGTTGCCGTGCTCGTCGATTCCGGCGGCGTCGCAGCCGAGGATCATCGGCAGTTTGTCCTCGGCGAGGCCGACCCCGCGCAGCGACCAGAGGTCGTGGTGGTTGAGGGAGGCGGCCCGTACGTTCACGGTCGTCCAGCCCGGCCTCTGTCCGGGGGCGGGCCGCTCCCCCAACTCCAGGCCGTTCAGCGGCTGGTCACGGTCGATTCGGGCGGCGTAGGCAGCGAACATGCCCCTGACGATAGGCCGCACCCCCGGCCGGGGGAACCGCCTCCCGCTGTGACACGTCCCCCACCGACCGGGTGGCCCCGAGCACAGCCCCGGTTCGGCCTGACGGCCTCGCCCTCGACCGCCAGACGGGCCGAAACTCTCCGGCGGGACAAGTTCAGCCCCTCCGGCGATCGAGGAGCGGGGATCCGGGGGCAGCGCCCCCGTGACGGGACGGGCAGGGGTGGAGGGGGCAAAAAAGCGCCCCGCCAGGAGGAAGCCTCCCGGCGGGGTCACGGTGAGCGTCGGCTCAGCGGCGGGCGACGCCCTCCGCACGGGCGGCGGCCGCCACCGCGGCGGTCACCGCGGGAGCCACCCGCTCGTCGAACGGCGAGGGAATGACGTAGTCCGCGGCGAGGTCGTCCCCGACGACGGCGGCGAGCGCGTCGGCGGCGGCGATCTTCATGCCCTCGGTGATCCGGGAGGCCCGGACCTGGAGCGCACCGGCGAAGATCCCCGGGAAGGCCAGAACGTTGTTGATCTGGTTCGGGAAGTCCGACCGCCCGGTCGCGACGACGGCCGCGTACTTGTGGGCGATCTCCGGGTGCACCTCGGGGTTCGGGTTGGCCATCGCGAAGACGAAGGCACCCTGCGCCATGGAGGCGACCGCCGGCTCCGGGACCGTACCGCCGGAGACGCCGATGAAGACGTCGGCGCCCGCGAGCGCCTCCTCCAGCGAACCGGAGATCCCCGCCTTGTTGGTGATCTCCGCCAGCTCGCGCTTGACGTCCGTCAGGTCGTCGCGGTCCCGCGACACCACGCCCTTGCGGTCGGCGACCGCGACATCGCCGAGGCCCGCCTCCAGCAGGAACTTGGCGATGGCGATACCGGCCGCGCCCGCGCCGGAGATCACCGCGCGCAGGTCGCCGAGCGAGCGCCCGGTGAGCCGGGCGGCGTTCCGCAGGGCCGCGAGGGTGACGACCGCGGTTCCGTGCTGGTCGTCGTGGAAGACCGGGATGTCCAGCCGCTCCTGGAGCCTGCGCTCGATCTCGAAGCACCGCGGTGCCGAGATGTCCTCCAGATTGACGCCGCCGAAGGAGGGAGCGAGCCGGACCACGGTCTCGACGATCTCGTCGACGCCGGTGCACGCGAGCGCGATCGGCACCGCGTCCACACCGCCGAACTGCTTGAACAGAATGGCCTTGCCCTCCATGACGGGGAGCGAGGCCTCCGGGCCGATGTCACCGAGCCCGAGCACTGCCGTCCCGTCGGTCACCACAGCGACCACGGACGACTTCCACGTGTAGTCGTGGACGAGTTCCGGCTGCTCGGCGATCGCGCTGCACACCTTCGCGACGCCGGGCGTGTAAGCCAGGGACAGGTCGTCCTTGTTGCGGACGGGCACGGTGGCTTGCACTGCCATCTTGCCGCCGCGGTGCAGCGCGAAAGCCGGGTCGAAGGAGTCGAGGGGCTCTGCCCCGCCTTCGTGATCCGTACTGCTGTCGCTGCGAGGATTGACGATCTCCGCTGCCACTTTGTTTACCCCTTAAGTCTTCAATGTTTGAGGGTGTCCACTCCTGGTTGAGGGGTGGGCGGGCACCGCGCAGGCCCAGCCGCCGTGGTTGCGTACGGGCCGCTGCGCGACGGGCGCGCCGCACACGCGCCCTGAGCCCCGGATGAGGGGTGTAAAGAACCTTCTTACCGGACGGACCGTGCCGAGGACGAGTCCATAGAGCCAAGATCACACGCCGGTGACATGACTCATGCCGTGATCCATTGACACGTCCCGACATGTCCTCGTTCGGACAGGAGTGCCGTGTAGCGGTCTTCCGCCTGCGGCGATGTGCCGAAGATCTTCCTGCCGGAAGAACGGATTCCCGGACAAGATGCGGCGGTACTGAACCGACCAGTAATGGTTCGGGGGTCACCCGTTATCCGATTTTGACATAGCGGCCACCCTGAATCTCGCGGTCCGAATGGCAAGATGCCGTCATTACACGAGGTCGCGACACTCGATGGTGTGTGTTTCCGTCGACCTATCGGCTACTCCCAGATCCGCCGGAGGAACCCTCATGACCGCACGCACCACCCGTCGTACCAAGGCCGCGCAGTCCCGGATAGCAGCGGTCGGCGCGATCGCGGTCGCCGGCGCGCTGGTCCTCACCGGCTGCGGTGACCAGACCAAGAAGGGCGGCTCCAGCGACTCCGCCACCAACAGTGCGCCGCTGTTCTCCAAGCTGCCCAAGAGCATCCAGGACGCGGGCGTCATCAAGGTCGGCACGAACGCCGAGTACGCGCCCATGGAGTCGACCGAGGGCGGCAAGATCGTCGGCGTCGACCCGGACCTGGCCGACGCGCTCGCCAAGCAGCTCGGCGTGAAGTTCGAGTTCACCTCGGGCTCCTTCGACGGCCTCATCACCGCCGTCAACTCGGGCCGCTACGACATCGGCATGTCGTCCATCACGGACAACAAGCAGCGCCAGGAAGGCCTGGACGACAAGGGCAAGAAGCTCGGCCAGGGCGTCGACTTCGTGGACTACTTCACGGCCGGTACGGCCATCTACGTGAAGAAGGGCAACCCCGAGGGCATCAAGGGCATCGAGGACCTCTGCGGCAAGACCGCCGCCGTGCAGCAGGGCACGACCTACGAGGCGGCCCTGAAGGACCAGTCCAAGAAGTGCACGGACGCCGGCAAGAAGGCCATCAACATCGAGTCGTTCCAGAACGACACCGAGGCCCAGACCCGTGTGAAGTCGGGCGGCGCGGTCGCCGGCATCAACGACTACCCGGTGGCGGTCGACCTCTCCAACAAGGCCGACGGCGGCAAGGCCTTCGAGGTCATCAACAAGCAGTACGACGCCGGCCCGTTCGGCATCATCCTGAACAAGAACAACACCCAGCTCCGCGACGCGCTGAAGGAAGCCGTCGACGCGATCATCAAGGACGGCTCGTACCAGAAGGTCCTGGAGAAGTGGGGCGCCCAGTCCGGCGCGATCTCGCAGTCCGCGATCAACGGCGGCAAGTAAGCCGAGCGCACCACTGAAGGGCAGTCACGTGACTGACAAACTCGACAAGTCCCCCTCGGACACCCCGCCCCCGGGCGACACGGTGTCCGCGGGTGCGGCGTCCGGGCCGGCCCCGGAGACCATCAAGGCGATCCCCGTCCGGCACTACGGCCGGTGGATCAGCGGCGTCATCGTCCTCGCGCTGCTGGTGGCGCTCGGCATCGCGTTCTCGCACGGTAACATCCAGTGGCACACGGTGGGGGACCAGCTCTTCGTCTCCACCGTCGTCCAGGGTGCCGGCCGCACGCTGCTGATCAGCATCCTCGCCATGATCGTGGGTGTGGTGCTGGGCATCCTCCTCGCCGTGATGCGGCTCTCGAAGAACCCGGTGACCAGCACGGTCGCGTGGCTGTACATCTGGTTCTTCCGGGGCACCCCGGTCTACGTCCAGCTGCTGCTGTGGTTCAACCTGGCGCTGATCTTCCCGGTCCTGAACCTCGGGCCGATCTACAAGAACAACATGACGGCCGTCATGACCCCGTTCATGTGCGCCCTGCTCGGTCTCGGTCTGAACGAGGCCGCGTACATGGCCGAGATCTGCCGCGCCGGTCTGCTGGCCGTCGACGAGGGCCAGACGGAGGCCGCCCAGGCCCTCGGCATGAGCCACACGAAGACGCTGTTCCGCATCGTGATCCCGCAGGCGATGCGGGTGATCGTGCCGCCGACCGGCAACGAGTTCATCAACATGCTGAAGACCTCGTCGCTGGTGTACGCGGTCACGTACAACGAGCTGCTGCGCTCCACCTCGGCGATCGGCTCCACGTCGTACGCCGTCATGGAGATGCTGTTCGTGGCCTCCATCTGGTACCTGGCCATGACCAGCGTGTTCAGCGTCTTCCAGTACTACCTGGAGCGCTACTACGCACGCGGTTCCAGCCGCAGCCTGCCGCCGACCGTCTTCCAGAAGATCAAGACGAACATGCTCGGGCTCGGCAGTGGGAGGGGCAAGGCATGACCGCGATGGTGAAGTCGGAGGGCGTACACAAGTCCTTCGGCCCGGTGGAGGTCCTCAAGGGCATCGACCTGGAGGTGAACACCGGTGAGGTGTTCTGCCTGATCGGCCCGTCCGGCTCCGGCAAGTCGACCTTCCTGAGGTGCATCAACCACCTGGAGAAGATCAACGCCGGCCGGCTGTACGTCGACGGCGATCTGGTGGGCTACCGCCAGAAGGGCGACAAGCTCTACGAGCTCAAGGACAGCGAAGTCGCTCTGAAGCGCCGTGACATCGGCATGGTCTTCCAGCGCTTCAACCTGTTCCCGCACATGACGGCCGTCGAGAACGTCATGGAAGCGCCGATCCAGGTGAAGGGCGTCAAGAAGTCCGACGCCCGGGACCGCGCGATGGAGCTGCTGGAGCGCGTCGGCCTCGGCGACAAGGCGAAGAACTACCCCTCGCAGCTGTCCGGCGGCCAGCAGCAGCGTGTGGCGATCGCCCGCGCGCTGGCGATGGACCCGAAGCTGATGCTCTTCGACGAGCCGACCTCGGCGCTGGACCCGGAGCTGGTCGGTGACGTCCTCGACGTCATGCGCGACCTCGCCGAGTCCGGTATGACGATGGTCGTCGTCACGCACGAGATGGGCTTCGCCCGTGAGGTCGGCGACAGCCTGGTCTTCATGGACGGCGGTGTGGTCGTCGAGGCCGGCAACCCGCGTGACGTCCTGACGGACCCGCAGCACGAGCGCACGAAGTCGTTCCTGTCGAAGGTCCTCTGACCGGAACACCGGCGCCGTCGGGCGCAGGAACAAGGGGCGGTACGGGTCTCCCGTACCGCCCCTTCCGTTGCTTCCGCCCCTTCCGTTACTTCAGCAGGGCCGGGTTCTGGATCAGCTCGGTGAGCTGGTCCCGGGTCAGCGGCGGTGTCTTGAGCAGCGGGCCCAGTTGGCCCTTGCCCTGGAATCCGGTGCTGGCCCGCACATCGAGGAAGCCGCCGTCCTTCAGGACCAATCGCGCCTCGAACTCCCGGCCGCCGGCCGGAACCGGATGCAGGGCGGGATCGGACGGAGGCGTCTCCCAGACGGCCAGGAGCCTGCCGCCGGACAGCTTCTGCGTGGTGCAGCCGAGGCGCCCGTCCTTGGGGGCGTCCTTGCAGGGGTTGCCCAGGCCCTTGGCGCCCGTCTTCGCCGAGATCACGGACGCGGTGGCCACGCCCACGGCGATGTAGCCGACCCCGCCGGGCCGGGCGACGGCGTAGGCACCGTCGTACGGGCCGACCGGCTTGGGCTCGGGGGCCTTCGGCTCCTGCTTGAACAGACGCACCAGCGAGATCTCGCTGATCCTCCCGGTCCCGGCGGGGAGCAGCTTCGCGAAGCGGCCCGCCTTCGTCGTGTACTCGCCGGCCGTGGGCGTGCTCGCCACGCTCGCGCCGTGCCCGGTGCCGGAAAGGACGCCGGGTCCGAGGACCAGGCCGGCCGCGACGACCGCCGCGACGGCGCCGGTCGCCGCCGTGCGCCGGTGCCTGCGCACCCGCGAGGCCTTCGCGAAGACCGTCTCGGCCCCCTGGTTCCCGGGCATCCGGACCTCGTCCACGGCCCGACCCAGCAGTTCCCTCACGTACTCCGTCTCCGCTTCCCGATTCATGCGTACTCCTCCCGCACCGCGGCCCTCAGTGCCGCGAGTCCCCTGGCCGTGTGGCTCTTGACCGTGCTCTCGTGCATCCCGAGGACCTGGGCCGTGGCGGCCACGCTCAGGTCCTCCCAGTAGCGCAGGACGAGCACGGCCCGCTGTTTCGGCGCGAGTTCCGCGAGCGCGGCCCGCACCATGAGTCCGGTGTCGCGGTCGACCGACCGCCCCGCCACGTCCGGCACCTCGCCGTACGCGTGCTCGCGCCGCCAGAACCGGCGGCGGGCGGAGATGAAGGTGTTGACCAGCGTCTTGCGCGCGTAGGCCTCGAGACTTTCGAGGCGTCCGTGCCGCCGCGCGCCGAGGACGACCTTCACCAGCGTCGTCTGGACGAGGTCCTCGGCCTCGTCGCGATTGCCGCACAGCAGGTAGGCACTGCGGAACAGGGCCGGTCGTCTGCCCTCCACGAAAGCGTGCAGAGCGGCTTCCTCGCCGCGCGTCATCCCGCCCCCTTCCCGGCCCGCGCTCGCGGACCGTCTCACCCTTCCAGTGCGGCGGGAGGTGCCGCAGGACGCGGAAGAGGCGGTACGGATTTTCCGTACCGCCTCCAACAGGGTTCGCGGGTGGCCTACTTGACCGCGAGCACCAGCGCGTCCGAGGGGGAGCGCCACACCGGCCGGGCCTCGCCGAAGCCCTGTTCGCGCAGGACGCGCGCGTGCCAGTCGGCGGAGGGCATGTCGCCGTCGGCGTGCTCGCCGTAGATCTCGAAGCGGCGGGCCGTGGGTCCGGCGAGGACGGGGTCCTGGGCGGCCACCTTCCACCATTCGGCCCAGTCGAGGGCGCTGGCGAGCCTTGCCCGGTCCATCCGGGCGTGACGCTGGGCGCGGTCGGCGGCGTTGATCCGGGGGGTCGTCTCGTCGATCATGTGGTCGGCGTTCATGAACACACCGCCGTCGCGGACGAGTTCGGCGATCTGGCCGTAGAGCACGGTGAGCGGTCCGCTGTGCAGCCAGTGCAGGGCGGTCGCGGTCAGGACGGCGTCGTACGTGTCGTACGGGAGCCGGGCGCGCCAGTCCGGGTCCTTGAGGTCGGCGGTGACGAGGGAGACACGGTCGTCTCCGGCGAAGGTGCCCTCGGCGATGGCGAGGAGGGCGGGGTCGAGGTCGACGCCGGTGCTGGTGGCGCCGGGGAGGCGGTCGAGCAGCCGGGCGGTGATGGTGCCGGTGCCGCAGGCGAGGTCGAGGACGCGGGGCTCGGGTCCGGTGAGCGCCTCGGTCATGTCGAGCATCACCCGGAAGCGGTCCTCGCGGTCCGGCATGTACCACTCCTGCTGCCGGTCCCAGCTCCGCTGCCAGGCGTCCCAGTCGGTTCCGGTGCCGATGGCCATGAAAGCCCCTCCTCCAGTCGCCCACGTAATACCCTGTAAGCGCGATCAGCTGTTACCTGACCACCGCCACGACGATAGAGCGCCTCCGTAAGGACTACAAGTGGAACTGGCCTATTACTCGGATTACGCCGTCCGCCTCGTCAACACCGAGGAACCGGCCCGGGGCAAGGACGCGCTGACCTCCGTCGAGGCCGTCCGTGACCTGTTCGGGGGCAACGCCTCGGCGGCCCGCCGCGCCGCGGAGGCGGACGTCACGCGCTTCCGTTCCGTGCGGGGACGGCTGCGCGCGGTCTTCGAGGCGGCGGCCGGCGGCGAGGAGACCCTCGCCGTGGACCTGCTGAACTCGCTGCTCCTCGAATTCCCGGTGAGTCCGCAGATCTCGGGGCACGACCACCGCGACGACGACGGCCGTCCGCTGTGGCACATGCACCTGGCGGACCACCCGTCGAACGCGACCGCGGGCTACGCGGCGATCGCGGCGATGGGACTGGCCTTCCATCTCACCGAGTACGGCGTCGACCGGCTCGGCCTGTGCGAGGCGGCGCCGTGCCGCAACGCCTACCTGGACACCTCGACCAACCGCTCCCGGCGCTACTGCTCGGACCGCTGCGCGACCCGCGCCAACGTCGCCGCCTACCGCGCCCGCAAGCGCCTGGAGGCGGACCGGACGGGAAACACGGGCCTGGCGGCCACCAGCACCCAGCGGACGACGGCGAACGGCGAACGCTGACCCGTCCGCGGCGGCCGGAACCGGAACCGCACCTTCCCGAGGACGAGTTCCTCGGGGACGGTTCCGTAGTCGGTGCTGTCACCGCCCGCGAAGGCGTTGTCCCCGAGCACCCACCAGCCGCCCTCGCGCCGTTCCGCGATCCGCTTCACGACGAGCAGGTCCTGCTGGAACGGATGCCGCAGGACGACGACGTCCCCCGGCCCCACCCTCGCCCCCCAATGGACGACGAGCCGGTCCCCGTGCTCGAGCGTGGGCACCATCGAAGGGCCCGTCACCTCCGCAGCCCCGAACGGCAGCAGAGCCCTGCCCCGCTCGGTCTCCCGCGACAGCTCCGGCATCGACGGCACCTCCCCGGTCCTATCCTCCACCAGTCCCAGTTTCACCCCGGACTTTTGTCCTAAGCCCATGGGGGCACTCGCGAAATACCCTCTCCCACGGAGTAATGTCCCACCTGAGAAGACGATCACGAGGAAGGACAGCTCAATGCTCTCCCGCCTGTTTGCCCCCAAGGTCAAGGTCAGCGCGCACTGCGACCTGCCCTGCGGCGTGTACGACCCGGCCCAGGCCCGCATCGAGGCGGAGTCGGTCAAGGCCGTTCAGGACAAGATGGCCGGCAACGACGACCCGCACTTCCAGGCTCGCGCCATTGTCATCAAGGAGCAGCGCGCCGAGCTCGCCAAGCACCACGTGTCGGTGCTCTGGAGCGACTACTTCAAGCCCCCGCACTTCGAGAAGTACCCGGAGCTGCACCAGCTGGTGAACGACACCCTCAAGGCCCTCTCGGCCGCGAAGGCGTCCACCGACCCGGCGACGGGCCAGAAGGCGCTGGACTACATCGCCCAGATCGACAAGATCTTCTGGGAGACCAAGAAGGCCTGACCTTCGTCCGGGCCCTCCGAACCGCGTCCGCGCGGCTCGCTTCGCCTGCTCGTCCGCACCCGGTCCGCGGGGCCGCCGCTCTCGGCGTCCCGACGGACCGGGTGCGTACTGCTTTTCCGGGCACGTCCGGTGTCGCGTGCTCACACGGGCAGCTGGCGCATCTCGATCACCCGCAGGCCCAGCGCCTGGAACCGGGTGAGCAGTCCGTACAGATGGGCGTCGTCGATCACGGTGCCGAAGAACAGGGTCTGCTCCTTCGTACGAACCCTGTCGAGCTCGGAGAAGGCCGAGGCCAGCGTGTCCGAAACAAGGCCGGCGATGCGGAATTCGTAACGCATACGAGCACTTCCCTCGGGGCCGGGGCGCGGGTCCGCTGCGATGCCCTGCCATCGTCGGCCGCGCCCGCCGATGTGGCATCCCCCGGTGCGGGCGACATCCGCCCGCCCCGCGAACGCTCCCGCTCACATCCTCGCCATTCCACCTTCCACCCGTGCCCCGGCGCCGCGCGCTCCAGGAACGGGAAAAGGTCCGGGAATTCCGGGAAGGGTGAGCGGACGGCGCTTCCCGCACCCGGTGCTCACCTCCGAGGGGTGAGGCCGCCGGGGCGGTGAGCGGTGATGCGCGGGGCCGCGTCGGCGGTGAACCTTGAGGTGCGGGTCCGCGTTCCGCCGGTCCCGGGACCGCCTCGGAGGATGTCCGATGAACGTTCTCGCGGCAGCCGGCCGGAACTCCTCCGTCCGTACCGCCCGCGCCGCGTTCCGCCGTCGGCGCCGGCTGCGTTCGGGCCTGCTCCAACTGGTGTCCATCGGCGTCGGTCTCGGGCTCGGCCTGGTCGTCCCCGAGATCCGCCGGGGACCCCTGCTGCCGTCCCGCCAGGTGGCCGAACTGCTGCTCGCCACCGCTTTCGGGGTGCTCGGCGCGGCCACCGTCATCTTCTCCGTGCTGTTCCTGGTGGTGCAGTGGTCGGCCACCACCTTCACCCCCCGGCTCACCCTGTTCCGGGACGCGCCGGTCGTGTGGCGGACCTTCGCCTTCGTCATCGGGCTGGCCGTCTTCTGCGCCACCGCGGCCCTGACCGTGGCGGGCCGGGACGAGGTCTCGGTGATCGTGCCGGCCGGTACGGGCGTCCTGCTGCTCCTGCTGCTGGCGCTGCTGCGCGGCCTGCTGCTCCAGGCCGTCGCTGCGATCCAGCTGGCCCCGGTGCTGCGCTCCGTCTCCGAACGGGGCAGGCGCGCCCTCGACGTCCTCGGCGCCTGGGACACGACGGCTGCCGGAAGTCCGGGAGCCGGGGGAGGCCGGGCGGGCCCCGGAGACCGCGGCCGCCCGGGCAGTCCCGGGCGGCCGCGCTCCACGGTCGGCTGGCAGGGAGGCGGCACCGTGCTGCGCCGCGTGGACACCGGCCGGCTGGCGGATGCCGCGCGGGCGGCCGGCGCGGTCGTCGTCCTGCGGGTCGGCCCCGGCACCACCCTGCGGTACGGAACCACGGTCGCCGAGGTCTACGACGCGGACCTGCCCGCCTCCGCCGTCCTGCGCGGCCTGGAGACCGGTGCCGAGCGGGTCTTCGACCAGGACCCCGGCCTCGCGTTCCGGCTGCTCGCCGACATCGCGCTCAGGGCCCTGTCCCCTGCGGTCAACGACCCCGCCACGGCGGTGCAGGCGCTGGACGCCGTGGAGGATCTGCTGTCCCGTCCGGTCCCGGCCCGGGGGCGGCCGGGTGCGGTCGCCGACCGGGCGGGCACCGTGCGCGTGCTCGTCCCGCTGCCCGGCTGGGAGGACCTCCTGGGGACCGCGCTCGACGACGTGATCCCGGCGGCCCGGAACTCCCCGATGGTCCTGCTGCGCCTCCGTGCGCTCCTGGAGCGCCTGCGCGGAACCGGCGACGGCCGCTCCGACGGGCCGCTCGTCAGGCGCCTGGCCTGGGTCGACGAATTGCTCGACACCGGATTTCCCCGGCTGCGCGACTCCCTCGCGAAGGAACGCGGGGGCGACGGCTCACCCGCGGGACGCGGGCCGGACGAGGCGGGCGGGGACCGGCCGGACGGCCGGTGAACGGGATCCCGGGGCCCCACGAGGGCCGCCCGGCGGCCGGGCCGGCCGGATCCGCGAGCTCACCCGCGAAGGGTGATCCGGCGGGACGGGGGGCGCCGCACTCTGGAGCCGAAGCAAGACGTCACGCGTCAGAGAGGGCACCGCTCATGGCCTGCATCCAGCGGCAGATCCGGCCCGTGCCGGGTGTGCCGTGCCCCGGGCCCGTCCGCCACGGCCCGAAGGACCCCGTACGGTCCCTCGCGTCACCGTGGCCCTCGGGACCCGCGCGGCGCACGCCGTCGGCGCGGCCGTCGCGGCACCCTCACGACGCCCCGAACGTCGCACCGATCACGCCGAGCACACCGGAGGGCCTCGTCCCGGCCCGTCCCGTGTGTCCGGGGGGTCCTGCTCGCCCCCCGCCTTCGAGCGTCTGTCCGCAGGCGGACACCGCGGCACCGTCACCGTCCGCCCCACCACCGCGCTCCGCGCACTGACCCGCCAGGCCCTGCCGACCGGCCGCGACCCATGGCGGCCGGGCCTGGGCGGAATCCCCGAGATCGCGACCCGGCGCCCGGCGACAGTTCGATCCGCCCGACACCAAGGCAACGCTCGCGGAGATGTCGCACAACCGACAGGAGTTCGACCATGAACGGCTCGACGGTCAATCTGGCAGCGGACTACCCCCTGCTCCAGGTCTTCTGGACCACGATGTGGTTCTTCCTCTGGATCCTCTGGTTCATGCTGCTCTTCCGCGTCATCGGGGACATCTTCCGCGACGACGACCTGAACGGCTGGGGCAAGGCGGGCTGGTGCGTGTTCGTCGTCATCCTGCCCTTCCTGGGCATCTTCGTGTACCTGATCGCGCGAGGCCGCGGGATGGGCGAACGCGAGATGCGGCGCATCCAGAAGAACCAGGAGGACATGAACGCCTACATCCGTGAGACCGCCGGCAGCGGCGGTGGCACGGGCAAGGCCGACGAACTGGCGAAGCTCGCGGACCTCAAGAACCACGGCCACATCACGGCCGAGGAGTTCGAGAAGGCGAAGGCCAAGGTCCTCGCCGCCTGACGGCGCGGACACCCCCGCGCACGAACGACCACCGCCGTCCCCCGGGCCAGTGATCCCCCGGGGGGCGGCGGTCCGTTGTGCCATTCTGGGGAGGTGGCGAATCCCAGACCGCTCGAAGACCTGGTCCGGCTGCGGCAGGCGCGCGACCGGATGAACCGCGAGTACGCGGAGCCGTGGGACATGGCCACGCTCGCGCGCACCGCGCTGATGTCGCCCGGGCACTTCCAGCGGAGCTTCCGGGAGGCGTTCGGCGAGACGCCGTACACCTATCTGATGACCCGCCGGATCGAACGCGCGAAGGCGCTGCTGCGGCGCGGCGACATGACGGTGACCGAGGTGTGCTTCGCGGTGGGGTGCACCTCGCTCGGTTCGTTCAGCTCCCGGTTCACGGAACTGGTGGGCGAGACCCCCAGCGCGTACCGGGCCCGTCCGCACGACCACGGCGCCCCCATCCCGTCCTGCGTGTCCCGCCGGCTGACCCGTCCGGCCCGCCACCGCAACCCGGAGGCGGAACCGGGCACGCGCCTGTAGCGCGCCTGCGGTGCAGCACCCTCCATCGAGGCCGCGCACGGCCTAGGTTGGGAGGCATGGATCTGAAACTGTCCCAGTGCTTCATCTCCGTCGACGACCACGACAAGGCCCTCGCCTTCTACCGTGACGTGCTCGGCCTGGAGGTCCGGGGCGACGTCGGTTTCGAGGGAATGCGGTGGGTGACCGTGGGCTCGCCGCTCCAGCCGGACGTGGAGATCGTCCTGGAGCCACCGGCCGCCGACCCCGACGCGTCCGCCGCGGACAAGCAGGCCATGGCCGAGCTGCTGGCCAAGGGGATGCTGCGCGGAGTGATCTTCTCGACGACCGACTGCGACGAGCTGTTCGAACGGGTCCGCGCCTCGGGCGCCGACGTCGTCCAGGCGCCCGAGGACCAGCCGTACGGCCTGCGGGACTGCGCCTTCCGTGACCCGGCGGGCAACCTCCTGCGCTTCGCCCAGAAGCGCCCCAAGGGCTGACCGGGACGCCGGGGGGCGGCGCGAGGCCGGAGGCGGGCGGGAGAGACACTACGGTTCCGCGGGCACGATCCGCCCGGGGAACGAACCGCCCGCCCACTTCGAGGAGCCACCGTGCCGCCCGCTCGCCCCCGCGTCCTGTTCGTCAGCGACCTGGCCTATCCGGCCAAGGGGCGGCGGTACTGCGACGAGGACATCGCCCTGACCTCGCGGCTGCGCGAGGACTTCGACATCGCCGTCTGCCACCCGCTGGACGCGGCCGCGCTGATGACCGGCTTCGACGCCGTGGTCGTACGCAACAGTGGTCCTGTCCTGCACCACCAGGCCGCCTACGACGCGTTCCGCGAGCGGGCGCTCGCGGAGGGGGTCCGGGTCTACAACCAGCTGTCGGGCAAGGGCGACATGGCCGGCAAGGGCTATCTGCTGGAGCTGACCGTGGCCGGGTTCCCCGTCATCCCGACCGTCGACCGCGCCGAGGACCTGGATCGGCTTCCCGAGGCCGCCCTGTACGTGGTCAAACCCCGGCAGGGCGCGGACTCCATCGGCCTGGAGTTCGTGCCGCGCGAGGAGCTCGCCGGCCTGTCCTTCGGCGACCTCCTCGTCCAGCCGCGCGTCGAGTTCCGCTACGAGGTGTCGTTCTACTTCGTCGACGACACCCTCCAGTACGCGCTGTACGCGCCCGACCCGGAGCGGCGCTGGGCCCTGGAGCCCTACGAACCCACCGCCGAGGACCGGGAGTTCGCGCAGCGGTTCGTCGACTGGAACGACATCCGGTACGGCATCCAGCGCGTCGACGCCTGCCGGGCACCCGGCGGCGAGCTGCTGCTCGTCGAGCTGGAGGACCTCAACCCGTACCTGTCCCTCGACGTCCTCTCCCCCGAGGCCCGGGACTCCTTCGTCGCGCGGATGAAGACCTCGCTGCGCGCCCTGATCGCCGAGGAGGCGGTGTGAGCCACGTCGGCGGTGCGAGCGGCGGCGGCGCGGCGAAGAACGTCCCGCCGGCCGCGGGCCCGGTCGTCCGGTGGGCCCATGTCTTCATCGACCGGCCCGCCGCGGATCTCGCGGTCGCGCTCGGTTTCTGGACGGCGGTCACCGGCACGGAGCTGTCGGAACCCCGGGGGAAGCGGGGCGAGTTCGTGACGTTGCTGCCCGGCGAGGGCGACGCGTACGTGAAGGCGCAGGGCGTCGAGGACGGCCCCGGGGGCGCGCATGTGTGCCTGTCCGTGGAGGACGTGCCGGCGCTGGTGGACCGGGCGCTGCGGCTGGGTGCCGGCGTCGTGGCGGACCACGGCGGATGGGCCGTACTGCGTTCCCCGGGCGGCCAGTTGTTCTGCGCGGTGCCCTGGGACGGGCAGTCCGCGCGGCCGCCGGTCACCGAGGGGCCGGCCGGAGCGACGAGCCGGCTCGACCAGGTGAGCATCGACCTGGCGCCGGACGCGTTCGACGCCGAGACGGTCTTCTGGGGCGGGCTCACGGGCTGGGAGTCCCTTCCCGGAGCGCTCCCGGAGTTCCATCTGATCAGGCCGCCCGCCGGGCTGCCGCTGCGCATCCTGCTGCAACGGCTCGGCACCGGCCGTCCCACCTCGGCCCACCTGGACCTCGCCTGCTCGGACGTCGACGCGGTGCGGGCCCGTCACGAGGCCCTGGGGGCGACGACGGTCGGCCGGGGCGCACGCTGGACGGTGATGCGGGACCCGGCCGGCGGCGTGTACTGCCTGACCGGCCGCGACCCCGCGACGGGCAGCCTGCCCTAGCGCGCATGCCGTCGCCCGGCAGGCGGGAACGGCCGGACACGGCCTAGGGCCTGTCCACGTAGACGCAGAGGACGGGGCCGCCCTCGGGCGAGCTCGGGCAGGGGGGTGTCGGGGGTCCGGAGGGCGGCGACGGTGCCTCGCGGCCGCCCTGCTCGTAGGTGTACCGACCGGTGGGCGGTGGCGGCTCCGCCGAGGCCTGGAGCCACAGCGTGAGGACGCCACCGCCGGTCACGGCGACCGCCCACACCACCACGATCCGGCGCCACGCCCGGCGTCGTTCCCCGGACTCCCTCACGCCGAAGCCGTTCCGCCCCGCTCCCAGGGCTCCACGGCCACGACGGCGTCCGCCTCGATCGGCCCGTAGACGTGCGGGAACTCCTCCCCGCCGGGACTCATCGCCTCGAAGCGGACCGGCGCGGCGAGCCGTTCGGCGTCGATCACCAGGACCACGAGGTCGTCGGGGCCGGTGTAGGAGCCGTACACCATGGCCGCCACGGCGGGGAGTTGGCGGCGCAGCGAGCAGTGGATGAAGCCCTCCTCCTCCAGGGTCCGGCCGCGGGTGGAGATCTCGAAGGTGCCCGACACGCGGGCCGCGTCCCACAGGGAGCGCTCGGTCAGGTGCAGCAGAGGTTCGGACATGCGGACCACGCTATGACCGCAGCCGTGCCGCGCGCACTTCCAAATAGCGTCGCTCGGGAAGGCTGAGGGTCTTGGCCGCCGCCGAAGCGTAGGCGTCCCGGGCCGCGGCCGGGTCGCCCGCGCGCTCCAGCAGGTGGCCCCGGACCGCGTCCAGCCGGTGACCGCCGGCCGACTCGCCCTCCAGCAGGTCGAGTTCGGCGAGGGCGGCGCGCGGCCCGTGCACCATGGCCACGGCGACCGCGCGGTTGAGGCGTTCGACGGGGCCGGGGACCCTTCGGACGAGGTGGTCGTAGAGGCCGAGGATCTCGGTCCAGTCCGTCGCCTCCGGCGAGGGTGCCTCGTCGTGGACCGCGGCGATCGCGGCCCGGAGCGCGTAGGGTCCGGCCGGCCCGAGCGCCAGCGCCTCGGTCACCAGGGCCACCCCCTCCTCGATCGCCGCCCTGTCCCAGCGGGCGCGGTCCTGTTCGTCGAGGGGGACGAGCTCCCCGTGCGGGCCGGTCCGCGCGGCGCGCCGGGCGTCGGTGAGCAGCATCAGCGCGAGCAGTCCGGTCACCTCGCCGTCCTCGGGCAGCAGTTGCCGGACGGTACAGGTCAACCGGATCGCCTCGTGGGCGAGTTCGGCACGCTGGAGCGTCGTGCCGGAGGTCGCGGTGTACCCCTCGTTGAAGATCAGGTAGAGGGTGTGCAGGACGGCGGGGAGCCGTTCCTCCCCGTGGTCGGGGCGGACGAGCCCGACGCCCCGGATCCGCTGCTTGGCCCGGCTGATGCGCTGGGCCATGGTCGCCTCGGGCACCAGGTACGCCCGCGCGATCTCCGCCGTGGTCAGACCGCCGACCGCGCGCAGGGTGAGGGCGATCTGCGCGGCCGGGGGCAGCGCGGGCTGGCAGCACAGGAAGAGCAGGGTGAGCGTGTCGTCCTGGGACGGGGCGCGGTCCGCGCCCGGCGGGGGCGCCACGAAGGCGTCCCGCGGGGTCAGCGCCGCGGCCCTCTCCTCGCGCAGCCGGCGCGCCCGCTCCGCGCGCAGGGCGTCGACGAGCCGCCGTGAGGCGACCTTGATCAGCCAGCCGCGCGGATTGTCCGGCACGCCCTTGCCCGGCCACTGTGCCGCGGCCGCGAGCAGGGCCTCCTGGGTGGCGTCCTCGGCGGCGTCGAAGTGCCCGTAGCGGCGGACGAGCGCGCCGAGGACCTGCGGCGCGTGGCGGCGCAGCAGGTCCTCGACCCCGGTCGTGTCCCTCATCCCGCTCAGAGGTCCCCGGCACCGTCCTGTACGGGCCGGATGACCACCGGGCGTCCGGTGCCGCCCTCGGGGCCCGGGCACCGGGTGACCCGCTCGGCGATCTCGGTGACCCGGTCCAGGCTCGCGCAGTCGACGACCCAGTAGCCGGCCATCAGCTCCTTGGTCTCGCTGTACGGGCCGTCGGTGATCACGGCCTTGCCGTCGGGGCCCAGCGCCACCTGGCGGGCCCGCGCGGGGTCGGTCAGTCCCTGGGCGTCGACGAGCTCACCGGATTCGGAGAGGTCGTCGCTGATCGCGCCCATGTAGGCGTACATGGCCTGGAGTTCCTTTTCGCTCCAGGCCGGCGACTGCGCGGAGGCGTTGCCCCGCATGCCCTCGTAGTCGGCCTGAGTGCCCTGCACCATCACCAGGTACTTCATGAGTACGCTCCTTCGGCTTCCTCGGCTCGGACCGCCCGTGGTGGGCGGCTCTCACAGGGGACGTCGGAGACGGCCCGCGTTTCTCTACACGTCCGCGCGCGTCTTTTTCGCGATGCCGTGCGAGGGTGCCCGGTGGACGTCAGGACTTCTCCGCCGCGGACTCGTCCGGAAGGGCGCGTTCCTGCTCCCGTCCGGGCGCCCGTCCGTGTCCGGGGTCGTCCGCGCGGGCCGCGCAGTCCGGGTTGCGGCAGGGCCCCGGACCCCAGCGGGGCACCCAGGCGCCCAGGGTCTTGTACCGGTGCACGACCGTGGCGACCGGCTGCCCGCAAGCGGGACATACATGCTCATCGGTGCCCATGCCTTCAGGGTAGGACGGCGCACCGGCCGCTTCCTGTCGTACGCCCGGGACCGCACCGGGTGCGAGGGCCGCCCCGGACCTAGGCCTGCGCGGCCCCGCGCGGTTCGCGCCACATCGGCCACATCCGCGGGCCGTCCGGCAGGTCGAGGGGACTGCCCGTGAGCTCGAAGCCGAGGCGTTCGTACAGCGCGCGGCTGCGGGCGTTGCTCGCCTCCAGATAGGCGGCCAGTCCCTCGCGGTCGCAGCGGTCGAGGACCGAGCCGATCAGCGCGCCGCCGAGGCCCTCGCCCTGGCGCTCCGGCGCCACCCCGATCATCCACAGGTACGCGTGGGCCCGCCCCTCGGGGTGGATGTCCGCAGTCAGCCGTCCGATCAGCTCGACCCTCTCGTTGTCCGGGTCGACGGCCGCGCGGAGCTGCGCGGGACCGTCCTCGTCCGCGCCCTCGCCGCGGGTGTCCCCCTCGCCGGCGTCGTGGTTCCCTGCGGCGGGAACGGACAGCCACAGCGCGCACGCCGAGCCGTCCTCGGCCAGGTCTATGCGCCCCTCCGCGAGCACGACGTCGGTGAAGGCGGCCATCAGCCCGGGGTGCTTCGCACGCCGGTGCGCCGCGTCGGGGAAGACCCAGTTGCTCACCGGATCGTCCTGGAAGGCATCGTCCAGCAGCCGGACGACCAGCTCCCGGTCCGTCTCGTCCGCCACCCGGATCGCCACACCCATGACCAGCCCCGCCCTTCGCCCCAACCAGCCTCGACCGTACGGCGGTTGAGCCTATTACGCCGAGGTGGCGGCGACCGCCCGCCGGGTACCGGGGAGACGTCCGGGAGCGGGTCCCGCACGCCGTGGGGACGTGCGGGGCCCGCTCTCCGAACCCCGGACGCCGCACGGTCGTCAGGTTCCGTACGGCGCCCGGGGTTCGGGGGTTCGGGAGGCGGCCGCGCGTTCTCGGGCTCCTAGCTGCTGCGTCGCGTGACGAACTCGGCCAGCGCGATGAGCCCGCCCGCCGCCTCGGGATCGGGGACCGCCCGGGACAGTTCGTGCATCGCCCGGGACATCCGGTCGGCCGCCTGGGCCTGCGCCCAGTCGCGCCCGCCCGCCCGCTCGACGGCCCGCGCCGTGCGTTCCAGCTCCCCTTCGCGGTACGGCTCGGC
Organism: Streptomyces sp. f51; assembly: GCF_037940415.1. Lineage (NCBI taxonomy): Bacteria > Bacillati > Actinomycetota > Actinomycetes > Kitasatosporales > Streptomycetaceae > Streptomyces > Streptomyces sp. f51. The sequence continues at coordinate 4,979,340 of NZ_CP149798.1, read as the reverse complement.
GTACAGTCCGGCGAGCTCGGCGGCCGCCGGGGTGTCCGAGGTGAGCGCGGCCACCACGGGCAGCGACTTCTTGCGGGCCGCGAGGTCCGCCCCGGCCGCCTTGCCGGTGCGGACCGGGTTCCCCCAGATCCCGATCACGTCGTCGATCAGCTGGAAGGCGAGCCCCGCCTCACGGCCGAACGCGTCCAGTGCCTCCACGTCCGCTGCGGACGCACCCGCGTACAGACCGCCGATGGCGCAGGCGCTGCCGAGCAGGGCCCCCGTCTTGGCCTCGGCCATGGCGAGGCATGCGTCGAGGGTGACCTCGTCGGGCCCGAGCCTCTCCATGGCCGTGTCCGTGTGCTGTCCGGCGCACAGTTCGACGACGCAATCCGCGAGCCGCGCGGCGGCGGCCGAGGACGCCGGGTGCGGGTCCTCGGCGAGCATCCGCAGGGCCAGTGCCTGGAGGGCGTCCCCGGCGAGGATCGCGTCGGCGTCGCCGAACACGGTCCACGCGGTGGGGCGGTGTCTGCGGGTGGTGTCCCGGTCCATGACGTCGTCGTGCAGGAGACTGAAGTTGTGGATCAGCTCCACGGCGGCGGCCGCCCGTACGGCCGCTCCGTGCTGTCCGCCGAGCGCCTGGACCGCGCTCAGCACGAGCGCGGGGCGGATGGCCTTGCCCGCGTTGCCGGTCCCGGGAGTGCCGTCCGCCTCCTCCCAGCCGAAGTGGTACAGGGCGACCCGGCGCATCGAGTCCGGCAGCGAGTCGAGGGCGCGGCGCAGTTCGGGGTCGACCAGCGCCCGCGCCCGTTCCAGGACGACCGCGGCCTCCTGCGCGTCGGACGGGCCCGGCGTCTCCCTTCCCTCCGTGGTCCTCCCGCCGGTGTCGCAGCGGTTCTCCACGGGTCTCCCGCCGACACCGCGTCCCCGCCGCGGTCCCGCCCCCGAGGGCGGGACCACAAGGGGTTCCGCGTCGCGGATCGTCACCGCCAGCGGCCGATCTCGACGTTCTCCAGGATGCCGAGGGCGTCCGGCACGAGGACCGCGGCCGAGTAGTAGGCCGTCACCAGGTAGGAGATGATCGCCTGTTCGTTGATGCCCATGAAGCGCACCGACAGGCTCGGCTCGATCTCGTCCGGGATGCCCGCCTGCTGGAGCCCGACCACGCCCTGTTCCGCCTCGCCGGTACGCATGGCGATGATCGAGGTCGTACGGGCGTCGCTGACCGGGATCTTGTTGCACGGGAAGAGCGGCACCCCGCGCCAGGTCGGGATACGGTTGCCGGCCACCTCGATGCTCTCGGGGACGAGCCCGCGCTTGTTCAATTCGCGGCCGAACGCCGAGATCGCGCGCGGATGGGCGAGGAACAGCTTGGTGCCGCGGCGGCGGCTGAGCAGCTCGTCCAGGTCGTCCGGGCTCGGTACGCCGTCGTGCGGCTGGAGCCGCTGGTCGTACTCGCAGTTGTTGAGCAGGCCGAACTCGCGGTTGTTGATGAGCTCGTGCTCCTGGCGCTCCTTCAGCGCCTCCACGGTGAGCCGCAACTGCTGCTCGGTCTGGTTCATCGGCTGGTTGTAGAGGTCGGCGACGCGGGTGTGCAGCCGCAGGACGGTCTGGGCGATGCTGAGCTCGTACTCGCGCGGGGACGCCTCGTAGTCCACGAAGGTGCCCGGGATGTCCTGCTCGCCGGTGTGGCCGGCCGCGAGGTCGATCTCCTTCTCGCCGTACTTGTTCGTGCGCTGCGACGGGATCGCGCGAAGTTCCGTGAGGTGTGCGTTCAGGGACTCCGAGCGTTCCGCCACCTGTTCGAGGTCGTTGCGGGGCAGGACGAGCACGGTCACCGCCGTCACCGCGCGGGCCGTGTACTCCCAGATGGCCTCCGGGTCGATGAGCGACTGTTCGCCGAAGTACGCGCCGTCGGCGAGGACCCCGAGCACCGCGTCGCCGCCGTAGGGACCGGTGCCGATCTTCTCGACCTTGCCGTGCGCGAGGAGGAACACCTCCTCGGCCCGGCTGCCGAAGGAGGCCAGCACCTCGCCCGGGGCGAACTCCCGCTGCTGGCAGCGCTGGGCGAGCTCGCCCAGCACGTCGTGATCCTCGTACGACCGCAGCACGGACAGTTCCCCGAGTTCCGCGGGGATGACCTGGACGCGGTCGCCGGTCTTGACGAACGTCACGCGGCCGTCGCCCACGGAGTAGCTGAGCCGCCGGTTCACGCGGTACGTGCCACCCTGCACGTTCACCCACGGAAGCATGCGCAGCAGCCACCGCGAGCTGATCTCCTGCATCTGCGGCGCGGACTTGGTGGTGGTGGCCAGGTTCCGCGCGGCTGATGTGCCGAGACTCTGCTGCGGACGGTTCTGCTCCGCGCGGACCTCTTCGCCTACCGACATGAAAATTGCCCTCCCGGTCGTGCACTGATCTTCGCGGCCAAGCCTTTCATCACGGAGTGTGCTGATGCCATTACACGAATGAGGGGGAATGGATCACTCCGGACCTGGGCAGGGAGGGCGATTGCGTTCCCGCCGGGCTGACCGGATCGGCTCGCACGCTGTGCGAACGGGTGGGCCCGCCGGCCCGGGCGGCTATAGAAGCTGCGGTACGAGACGGCCACGGCAGGGTGGCCGGCGTACAGCGCGAAGGAGTCGGCCATGGCATCGCCCATGTCCGCGGGCAGTTTCCTGGACCGGATCAGGGACGAAGGCGTCCACGTCGTCGAGGTCGGCGACTGGCAGCATCACAACCGCAACCAGAAGGGCCCGTGGGGGCCGGTGCACGGGGTGATGATCCACCACACGGTGACCTCGGGCGGCGCGCTCACGGTCGGACTGTGCCGCGAGGGCCGCGAGGACCTGCCGGGACCGCTGTGCCACGGGGTCATCACCAAGGACGGCGTGGTGCACCTGGTCGGCTACGGCCGCGCCAACCACGCGGGCCTCGGCGACGACGACGTGCTGCGCGCGGTGATCGCCGAGAAGGCGCTGCCGCACGACAACGAGGCGAACACCGACGGCAACCGCCATTTCTACGGCTTCGAGTGCGAGAACCTCGGCGACGGCAAGGACCCGTGGCCCGAGGTCCAGCTGGACGCCATCGCCAAGGTCTGCGCCGCGATCTGCCGGTTCCACGGCTGGACGGAGCGCTCGGTCATCGGTCACCTGGAGTGGCAGCCGGGGAAGGTGGACCCGCGGGGCTTCACGATGAACTTCCTGCGCGGCCGGGTCCGCGAGCAGCTGAAGTGAGCTGAGACGCCGAGGGCCGCTGCCGAGGGCCGACGGCCGCCGCCGCGGCCCCCGCGCCGGGCCGCCCCCGGACAGGTGTCCGACAATGAGGGCGTGACCAGCCCCGCCAGCCCGGACCGCGCCGTCCCGGAGCACGCGCTCCCGGAGCACGCCGAGGTCCGGAACCGCACGGTCCCGGAGCACGCCGAGGTCCCCGACCGCGCCGTCCCGGAGGACACCGTCCGGGACCGCGCCGTCGCAGGCCGCGCCGTGCGGGACCTCGGCACCCCGGAGCACGCGGCCTTCGCCGGCCTCCCCGTCGGGAGCCCCGGCCCTCCCCCGCTGCTTCCGTCCCCCTTGCGAGAGGTGGTGGACGGGCGGTTCGAGCGGTACGGGGTCCGGCTCGTCCTGAAGCGGGACGATCTGATCCACCCGGAGCTGATCGGCAACAAGTGGCGCAAGCTGACGCCGAACCTGGAGGCGGCGGCGGGCCGCACCCTGGTCACCTTCGGCGGGGCCTACTCGAACCATCTGCGCGCCACCGCCGCCGCGGGCCGTCTGCTCGGTCTGCCCACCCTCGGCGTGGTCCGCGGCCAGGAGCTGGCCGACCGCCCGCTCAACCCCTCTCTGGCCCGCTGCGCCGCGGACGGCATGCGCCTCCACTTCGTCGACAGATCGACCTACCGGCACGTGTCGGAGCCCGGGACGCTGGCCGGGATCCTGCGCGCGGTCCGCGCCGAGGACGCGTACGTGGTGCCCGAGGGCGGCAGCAACGCCCTGGCCGTACGCGGCTGCCTGGCGCTCGGCGAGGAACTGCGGGACGCGGACGGGGTCGACGTGGCCGCCCTCGCCTGCGGCACCGGCGGCACCCTGGCCGGGACGGCCGCGGGCCTCGGTCCCGGCCGGCGCGCCCTGGGCATCCCCGTCCTGCGCGGCGGCTTCCTCGACGCCGCCACGACGGCCCTCCAGACGGCCGCGTTCGGCGCCCGGCGCGGGAACTGGTCCCTCGACGACCGCTTCCACTTCGGCGGCTACGCCCGCACCACCCCCGAACTCGACTCCTTCGCCGAGGACTTCGAGCAGCGGCACGGGCTGCCGGTCGAACGTCTCTATGTCGCCAAGATGCTCTACGGACTTGTCGCCCTCGCCGAGGAGGGCGCGTTCCCGCGCGGTACGACGGTGGCGGCCGTGATCACCGGAGCGCCGTTCCCCGCCGCGCGCACCGGGACCTGACCGGCGTGAGGGGTCCTGGATCTCAGGCCGCCTCCCGGTAGGCCGCCGCCTCCTCCAGGTCCAGCCGGCGCAGCAGCGTGCGCAGCATCTCGTCGTCGATGTAGCGGTGGTCGCGCAGCTTGACGAAGACGTCGCGCTCGGTGCCGATCATCTCGCGGGACAGCCGGCGGTAGGTGTCGTCCGCGGTCTCGCCGGTGACCGGGTTGACCGCGCCGAGCCGTTCCCAGACGGCGTTGCGGCGCCGCTCCATGACCGTGCGCAGCCGCTCGGCGAGCGGCGGGGGCAGGGCGTTGCGCTCGTCGGCGAGGAGTTCGTCGAGGCGCTCCTCGGCCGCGCGGGAGGCCTGCGCCTGGGCGTTGGCCTCGGCGAGGGTCTCGGCCTGGGTGTCGCGTCCGGGCAGGTTCAGCATCCGGATGAGCGGGGGCAGGGTCAGGCCCTGCACGACCAGCGTGCCGATGACGGTGGTGAAGGTCAGGAAGAGGATCAGGTTGCGCTCGGGGAAGGCCCCGCCGTCGTCCACGGTGAGCGGGATGGAGAAGGCGATGGCGAGCGAGACGACCCCGCGCATGCCGGCCCAGCCGATGATGAACGGCCCCTTCCAGGTGGGGTTGTCCTCGCGTTCGCGGATGCGCGCCGACAGCAGGCGGGGCAGGAAGGTGGCGGGGTACACCCAGACGAAGCGGGTGGCGACGACGACGAGGAAGAGGGCGACGGCGTACCAGGCGGCGCTCGTGCCCTTGTAGGCCCCGAGGCCCTTGAGGACGACCGGCAGCTGGAGTCCGATGAGCGCGAACACCGCGGACTCCAGGACGAAGGCGACCATCTTCCACACCGCCTCCTCCTGGAGTCTGGTCGCGAAGTCCACCTCCCAGGAGCGGTGTCCGAGGTAGAGCGCGACGACGACGACCGCGAGCACTCCGGAGGCGTGCAGCTGCTCGGCGATCCCGTAGGCGACGAAGGGGATCAGCAGGGAGAGGGTGTTCTGGAGGAGCGCCTCGTTCATGTGCGTGCGCAGCCAGTGGATCGGGATCATCAGGGCGAGCCCGACGACCACGCCGCCGACCGCCGCGAGCAGGAACTCGCCGATGCCGCCCGCCCAGGTCGCGCCCTCGCCGACGGCCGCGGCGAGCGCCACCCTGTAGGCGGTGATCGCGGTGGCGTCGTTCACCAGGGACTCGCCCTGGAGGATCGTGGTGATCCGTGAGGGCAGTCCCACCCGGCGGGCGACGGCGGTCGCGGCCACGGCGTCCGGCGGCGCGACCACGGCGCCCAGGACGAGGGCCGCGGGCAGCGGCAGGCCCGGTACGAGCAGATAGGCGGCCCAGCCGACCACGAGGGTCGCGAAGAGGACGTACCCGACCGACAGCAGGGCGACGGGCCTCAACTGGGCTCTCAGGTCCAGGTAGGAGCTGTCGGTGGCCGCCGTGTACAGCAGCGGGGGCAGCACCAGGGGGAGCACGACCTCGGGGTCGAGTTCGTACGCGGGCACCCCGGGGACGTACGAGACCAGCAGGGCCACGGCGACGATCAGCAGGGGTGCCGGGACCGGGGTGCGGCGGGCGGCCCCGGCGACCGCCGCGCTCCCCGCGACCAGCAACAGCAGTGGCAACACGTCCATCGTCTTCCGCCCGCCCTCTTTTTCCGCGCGGCATCCCGCGCGCCCGACGTAACCTGGCAATCATGAAACAGTGCACGCACGCCGAAGCGCTGCCGCAGCCCGAACCCGTCCCCGGGAGCGAGACCTGCCTGGAGTGCGTGGCCGCCGGCACCCACCCGGTGCAGCTCCGGCTGTGTCTGGAGTGCGGGCATCTCGCCTGTTGCGACTCCTCACCCCTGAGGCACGCCTCGGCCCATCACGACGACACCGGACATCCGATCATGCGCACGTTCGAGCAGGGGGAGAACTGGCGTTGGTGTTTCGTGGACCACGTCCTGGTCTGAGCCGTGGATCACGTACGCGCGTGACTCACGATCCGGACGGTTCGAGGGTCTGACGTCTGGGTACGTCAACCCGGCGCGCGCTCTTCCTATTTGGGGCCGCAGACCTCTAGCCACTGTCCGTACTCATGGGCTTACTATGAGTGACAGCAAGGGGCGGGGTCCCCAGGACAGGAAAGTCGGGAGCGCGGTAGCGTCACCGCAGAACGACGTAGCGCGTTACCCCGGGGGGCGACCCTCGGCCCCCGAAAAGAGCTCGAATGAGCTTGTACCACCTTGGAGGTGAGGGTGTCCCAGATCGCAGGCGAGCCCGCGACGAAGGACTTCGTGGAAGTCCGGCTGCCCGCCGCGGGTGCCTACCTGTCGGTACTGCGCACGGCCACGGCCGGGCTGGCGGCCCGTTTGGACTTCACCCTCGACGAGATCGAGGATCTGCGCATCGCGGTGGACGAGGCATGCGCGATCCTGCTTCAGCAGGCCGTCCCCGGTTCGGTGCTCAGCTGTGTCTTCCGGCTGATCGACGACTCACTGGAGGTCACGGTCTCGGCGCCCACCACCGACGGTCACGCTCCGTCACGTGACACCTTCGCGTGGACCGTCCTGTCGGCACTCGCGGGCAAGGTCGACTCCACCGTCGCCGAGGACAAGACCGTTTCGATCAGCCTCTACAAACAGCGCGGCGCGGGACCCGGGCCGGCGTGAGGAACGGGGACGGGCCGGTGCGGGACGAAGAGCGCGGCACACGGGAGCCTCCCGCGGGGCGCGCCGACGGCCCGGCCGGGCCGCGGCACACTGCGGACGGCGTCGACGGCATCCCCGAACAGGCCCGGCCGCATCCGGAGATCGACGTCTCCTCGGCGGCGGAGCCGGGAGCCTTCCCCGTCCGGGGAGGTCCCCCCGGTTCGAGCGCGGCCGAGGACACGGGGGAAGAGCCTCGAGCTCGGGAAATGGTGACGGGCGGGACTATGAGCGAGCACGAGCGAAACGCGGAGCAGAACGTGCAGGGCGCGCAGCACGAGCGGGAGCCCGATCAGGGTGCGCAGGGCGCGCAGCACGGGCCGAGCACCCAGCACGTCCAGCACGACCCGCAGGACCGCAGCGGGGCGCGGGCGATGTTCATCGAGCTGCGCAAGCTCCAGGACGGCAGCGCCGAGTACGCGGAGCTGCGCAACCAGCTGGTCCGCATGCACCTGCCGCTCGTGGAGCACCTGGCCCGCCGCTTCCGCAACCGCGGTGAGCCGCTGGACGACCTGACCCAGGTCGCGACGATCGGGCTGATCAAGTCGGTCGACCGGTTCGACCCGGAGCGCGGTGTCGAGTTCTCGACGTACGCGACGCCGACGGTGGTCGGCGAGATCAAGCGGCACTTCCGCGACAAGGGCTGGGCGGTGCGCGTCCCGCGCCGTCTTCAGGAACTGCGCCTCGCGCTGACCACGGCGACCGCGGAGCTGTCCCAGCTGCACGGCCGCTCCCCGACGGTCCACGAGCTGGCCGAGAAGCTGGCCATCTCGGAGGAGGAGGTCCTGGAGGGCCTGGAGTCCGCCAACGCGTACTCCACGCTGTCCCTGGACGTCCCCGACACGGACGACGAGTCCCCCGCGGTCGCGGACACCCTGGGCGCCGAGGACGAGGCGCTGGAGGGGGTCGAGTACCGCGAGTCGCTGAAGCCGCTGCTGGAGGACCTGCCTCCGCGGGAGAAGCGGATCCTGCTTCTTCGCTTCTTCGGCAACATGACCCAGTCGCAGATCGCGCAGGAGGTCGGCATCTCGCAGATGCACGTCTCCCGGCTGCTGGCCCGCACGCTGGCCCAGCTGCGGGAGAAGCTCCTCGTCGAGGAGTGAGGCGGCCGCGGGGGTGAGCTCCGCGGCGCCGGTTCCGGGGAGCGATCCCCGGAGCGCACGTCCACGGGAGGGAATCCCGGAGCGCGGGCCCGGAGCGCGCGTCCCCAGGAGGTGGTCCTGGAGCGTCAGGGGCGTGAGCCCCGGCTACTTCTCTTCCGGTGCGTCCCGCACGTCACCGCCGGGCCCTCGGATTCCGAGGGCCCGTGTCGTTTCCGGGTTCACCAGCAGCACGAAGGCCACCAGCGCGACCACCCCGAGGGCGATCCCGGCGGGGATGGCGACGCTGTCGGCCTGGAGCAGGGTGTAGGCGACGGGCAGGGCCAGGATCTGGGTGACCAGGGCCGGGCCCCGGCTCCAGGAGCGGCGCAGCAGCAGTCCGCGCGCGGCGAGCAGCGGCAGCAGCGCGAGGGCGATCAGCGTGATGCCGCCGGTAACGGCCTGCTGCCGGCTGTCGGGATCGCCGGTGAGTCCGAGGACGAGGACACAGACGCCGCCCGCCACGAGGGCGGTCCCCTCCAGCGCGGCCAGCGCCGCCGCGGCGGTCAGCCGACCGGGGCGGGCGTCGGGGTGGGGGGCGTCGGGGGTGGGATTCTGCTCACGGCTCACCCCCGAAGAGTAGCCGCCGGTCCTGGGCGTCCGGGTGCCCCGGGGGCCGGGAACCGCAACCGCCCCGGGCCTCGCGCCGGTCCCGTTCCGCACCCCCGCTCCACCTGCGGACTCTTACTTGATCCCTACCTCGGTCTGGGACGAGTACCACCCAGTAGGTACGCTGCATCGCATGCGTGCACTTCTCGTGGTCAATCCGGCGGCAACCACCACCAGTGCGCGCACGCGTGACGTGCTGATCCACGCGTTGGCCAGTGAGATGAAACTGGAAGTGGTCACGACCGAGTACCGCGGGCACGCCCGGGACCTCGGCCGGCAGGCCGCCGACAGCGACGACATAGACCTGGTCGTGGCCCTGGGCGGGGACGGCACGGTCAACGAGGTCGTGAACGGTCTTCTGCACCGGGGTCCCGACCTCCAGCGCCTCCCGGGCCTCGCCGTGGTCCCCGGCGGCTCCACCAATGTCTTCGCCCGCGCCCTGGGCCTGCCGAACGACGCCGTCGAGGCGACCGGCGCCCTGCTGGACGCGCTGCGCGAGGAGCGCGAGCGCACGGTCGGCCTCGGTCTCGCCGCGGGAACCCCCGGCACCGAGGACGAGTCCGTCCCCTCCCGCTGGTTCACCTTCTGCGCCGGACTCGGCTTCGACGCGGGAGTGGTGGGACGGGTCGAACAGCAGCGCGAGCTGGGCCGGCGCTCCACGCATGCGCTGTATCTCCGCCAAGTACTGCGCCAGTTTCTGGACGATCCCCACCGCCGGCGCGGAGTGATCACCCTGGAGCGCCCCGGCGCCGACCCGGTCACCGATCTGGTCCTGTCCATCATCTGCAACACCTCGCCGTGGACGTTTCTCGGCAATCGTCCGGTGTACGCGACACCTAAGGCCTCGTTCGATACCGGACTCGACGTACTCGCGCTCAGCCGCATGTCGACGCCCTCGGTCGCCCGGTATGCCACCCAGTTGCTCACTTCGTCCCCCGAGCGTGGACCCCACGGCAAGCACGCCGTCACTCTGCATGACCTGACGGACTTCACCTTGCATTCGAAGGTTCCACTCCCCCTTCAGATGGACGGCGACCATCTGGGACTGCGTACAAGCGTGACGTTCACAGGCGTACGCCGTGCACTGCGTGTGATTGTGTGAGTGGAAGGGGCCAAACTCCTTTCACTCGAACGTTTAGGCCACGGTCCACCCCATGGAAGTACGGCTGTGACTCAGCCGACACCGAGGAATCAAAAAAAACTTTCCGGAAGGGGTTGTATCCGCCGCTGAGGTTTGCGAGTCTCTACGTGGCGCTCGGGACGGCCCGCAACATCGGCCCCACAGAGCACCGGAACCCCTCCTCAAATCAAGGACCACACCAGTCCGTCTGGTTGTCGGCCCTTCACTTGTTGAGGGATTCGTGAAAGCGTTCACATTCACAAGCAACGTGCATGTAATACCAAGGAGAGGTAGCAGCCATGGACTGGCGTCACAACGCCGTTTGCCGCGAGGAAGACCCCGAGCTCTTCTTCCCCATCGGCAACACCGGTCCTGCGCTGCTGCAGATCGAGGAAGCCAAGGCCGTCTGCCGCCGCTGCCCCGTCATGGAGCAGTGCTTGCAGTGGGCGCTCGAGTCCGGCCAGGACTCCGGCGTCTGGGGTGGCCTCAGCGAGGACGAACGCCGCGCAATGAAGCGCCGTGCCGCCCGCAACCGAGCTCGTCAGGCCACCGCCTGACGTTCCACCCCGCACGAGCCTGAGCTTGGCGGCGCGTACAGCGAGTACGCAACTCCCGCCCCCGAGCCGCAGCGCGCAGTACCCCGATGCGCTTGATGCAACGAGCTTTCAGCCCCGGACCACTTGATGGTCCGGGGCTCATTGCTGTTCGCGTCCGGGACGTGTCACGGTGAGTGACGAGGTCCGGTGGGCCCCGACTGCCGCCGCCCACCGGCCTCTTGCGTGATTCTTACGAACCCGGCGCCGCCCGCCCGCGGCTCACGCGCCCCGGGGACGGGACGTCACTTGGGCACGACCACCGGGATGTCCAGGAGCACCTGGGTGCCGCGCTCGGGAGCGGCCACCATGTCGAAGGTGCCGCCCAACTCGCCCTCCACCAGCGTCCGTACGATCTGGAGGCCGAGGTTGCCCGAGCGGTGCGGGTCGAAGCCCTCGGGCAGTCCGACCCCGTCGTCCTGGACGGTGACCAGCAGCCGGGCGTCCTTCGAGGTGCCGCCGCGGACCGCGGAGACCTCGACCGTCCCCCGGTCTCCCTCGCGGAAGCCGTGCTCCAGCGCGTTCTGGAGGATCTCGGTGAGCACCATGGACAGCGGGGTCGCGACCTCGGCGTCCAGGATGCCGAAGCGGCCGGTGCGCCGGCCGGTGACCTTGCCCGGCGAGATCTCGGCGACCATGGCGAGCACCCGGTCGGCGATCTCGTCGAACTCCACGCGCTCGTCCAGGTTCTGGGAGAGCGTCTCGTGCACGATCGCGATCGAGCCGACGCGGCGCACGGCCTCCTCCAGGGCCTCCCGGCCCCGGTCCGAGTCGATGCGGCGGGCCTGGAGCCGCAGCAGGGCCGCCACGGTCTGGAGGTTGTTCTTCACCCGGTGGTGGATCTCCCGGATGGTGGCGTCCTTGGTGATCAACTCGCGCTCGCGGCGGCGCAGTTCGGTGACGTCGCGGAGCAGGACCAGGGAACCGACGCGGGTGCCCTTGGGCTTGAGCGGGATCGCCCGGAGCTGGATCACTCCGTCGGCGCTCTCGATCTCGAACTCGCGGGGCGCCCAGCCGCTGGCCACCTTCGACAGCGCCTCGTCCACCGGGCCCCGGGACGGGGCGAGTTCGGCGGTCGTGGACCCGAGGTTGTGGCCCACCAGGTCGGAGGCCAGACCGATGCGGTGGTACGCGGAGAGGGCGTTCGGAGAGGCGTACTGGACGATGCCGTCGGCGTCGAGCCTGATCAGTCCGTCGCCGACCCGGGGCGAGGCGTCCATGTCGACCTGCTGGTCGGGGAACGGGAAGGTGCCCGCGGCGATCATCTGCGCGAGGTCGGAGGCGCTCTGGAGATACGTCAGTTCGAGACGGCTCGGGGTACGCACGGTGAGCAGGTTGGTGTTGCGCGCGATGACACCGAGGACGCGGCCCTCACGTCGTACGGGAATGGACTCGACGCGGACCGGCACCTCCTCGCGCCACTCGGGGTCGCCCTCGCGCACGATCCGGCCCTCGTCGAGTGCCGCGTCCAGCAGGGGGCGGCGGCCGCGCGGGACCAGATGGCCGACCATGTCGTCCTGGTACGAGGTGGGCCCGGTGTTCGGGCGCATCTGGGCGACCGAGACGTAGCGGGTGCCGTCGCGGGTGGGAACCCACAGGACGAGGTCGGCGAAGGAGAGGTCGGAGAGCAGCTGCCACTCCGAGACCAGCAGATGCAGCCACTCGAGATCGGAGTCGTCGAGGGCTGTGTGCTGGCGTACGAGATCGTTCATGGAGGGCACGTGTGCGAGCGTACCCGGCGGATCCGACAGGTCCCGAAATCGGCCACGCGCCCGGGGCCCGGGGAACGCCGTGAGGCCCCGGAGACACCCGCGGGCCGCGGCGCCTGAGAGGGACCCTCAACCCTCCCGGCACCGCAGCCCGGAGCAACATCGGCCGTGGGGTGTGCGGTCCCGGTCGGCCGAAGAGAGGAGCCGGTGCAGTCAGGGCAGAGAGCGCCGGTTCCTCGGTCCGTCCTCCTGTGCGGGGAAGACGGAGGCTTATTCAGTTTCTCAGAGCATTGTGGACTAGACCATGCTTCCGCGTCCATGCGTCGGCGGGCGGCTTCACGCGCCCGGCCCGGGCGTCGCGGTCCCGGTCGTCCCCTCATCCAACACCAGGAGCGCCCGTCAGGCTATCCCGCCTCGGATCACGAACGGGCGGCGTGGACGCGGGCCCGACCGCCCGGACGCCGGAATCCAAGAGTCCGTTTCCGTCCGGCGATTCACCCCGTGACGCGCCCCGCACCGGGGCGACGGAAGGGTGACCCTCTGCTAGATTGGTCTATACCACATGTGTCCCCCTTCGGATTCGGTCGCGTTCCCGATTCCCCTCTCCAGATCGGCAGGCCCAGCGTGGAAGTTGTCATCGTCCCGGACGCCAAGGCGGGCGGCGAGCTGATCGCCGAGGCCATGGCGGAACTGCTCGGACGCAAGCCCGGCGCGCTCCTCGGCGTGGCCACCGGCTCGACGCCGCTGCCCATCTACACGGCGCTGGCGGCCCGGGTGCGTTCCGGTGCCGTGGACGCCTCGGGCGCGCGCATCGCCCAGCTCGACGAGTACGTGGGCCTGCCGGCGGAGCACCCCGAGTCCTACCGCTCCGTGCTGCGGCGCGAGGTGCTGGAGCCGCTGGGCATCGGCATGGACGCGTTCATGGGGCCCGACGGCACGGCGACGGACGTCCAGGCCGCGTGCGAGGCCTACGACAGGGAGCTGGCGGCGGCCGGCGGGGTCGATCTCCAGCTGCTGGGGATCGGGACGGACGGGCACATCGGGTTCAACGAACCCTGCTCCTCGCTCGCCTCGCGGACCCGGATCAAGACGCTGACCGAGCAGACCCGGGTGGACAACGCGCGGTTCTTCGACGGCGACATCGAGCAGGTGCCGCACCACGTCATCACCCAGGGCATCGGCACGATCCTGGAGGCGCGCCACCTGGTGCTGCTCGCGACCGGCGAGGGCAAGGCGGACGCCGTGGCGGCGACGGTCGAGGGTCCGGTCGCCGCGGTCTGCCCTGCGTCGGCGCTCCAGCTGCACCCGCACGCGACGGTGGTCGTCGACGAGGCCGCCGCGTCCAAGCTGAAGCTCGCGGAGTACTTCCGCCAGACCTTCGCCGCGAAGCCGGACTGGCAGGGCATCTAGAACCGCCGAAACGGCCCGCCACCGCGCGGACGGACCGATGCCGGGCACTCCCGAAGGAGTGCCCGGCATCGTGCTCGGTGACCGGGCCCCGGGCTCGCCGTCCGCGCGCCGGGGGCCCGGTTCGTCATCCGCCCGCGATGGCCTCCGCCGCCGCCTGGCCGCAGACCCTGGCCGCGCCGTGGGTGGCGATGTGCAGGGCGCCGCGGGGCGCCGACTGGGGGACGCCCATCTCGACCACGACGGTGTCGGGGCGGGCGGCCAGCAGGGTGTCGAGGGCCGTGGCCATCCAGGGGTGACGGTGCTCGTCACGGACCACCGCGACGAGGGGCCGGCCGGCGGCGGCCGCGAGGGCCGAGGCACCCGCGTCTTCCCCGCTGAAGCTGCCGGTCGCGGTGCCGGGGAACAGCCGGGCCAGCTCCGCCGCCACGCCCCAGGGGGTCTCGTCACCGACGGCGATGTTCGCGACCGGGGTGAGCGCGGCCACGTAGGGAGCCCGGGTGAGCGGGGTGTACGCCGCGGAGCGGGTCACGGTCAGCGCCCGCCGGGCGGCGACCAGGCCCACGTCGGCGGCTCCGCCGGAACCACCCGTAGTGCCCGCACCGCTCTCGGCACCGGCACCACCCGTACCGTCCGCAGCGCCCGCGCCACCGGTGACACCCGTACCACCCGTACCGCTCGCCCCGCCCGTACCGGCCGAGCCGTTCGAGGTGTTCGAGCCGTTCAAGCCATTCGTGCGCGAGAGGGCCACCGGACCGGAGGGGGCCGGGGAGCCCTCGCGGGCGGCGGAGGCCGCGGCCGTCCACTCGGCCAGCGCCCGCACCCGGTTCGCCGCGTCCGCGAGGCGCTCCTCGGAGAGTTCGCCGGTCCTGACGGCGGAGACCAGGGCGTCACGCAGCCGCCGCACGGTGTCGTCGTCCGCCAGTCCCCCGCCGACGCAGATGGCGTCCGCGCCGGCCGCGATGGCCAGCACGCTGCCCCGCTCGATGCCGTACGTCGCCGCGATGGCCTGCATCTCCATGCCGTCGGTGACGATGAGGCCGTCGTAGCCGAGCTCCTCGCGCAGCAGACCCGTGAGGATGCGGCGGGAGAGGGTGGCCGGACGCTCCGGGTCCAGGGCCGGGACGAGGATGTGCGCGCTCATCACGGCCCGGCTGCCCGCGGCGATCGCGGCCCGGAAGGGGACGAGTTCGCGGGACTGGAGGACCGACAGGTCCGCGTCGATGCGCGGCAGGGCGTGGTGGGAGTCCACCGCGGTGTCCCCGTGGCCCGGGAAGTGCTTGGTGCAGGCGGCCACGCCGGCGGCCTGGAGGCCGGTGACGTAGGCGGCCGTGTGCCGGGCCACCAGACCGGTGTCGGCGCCGAAGGACCGTACGCCGATGACCGGGTTGGCGGGGTTGGAGTTCACGTCGGCGGACGGAGCCCAGTTGAGGTTCACCCCGCACGCGGCCAGTCTGCGGCCGAGTTCGAGGGCGACCTGCTCGGTGAGGGCCACGTCGTCGACGGCGCCCAGCGCGTGGTTGCCGGGGAAGGACGACCCGGTGCGCACCTCCAGGCGGGTGACGTCACCGCCCTCCTCGTCGATGGCGACCAGGACGTCGTCACGTTCCACCCGCAACTGGGCGGTCAGGGCGGCCAGTTGGCCGGGCGAGGCGATGTTGCGGCCGAACAGTCCGACGGAGGCGAGGCCCTCCCCGAGACGGCGCAGCAGCCAGTCCGGGGCCGTGGTCCCGGTGAAACCGGGCTGGAGCACGGTGAGGGCGTCGCGCGTCAGGGTGTCTGTACCGCTGGCGAATGTCGTCATCGGGTGGCGTTATCCCTTCACGGCGCCCGCGGTCAGACCCGCGGCCATCTTCCGCTGGACGAGGAGGAACAGGACGACGATCGGCACGGCCATCAGGGTGGCTCCGGCCATCATCGGGGCGTACTCGGTGCCGTGCTTGGTGGTGAAGTTGCCGAGCCAGACCGTGGCGGTCTGGTTCTCCTGGCTCAGCAGCATGAGGGCGTAGAGGTACTCGTTCCAGGCCTGGATGAAGGCGTAGACGGACGTCGCGACCAGGCCGGGGGCCAGCAGCGGGAAGACCACGCGGATGAAGGCGCCGGTGCGGCTGCATCCGTCGACCATGGCCGCCTCCTCCAGCTCCTTCGGGATGTTGACGATGAAGCCGCGCAGTGTCCACACCGTGAAGGGGAGGATGAAGGTCAGATACGTGAGGATCAGACCGGAGAGCTTGTCGTACTGGTGCAGGTCGTTCAGCAGCAGGAAGACCGGGATGATCATGGCGACCAGCGGGATCATCTGGACCGCGAGGATGCCCACGATCACGACCTTGCGGCCGCGGAAGGCGAAGCGGGAGATGGCCAGCGCGGCCAGCATGCCGACCGCGATGCCGACCACGACCACCGAGACCGACACGATCAGGCTGCGGCCCACCGGGCCCCAGAAGTCGGCGATGTCCAGCGCGCGGCGGAAGTTGTCGAGCGTGAACCCAGTGGGGAGCAGGCTCGGATCGGGGTCGATCGCGTCCTTGGCCGGCTTGATCGCCGTGTTGAGCATCCAGTAGACGGGGAAGCCCGCGGCGAGGAAGACGAACAGGCCGAGCAGGTTCCAGCCGAGCTTGGACTTGCGGGGCCCGGAGGACTTCCGCCCCGTGGCGGACGTACGCCCGGACGTGGCGAGGGAACTCATTCGACCTCTCCGATCTGGAGCATCTGACGCATGTACACGGCGACCACGCCCAGGAGCAGCAGCACGGTCAGGACGGCGATCGCCGACCCCTGCGCGTAGTCGTTGACGACGAAGGCCCGGTCGTAGGAGTACGTGGTGAGCAGCTGGAACTCGGCCTCGGGGTGGCCGCCTCGCATCACGAAGACCTGCGGGAAGACGCCCATGTCCCAGATGACGGAGAGCGTCGTCAGCATGACGATGATCGGCTTGAGGATCGGCAGGGTGACATGGCGGAAGACGCCCCAGGACCCCGCGCCGTCCAGCCGTGCGGCCTCCTCCAGCTCGGCGGGGACCTGGGTGAGTCCCGCGCTGAGGGTGATGACCACGAAGGGCACCGCGCCCCAGACGACCAGGAGCATGATCACGCTCAGGCCCTGCGTTCCGCTGGCGAACCAGTTGTGGCCGATCATGTCGACGCCCGGGAGTTTGCTGAGCAGCGCGTTGAAGATGCCGTAGTCGGAGTCGAAGAGCCATTTGAAGACGGTGGTGGCCACGATGATGGGCATGCCCCAGCTGGCCACCAGCACGATGTTGATCAGCGTCTTCATCCAGCCGGAGACCCGCTGGAGGAGCAGGGCGATCAGCATGCCGGCGACCATCGTGAAGACGACGGCCCCGCCGGCGAACAGGATGGTCCTGACGACCACCTGCCAGAACTCGCCGTCCGAGAGCACGCCCTTGAAGTTGTCGAGGCCGACCGACTCCGGCGGCTGGAAGCCCCAGAGCTGGGACTGCCCGAACTTCTGGAAGGAGAGCGTGACCAGGCGCACCAGGGGATAGCCGAGGACCAGCGCGAGGACCAGCAGACAGGGCGCGAGCAGGGCCCATGGGGCCGCGGCCGCACCCCTGGTCCGCCGGGCGCGTGGCGCCTTGGCGGCGGCCGGTGGCGGTGCCTGCCGCGGCGGCGGCACCTTGGCGTGGGTGGTCGTGTCTGCGGCACTCATCGCGCGCTCCTCAGCGGTCCCTCAGGTCGTACGAAAGCGAAGGCCCGTACGGCCGGGCGGCCGGGGCTGCCCCGGCCGGGCCGTACGGGAGGCAGGGCCCCGTCCCTCCGTGGCGGAGGACCGACGGGGCCCTGCTCTCAGGTCACTTGGTGTTGATGACCTTGTCGATCGCGGCGTCCGCTTCCTTCGCGGCGTCCGCGACGGACTTCTTGCCGGTGCCGATGTTCTGGAGCATGGTCTGAAGGACCTGGGCCTTCTCGACCTGGCCCCAGCCCGGCGCCATCGGGACGAACCAGCTGGACTCGGCGGCGGTCGCCGGAACGGCCGTCTTCGGGTCGCTCTGGAGGCTGACGAGGTCGGTCTTGTTGTTGGGCAGGTTGCCCTTGCCCATCAGACCCTTCTGGCCCTTGGCGCCGGTGAACGCGTTGATCCACTCGGCGGCGACGGCCTGCGCCTTCGACTTCACCGGGACGGCGAGGTCGGAGCCGCCCAGGAAGACCGGGAGGTTCTTGCCGGACGGGCCGGGCATCACGAAGTTCTCGAGGTTGCCCTTGAGCTTGCCGGTCTTGTCGCTCTTCGGGTCCTCGGCGGTCGCGCCCTCCCAGGCGGCACCGAAGATCATGCCGGACTTGCCCTGGCCGTAGACGATGTAACGGTCGGACTCGTCCTTGGTCTTGTCGCCGTGCATGTACTTGTCGACGATGGTCTTGAACTCGTTGAGACCCTTGACCGACTCGGGCGAGGAGAGGTTGGCCTTCCACTGGCCGCCCTCCTCCTTCGCGATGGAGCCGCCGGCGTCGTAGACGAAGGACATGGCCGCGTACCAGTCGCGGGTGGGCTGGTACCAGGCGCTGAACTTGCCGCCCTGCTTCTTCTGGATCTTGTCCAGGTCGGAGGTGAGCTCCGCGTACGTCTTCGGCGTGGACTTCACGCCGACCGAGGCCGCGATGTCCTTGCGCCAGTTGCCCACGCGGCCACCGGCGTAGTACGGCACGCCGTAGGTCTTGCCGTCGTAGGTCACGGACTCCTTGAGGCCGTCGAGCCAGGCGCTCGAGTTGTCGAACTTCGACGCGTCGAGGGGGGCGAAGGCGCCCTTGACCATGTAGCCGAGCATCTCGGTGTTGCCCATCTCGACCACGTCCGGCGCCTTGTCGGTGGCGAGGACCGCGTCGAGCTTGGTGTTCTTGTCCGGCCAGCCGTAGTACTCGTGCTTGATCTTGATGCCGGGGTGCTTCGCCTCGATCGCCGAGTCGGCCTGCTTGACCAGCTCGGGCCAGTTGTTCTGCGCGTCGACCGTGAGCCAGACCGTCAGCTCCTTGGCGTCCGCGCCCTTGTCCGACCCCCCGGACTTGTTGTCGTTCCCGCACGCCGCGACGGAGAACATCATGCCCGCGATACCGATCGCGGCTATCAGCTTGCGCTTCACGCCACCCTCCTCAGGGATGCCACAAACCCCCCTGCTCCCCCGCGGTGACATAAGCCGTGTACCGCCCGTGGGGCCGGGACTGGACCAATGGTGTAGACCAGTACCCGGAGCTTGGCCTAGACCTAGGGGGGTGTCAAGGGTGTGTAAGCCCGTCC
Organism: Streptomyces sp. f51; assembly: GCF_037940415.1. NCBI lineage: Bacteria > Bacillati > Actinomycetota > Actinomycetes > Kitasatosporales > Streptomycetaceae > Streptomyces > Streptomyces sp. f51. Next base: position 4,960,404 of record NZ_CP149798.1, on the reverse strand, counting down.
AGTCGGCCGTTATGGGACCTACATATGCAAGGACCTTTAAGTAGCCAAGCGGCACAAAATACGGCCGAGTTCGCGGCCTGCGAAGGAACCGCTCACGGACCGTGCACGGCGGCTCCGGTCCCACGGTCTGCGCGCGATGGACTAGACCAACGAGTGCGCCGACGGTATATAGAGGGGATCACGGAGCGTGCGGGGAACACGCGAACAGCAAGCCGTGCCACGATGTGAGCCGTGGCCGACGACATGGCGGTCGCATCGGCATCCGGAGCCGGGAAGGCAGAGCATGAGCACCGACGTCAGCAGTGCGGAGAACGAGGGTGGGGCGCCCATCCGTACCGCGCGCGTGCCCAAGTACTACCGCCTCAAGAAGCATCTGCTCGACATGACGGACACGCTGCCGCCCGGTACGCCGGTGCCGCCGGAGCGGACCCTCGCCGCCGAGTTCGACACCTCGCGGACCACGGTGCGGCAGGCCCTCCAGGAGCTGGTCGTCGAGGGCCGGCTCGAACGCATCCAGGGCAAGGGCACCTTCGTCGCCAAGCCGAAGGTCTCCCAGGCGCTCCAACTGACCTCGTACACCGAGGACATGCGCGCCCAGGGCCTCGAACCCACCTCGCAGCTCCTGGACATCGGCTACATCACCGCGGACGACGCACTCGCCGGGCTGCTCGACATCTCCGCCGGCGGACGCGTACTGCGCATCGAGCGGCTGCGCCTGGCGAGCGGCGAGCCCATGGCCATCGAGACGACCCACCTCTCGGCCAAACGCTTCCCGGCCCTGCGCAGGTCGCTGGTCAAGTACACCTCGCTCTACACCGCGCTCGCCGAGGTGTACGACGTCCACCTCGCCGAGGCCGAGGAGACCATCGAGACCTCGCTGGCGACCCCGCGCGAGGCCGGGCTGCTCGGCACGGACGTGGGCCTGCCCATGCTGATGCTCTCCCGCCACTCGCTGGACCGGCAGGGCGAGCCGGTGGAATGGGTGCGCTCGGTGTACCGCGGCGACCGGTACAAGTTCGTCGCCCGCCTCAAGCGCCCGCAGGACTGAGCGGTACGGAGCACTCCGCGGGCACGGGGCACACCCCCGTGCCCGACACGAACCCTCCACACCCGCCGCCGCGCTGCGGTGTTCCCTAAAGCCTGACCGTCCCCTAGATTGCCTGCGCGTTACCCAGGTGATCGATGAGGGGACGGAGACGACCTGTGTCAGACCTGCCCGAAGTGAAACCACCGGTGGTGACACCGGTGCGTGTGGTGATCGGCCTGTGCCTGCTCGCGCCCTTCGTGGCGATGCTGTGGGTCGGCTCCTACACGAAGACCGACCCGGCGTTCATCGGTATCCCGTTCTTCTACTGGTACCAAATACTGTGGGTGCCCCTCTCCACGCTGCTGACCGTGACCGCGTACCAGCTGTGGCGGCGTGACCAGCGGGCCCGCACCTCCGCGAAGGAGGGTGCGGAAGCATGAAAGACGGTGTGAACGGCGTCGCTCTCGGCGTCTTCATCTTCTTCTTCCTGGCCGTCACGGCCATGGGCTTCCTGGCCGCGCGCTGGCGCAGGGCCGCCGACGAGCACACGCTCGACGAATGGGGCCTGGGCGGACGGTCCTTCGGCACCTGGGTGACCTGGTTCCTGCTCGGCGGCGACCTGTACACCGCGTACACCTTCGTCGCCGTGCCGGCCGCGGTCTACGCGGCGGGCGCGGCCGGCTTCTTCGCCGTGCCGTACACGATCCTGGTCTATCCGCTGATCTTCACCTTCCTGCCCCGCCTGTGGTCGGTCTCGCACCGGCACGGCTATGTGACGACCTCGGACTTCGTGCGCGGCCGCTTCGGCTCCAAGGGCCTGTCCCTGGCCGTGGCCGTCACCGGCATCCTCGCGACCATGCCGTACATCGCGCTCCAACTCGTCGGCATCCAGGCCGTCCTGGACGTGATGGGCGTGGGCGGCGGCGCGTCCTCCAACTGGTTCGTCAAGGATCTGCCGCTGCTCATCGCGTTCGGTGTGCTGGCCGCGTACACCTACTCCTCGGGGCTGCGGGCGCCCGCACTGATCGCGTTCGTGAAGGACACGCTGATCTACATCGTGATCGCGGTGGCGATCATCTACATCCCGATCAAGCTCGGCGGCTTCGACGAGATCTTCAAGGCGGCGGGCGCCAAGTACACGGCCGCGGGCGCCGGCGGGCTCGTCCCCGCCGAGGCGGGCCAGTGGACGTACGCCACCCTCGCGCTCGGTTCGGCGCTCGCGCTGTTCATGTATCCGCACTCGGTCACCGCGACGCTGTCCGGCCGCAGCAGGGAGGTGATCCGCCGCAACACCACGATCCTGCCGCTGTATTCGCTGATGCTGGGCCTGCTCGCCCTGCTCGGGTTCATGGCGATCGCCGCCGGGGTGAAGGTCACCAACGGCCAGCTGGCCATCCCCCAGCTCTTCGAGAACATGTTCCCCGACTGGTTCGCGGGTGTCGCGTTCGCCGCCATCGGCATCGGCGCGCTCGTCCCCGCGGCCATCATGTCGATCGCGGCCGCGAATCTCTTCACCCGCAACATCTACAAGGACTTCATCAATCCGGCCGCGACCCCTCGGCAGGAGACCAGGGTCTCCAAGCTGGTCTCGCTCCTGGTGAAGGTGGGCGCCCTGGTCTTCGTCCTGACGATGGACAAGACCGTGGCGATCGACTTCCAGCTGCTGGGCGGCATCTGGATCCTCCAGACGTTCCCCTCGCTGGTCGGCGGTCTCTTCACCCGCTGGTTCCACCGCTGGGCGCTGCTGGGCGGCTGGGCGGTCGGCATGCTCTACGGCACGATCGCCGCCTACGGAGTGGCCTCCCCGACCCAGGCGCACTTCGGCGGCAGCGCGAAGGACATCCCCGGCATCGGGGAGATCGGTTACATCGGCCTGACGGCGTTCGTCCTGAACGCGGCCGTGGCCGTGGTCCTCACCTTCGTCCTCAGGGCGCTCAAGGCCCCGGAGGGCGTCGACGAGACCTCCCCCGGGGACTACACGGCCGACGTGGGCGATGTGGGCGTCGAGACCGAACTCCCGCCGGCGACGGCGGACGCGAGCCACTAGAGGACACCGGTACCGGCCCGCGGGGCCGGGTCCCACGTCAACCGCGAGCGACGGGCCGCCGGAGGAAAACCGGCGGCCCGTCGCCGTGCCGGTCGGGCACACTCGCCCGCATGGACATCGTCATCCGGCCGGCGCGGCCCGAGGAGTACCCCGTCATCGGCGAGATCACGGCCCGGGCCTATCTCGGGGACGGGCTGCTCGACTTCGGGGAGAGCGACGCGTACCTCGGAAGGCTGCGGGACGTCGAGAGCCGGGCGGCCGTCGCCGAGGTGCTCGCGGCCGTCGAGGGGGACCGGGTGCTCGGCAGTGTGACCTTCGTTGCGGACTCCGGGCCCATGGCCGACTTCGCGCGCCCCGGGGAGGCCGAGATCCGGATGCTGGCGGTCGCGCGCGAGGCGCGCGGCCGGGGCGCGGGCGAGGCCCTCGTGCGCGCCTGCGTCGCGCGGGCACGGGCCCTGGAGGGCTGCACGCGGCTCGTGCTGTCCACCCAGCGCACCATGCGCGGCGCCCACCGCCTCTACGAGCGCGTCGGCTTCACCCGTACCCCGGACCGCGACTGGAACCCCCTTCCGGAGCTCGACGACATCCGGCTGCTCACCTACGAGTTGGCGTTCCGGCACGCTGCGTAGCGCTCTTGGATGTCGAGCGGACACAACATGTGGGGGCAGTCCCGAAGCCCGGCACAAGATGTATGCTCATGGTCGCTGTCGCCGCAGGGGAATCCGGTGCGAATCCGGAACTGTCCCGCAACGGTGTACTTGTGCGTGTTCGCGTCTGCGTGTGCCCGTACTCGCGTCAGTCCGAGGACCTGCCGACAGCGCGCCCCGGCCGTCCGGCCCGGGTGCCGATGACGTCCGGGCCTCGCGGAATGGGCCGGTGGACGCGGTGCGCTGCTGCCCGAAAGCGCTCCCGTGTGCCCCCTGCCCGCCCGTGAGGCCCCGTGCCGAGCGAGGAGAGCCCCACGTGACCATCGCGCCAGCCGATCCGGCTTCAGTGACCGCGCAGCAGGCCCCGGTGGAGACCGACGGTCCCGGAACCGTGCTGCTGCGGACCCTGACGGATCTGACCGCCGACCTCCCCGACGCCGACCCCGGCCGGGTCGCCGCCGCGGCGCTGCGGGGCCGGTCCGCCCGTGCCGACGAGGCCGAGCTGCGCGAACTGGCCACCGAGGCGGCCGCGGGCCTCATCTCCGAGGACCCCGCCTACTCGCGGCTCGCCGCCCGGCTGCTCGCGGTCACCATCGCCGCGGAGGCCGCCTCCCAGGGCGTCACCACCTTCTCCGAGTCGGTCGCCGTCGGCCACCGCGAGGGCCTGATCGCCGACCGTACGGCCGCGTTCGTGGAGCTGCACACGGACCGCCTCGACACGCTGATCGACACCGAGGGCGACGACCGCTTCGGCTACTTCGGACTGCGCACGCTGCACAGCCGCTACCTGCTCCGGCACCCGATCACCCGCAAGGTCGTCGAGACCCCCCAGCACTTCATGCTGCGGGTGGCCTCCGGTCTCGCGGAGGACGACACCGTCCGCTCGGTGGACGAGGTCGCCGCGCTCTACCGGCTCATGAGCCGCCTCGACTACCTGCCCTCCTCCCCCACGCTCTTCAACTCCGGTACGCGGCACCCCCAGATGTCGTCCTGCTACCTCCTCGACTCCCCGCTGGACGAGCTGGACTCCATCTACGACCGCTACCACCAGGTGGCTCGGCTGTCGAAGCACGCCGGCGGCATCGGCCTGTCGTACTCCCGTATCCGCAGCCGCGGTTCGCTGATCCGCGGCACCAACGGGCACTCCAACGGCATCGTCCCGTTCCTGAAGACGCTCGACGCCTCGGTGGCCGCGGTGAACCAGGGCGGCCGGCGCAAGGGCGCGGCCGCGGTCTACCTGGAGACCTGGCACTCCGACATCGAGGAGTTCCTGGAGCTGCGCGACAACACCGGTGAGGACGCCCGGCGTACGCACAACCTAAACCTCGCGCACTGGATCCCGGACGAGTTCATGCGCCGGGTGAACGAGGACGGCGTCTGGTCGCTGTTCTCCCCCGCCGACGTGCCGGAGCTGGTCGACCTGTGGGGCGACGAGTTCGACGCGGCCTACCGCAAGGCCGAGGAGGCGGGCCTCGCCCGCAAGACGATCCCGGCCCGCGACCTCTACGGCCGCATGATGCGCACCCTCGCGCAGACCGGCAACGGCTGGATGACCTTCAAGGACGCCGCCAACCGGACCGCCAACCAGACGGCGGAGCCTGGCCACACGGTCCACTCCTCGAACCTGTGCACCGAGATCCTGGAGGTCACGGACGACGGCGAGACGGCGGTCTGCAACCTGGGCTCGGTCAACCTCGGCGCGTTCGTGACCGGCGGGGACATCGACTGGGAGCGGCTCGATCAGACCGTGCGCACCGCGGTGACCTTCCTCGACCGCGTGGTGGACATCAACTTCTACCCCACCGAGCAGGCGGGCCGCTCCAACGCCAAGTGGCGCCCGGTCGGCCTCGGCGCGATGGGCCTTCAGGACGTCTTCTTCAAGCTGCGGATCCCCTTCGACTCGCCCGAGGCCCGCGCGCTGTCCACCCGGATCGCCGAGCGGATCATGCTCGCCTCGTACGAGGCCTCCGCGGACCTCGCCGAGCGCAACGGTCCGCTCCCGGCCTGGGAGAAGACCCGTACCGCCCGCGGCGTGCTGCACCCGGACCACTTCGACGTCGAGCTGAACTGGCCGGAGCGCTGGGCGGCCCTGCGGCAGCGGATCGCCGAGGTCGGCATGCGCAACTCGCTGCTGCTCGCCATCGCGCCGACCGCCACCATCGCGTCCATCGCGGGCGTGTACGAGTGCATCGAGCCGCAGGTGTCGAACCTGTTCAAGCGCGAGACGCTGTCGGGTGAGTTCCTCCAGGTCAACTCGTACCTGGTGGCCGAGCTGAAGGCGCTCGGCGTGTGGGACGCGCAGACCCGTGAGGCGCTGCGCGAGTCCAGCGGCTCGGTGCAGGGCTTCACCTGGGTCCCGCAGGACGTCCGCGACCTGTACCGCACGGCGTGGGAGATCCCGCAGCGCGGTCTGATCGACATGGCCGCCGCCCGCACCCCCTTCCTGGACCAGGCCCAGTCGCTGAACCTGTTCCTGGAGACGCCGACCATCGGCAAGCTCTCCTCGATGTACTCCTACGCCTGGAAGGCGGGCCTGAAGACGACGTACTACCTGCGTTCGCGCCCGGCGACGCGCATCGCCCGCGCGGCCCAGGCGCAGGCGCGCCCCGAGACCGTCATCCCCGTCCAGCAGGCCGCCGACCCCGACGCCGTCGCCTGCTCCCTTGAGAACCCCGAGTCCTGCGAGGCCTGCCAGTAATGAGCTCAACCGAGAAGAACCTGCTCGACCCGGGCTTCGAACTCACCCTGCGTCCCATGCGCTACCCGGACTTCTACGAGCGCTACCGGGACGCGATCAAGAACACCTGGACCGTCGAGGAGGTCGACCTCCACTCGGACGTGGCCGACCTCGCGAAGCTGACGCCGGGCGAGCAGCACATGATCGGCCGGCTGGTCGCGTTCTTCGCGACGGGCGACTCGATCGTGGCGAACAACCTGGTGCTGACGCTGTACAAGCACATCAACTCCCCCGAGGCGCGGCTGTATCTGAGCCGTCAGCTCTTCGAGGAGGCGGTGCACGTCCAGTTCTATCTGACGCTGCTCGACACCTACCTTCCCGACCCCGAGGACCGCTCGGCGGCCTTCGACGCGGTCGAGAACATCCCCTCCATCCGCGAGAAGGCGCAGTTCTGCTTCAAGTGGATGGACTCGGTGGAGAAGCTGGACCGGCTGGAGACCAAGGCGGACCGCCGCCGCTTCCTGCTGAACCTGATCTGCTTCGCCGCGTGCATCGAGGGGCTCTTCTTCTACGGGGCGTTCGCGTACGTCTACTGGTTCCGCAGCCGGGGTCTGCTGCACGGCCTGGCGACGGGCACCAACTGGGTGTTCCGCGACGAGACGATGCACATGAGCTTCGCCTTCGAGGTCGTCGACACCGTCCGCAAGGAGGAGCCGGAGCTCTTCGACGACCTGCTCCAGGAGCAGGTGACCGACATGCTGCGCGAGGCCGTCGAGGCCGAGCTCCAGTTCGGCCGTGACCTGTGCGGCGAGGGCCTGCCGGGCATGAACACCGACTCGATGCGGCAGTACCTGGAGTGCGTGGCGGACCAGCGCCTCCAGCGGCTGGGCTTCGCCCCGGTGTACGGCTCCGAGAACCCGTTCTCGTTCATGGAGCTCCAGGGTGTCCAGGAACTGACCAACTTCTTCGAGCGCCGGCCCTCCGCGTACCAGGTCGCGGTGGAGGGCACCGTCGACTTCGACGAGGACTTCTGACGGCCGCGGTCGCCCTGACCGTTCGTCACCGGTGAAAGCCGGGCCGCCTGTTGCGGCCCGGCTTTCGTCACGTACTGCCCCCGCGCCTCCAATCGCCGTGCCAATCCCCTCCCATCAAGCGGCAAAGTTCTTCCGGCACGGCTGTTCGCACCTCGTTCCCCCCGGCTACGTTCTGGCCGTCCCGTCACGCCACGCACCGAGGGCACACCGGGACGACTGATTTGGCATGCCCATGACGTGTCTCTCCACGTTCACGCTACGCGCGTCACGGGCGTGCCGATTCAGAGCGCCGAGAACCCCACTTCCGGCCCTGGCACCGCGAACGGCCTCACCCGGGCCGAAGCGGCACCGGCCTCGAACCGATGGAGGCGACACCCCCATGCGTTCCCAGCGCCCGATACCCGCCGGCAGACCGGCCCGGAGCCTGCGAAGACTCCTCACCACCGCCCTCCCCGCCCTGGCGCTCGGCCTGGCCGGGTTCACCGCGGCCCCGCCCGCGAGCGCGCAGCCCGCGCCGGCCCCCCACGTATCGCGCACCACCCAGAACGCCCGGGCCCTCACCGACCCCTCCCGGCAGACGGTCCACGCGACCGGCAGGGCCGGCCAGAAGGTCGCGACCAAGCACCTGTGCGCCGAGGCGTCCAAGCCCGGCCAGATGTCCTGCTTCGCCCAGCGCCGTACCGACATCGCGCAGAAGCTCGCGGCGAAGGTCTCCCCCGACGCCGCCGCCGCGGTGTCCGGCCTCAGCCCGGCCAACCTGCACAGCGCCTACAACCTGCCCTCGACGGGCGGCTCCGGCATGACGGTCGCCGTGGTCGACGCCTACAACGACCCCAACGCGGCCTCCGACCTGGCCACCTACCGCTCGCAGTACGGGCTGTCCGCCTGCACCGTGGCGAGCGGCTGCTTCAAGCAGGTCAGCCAGACGGGCTCGACCACCTCGCTGCCGACGAACGACACCGGCTGGGCGGGTGAGGAGGCGCTCGACATCGACATGGTCAGCGCCGTCTGCCCCAACTGCAACATCATCCTCGTCGAGGCGAGCTCCGCGAACGACTCCGACCTCGGCATCGCGGAGAACGAGGCGGTCGCGCTGGGCGCGAAGTTCGTCTCCAACAGCTGGGGCGGCTCCGAGTCCTCCTCGCAGACCAGCGAGGACACCTCGTACTTCAAGCACCCGGGTGTCGCCATCACCGTCTCCTCGGGCGACTCCGCCTACGGCGCCGAGTACCCGGCGACCTCCCAGTACGTGACCGCCGTCGGCGGAACCGCGCTGAGCACCTCCTCCGGCACCCGCGGCTGGACCGAGTCGGTCTGGAAGACCAGCAGCACCGAGGGCACCGGCTCGGGCTGCTCCGCCTACGACGCCAAGCCCGCCTGGCAGACCGACACCGGCTGCACCAAGCGCATGGAGGCCGACGTCTCCGCGGTGGCCGACCCCGCCACCGGCGTGGCGGTCTACGACACCTACGGCGGCTCCGGCTGGGCGGTCTACGGCGGCACCAGCGCCTCCTCGCCCATCATCGCGGGCGTGTACGCGCTCGCCGGCACCCCCGGCTCCAGCGACTACCCGGCGAAGTACCCCTACTCCCACACCTCGAACCTGTACGACGTGACCAGCGGCAACAACGGCTCCTGCTCCACGTCGTACTTCTGCACCGCGGGCACCGGCTACGACGGCCCGACCGGCTGGGGCACCCCCAACGGCACGGCCGCCTTCACCTCGGGCACCAGCACCGGCAACACCGTGACCGTCACCAACCCGGGCAGCCAGTCCACGGCCACCGGCGGCTCGGCGAGCCTCCAGATCTCGGCGAGCGACAGCGCGGGCGCGACCCTCACCTACAGCGCCACCGGACTGCCGACCGGTCTGTCGATCAGCAGCTCGACCGGTCTGATCTCCGGCACCGCGAGCACCGCGGGCACCTACGCGGTCACCGTCACGGCGAAGGACAGCACGGGCGCCTCCGGTTCGGCCTCGTTCACCTGGACCGTCAGCACCTCGGGCGGCGGCACCTGCACCTCGGCGCAGCTGCTCGGCAACCAGGGCTTCGAGTCCGGCGCCACCGTGTGGAGCGAGACCAGCGGTGTCATCACCAATGACACCGGCGAGGCCACGCACGCCGGCTCCTACGACGCCTGGCTCGACGGGTACGGCTCGACCCACACCGACACGCTGTCCCAGTCGGTGACCGTCCCCAGCGGCTGCAAGGCCACGTTCACCTTCTACCTGCACATCGACACGGCCGAGACCAGCACCAGCACGGCCTACGACAAGCTCACCGTCACCGCGGGCTCCACCACGCTCGCGACCTACTCCAACCTCAACAAGGCGACGGGCTACGCGCAGAAGAGCTTCGACCTGTCCTCCTTCGCCGGTTCGACCGTCACGCTGAAGTTCAGCGGCGTCGAGGACTCCTCGCTCCAGACCAGCTTCGTCGTGGACGACACCGCCCTGACGACCAGCTGACGCACGCGGGGGCCCCGGTCGCGATGGCGGCCGGGGCCCTTTCGCGCGCGGGGACGGATCCTGATGGGCCGGTGGCACGTCCCATCACCAAGGAGGCCACCCCATGCGTCGAACGACTCACACCCGGACCATCGCCCTCACCGCCCTGGCCCTGCTCCTCGCGGGCTGCGGCGGCCAAGGCGCGGGCGACACGGGCGCCGGCGGCACCGTGTCGCCGTCCCCGTCCCGAGACACCGCGTCCCCATCCCCGTCCCCCTCCCGCCCGGACTGCGCGGCGGCCAAGGCCGAGCTCGGTGCCGCCGACGCGGGCCACACGTACTGTCTGGCACCCGGTGAGACGATCCGCGTCTCCCTGGACGGCACCAAGATCCGGCCCTGGAAGCCCGTCGAGACCGACGGAAAGGGCCTGGAGGCCACCAACAGCGGGATCGTCCTCCAGCCGGGTGACGCCTCCGCCGCCTACCGGGCGGTCTCGCCCGGAACGGTCCGGCTGACCTCGTCCCGCCCCCTGTGCCCGAGCGATCCGGCCCGGATCTCCTGCAAGGGGCTCCAGGCCTGGACGGTCACCGTGGTCGTGCCGAAGGCGTGAGCACGCGGCGCACGTCCAGGGGCCCGAGGGCGGCTGGACGTGCGCCGATGTGCGTGCGGGGCGGCGTCGGCCGGGTGCGGCGCGGACCGCGGACCCGGCTCAGCGCGGCGTGGCCCTCAGGCGCAGGTCGTGGGGCCGCAGGGTGATGCCGACGCGGGTCGCGTCGCTGGACCCGGACACCGCCTCGAAGCGCCACCGGGACGCCACGGTCGCGGTGATCAGGGAGAGCAGTGCCATCGAGAAGTGGTCACTCGGGCACTTGCGGTTGCCCACGCTGAACGGGCGCATCGCGTACTTCGGAATGCCGGCGGAGCGTTCCGGAAGCCAGCGGTCGGGATCGAAATCCAGATGCTCCTGGTACGAGCGGGGGTCGCGCTGTATCGCGTACGGGCTGTAGACGATGTCGGCACCGGCCGGAATGCGATAGCCGCCCAGCTCGGTTTCGGCCACCGCGCGCCGCGTCAATATCCATACGGCGGGGCGTAAACGCATCGCCTCGACGACGACATTGTTCGTGTGCGACAGCTTCCGGACGTCCTCGAATCCGACGGGCCGGTCCCCCGCGACGGATCGGACCTCCGCGGCCACTTTGTCCGCCTGTTCCGGATGTTCCGTCAGGACTTGCAGCAACCACATGATCGTGGAGGCTATGGTTTCGCTGCCGGGGGTCAGTATCGCGACGACTTGGTCGTGGATCTCCTGTTCGTCTATGGGGTCGCCGTCGTCGTTCTTCGCTTCCAGCAATGCCGTCAGCAAATCGTCCGGCTTTTGACCAGATGCCCGCCGCTCGTCGATGATCTCGTCGACCAGCGCATGCAGATCGGCCAATGCGCGGTCGAATGCGCGTATGGAGGGAAGCGGGAGCCGGTAGAGCGGCCCCGCCGGTATCACCATACGGCGGTACATGCCGCGGAAGACGGTGGCGAGCGCGAGGCTCAATCGCTCGGCGCGCTCGTCCATGAACCGGCCGCGGAGCAGACAGCGGGCGGCGACACGGACCGCGACGCGGAACGACTCGGAGGTGCAGTCGACCGCGGCGCCGCTCGCCCAGCGCTCCGCGAACGCCCGCGACTCCTCCTCCATGATCGGCCCGTACTCGGGGACGATGTCGGCCCGGAACGCGGGCTGGATGGTCCGGCGCTGGCGCCGGTGCTGCGATCCGTTGGCCGTGGCGACCCCCTGCTTGCCCAGCAGCCCTTCGAGCGACTCCCACAGGGGGCCGCCGATCTCGTAGTCGGGACTGAGCGCCAGCGCGCCGGTGAGCGCCGGGGTGGTGACGGCGTACACCGTCTTGGGGCCCATCCTGAGCCGGACGACGTCACCGTGGTCGCGCAGCCCGGCCAGGAAGCCCAGCGGGTCGCGGACCAGTTTCCAGCCGTGCCCCAGCAGGGGCACCCCGCCTCCGGCGAGGGGCGGGACGGACAGCTCCCGCGCCTCGGGCACCTCGGGTCGTACCGAATCGACGGTCATTTCCCACCTGCCGCTTCATTGTTGACGTACGGGGGTGTGGAGCGGTCGTCCCAGCTGTCGACCATGTACCGGCCCGACTCGTGGTGGAACCAGTACACGGAGCTGAACCAGTTCCGCATGTTGGTGAGGCACGCACTGACGGCGGCGCTCGTCTCTTTTCCCCGGACCGTGCCGTCGGCGAGTAATACGGCGAGCCTGGACACGTCCTTCTCCGCGACGAGGAATTGCCGCACGCATTCCTCGACCCGTCGCCTCAGTTCGGCGACGGCTTCTTCGAGTGTCAGCCCCTGATGATGAATGAGACTGATTCCGAGATTGTGGACCTCGTCGCCCGCTATTTCTTTGGGAAGTGAACACAGGTCGTTGTACCAGGCGGCGAATTCCTGACTGAGCAACGCCGCCCGCTGGAATGCGGGATGCAGACGCACTTCGGCGGGGAGTTCCAGGCCCGCACTCGCCTCCAGAAGGTCGGTCCAGATCCGGTGCGCGAAAGTGAGCCGGCGGAGTTCGAGATATTCCGCGACCGTGGGAACGGTGCCGGAGATCCGGTTCCTGAACTCCTGGTCGTACGCGTCGATCACCGCGTGGAAGTGGAGTGCGAACCGCTTGTTCCAGTTCTCGCCGAGGAACGAGTACAGCCGCACCATGCTGTCCGCGAACCCCGCGACCAGGGGATCCTTGTGGTGCAGGTGGTCTCTGGGTGCGTCGAGGGCCGCATGAAGCCGGAACCTGAGCTTCCGCCAGGAGCCGGCCCGGCCGTGGACGACGTCGCGGTCGTGCCGGTCGTCCCAGACGAAGAACCACGCGCTGTAGTCCGCTATCGCCTGGAGGACCTCGTCGGAGGCGCCTGTGTAGTAGCCCGCCATGAGGTCCGTGTAGCACAGGCCGTCGGCGTACTCCTCGACCTTGTCCGCGGGCATCAGCCGTTTTTCGAGGAGCCAGGTCCTGGTGTTCTCCTGGAGCCTCGGCCAATACGGGTGCAGTTGACGGGGAAACTCGGACTCGATCACCGGGAGAGAGAGCGCCGGTGGAACCGCGAGCGCTGTCGATGAAGAGCCGTATGAGAAAGCGTGCACGAACAAACCCCTCTCAGCCGCCTGTTGACGTCACACCCCTTCGCCTGTGCCGGGCGCGCGCCGTTGCGTATCCCCGCACTTCCCATTCAGCACCACAACTGACCGTTCTGGGAACGGATTTGCCCCACTGACTACACGACCTTGCCGAGAATCTCCCCTTGTGTGACTGAATCTGGATCACTGAAGGAGTACAAGGGATCGAACATACGACGTACATGCGAACGGTGCCTGGTCAGGAGGATCACCTGTCCAAGCACCGTTCGAGTGGGCTCACGAGAGACCGTGCGTCACGCCGGTCAATTTATGTCACAGCAGCGCAGGGCGCCCGCCGGGCGAGAGTTCAGTCGTTCGCCACGACCGCGTAGCGCGGCTCGTTCTCGGCCATCTGCCGCAGCGCGTCCTTGCGGTCGCGCTTGGAGAGCCGGTCGATGTACAGGTAGCCGTACAGGTGGTCCGTCTCGTGCTGGAGGCAGCGCGCGAAGTAGCCCGTACCGCGCACCCGGATCGGGTTGCCCTTCTCGTCCTGCCCGGTGACCTCGGCGTAGTCGGGACGGGCGAGCGGCGCGTAGGCGGTCGGCACCGACAGGCAGCCCTCGTTGCTCTCGTCCAGCTGGCGCCGGTCGGCGGGCAGGTCGACCGGCTTCGGGTTGCAGACCACACCGACGTGCCGGACACCCTGGTCGTCCTGGCAGTCGTAGACGAAGACCTTCAGGTCGACACCGATCTGATTGGCCGCCAGGCCCACGCCCTCGGCCGTGCGCTGGCTCGCGAACATGTCGTCGACCAGCCGGCCGAGTTCGTCCCCGAACTCGGTGACGTCCTTGCACTCCTTGTGCAGCACCGGGTTCCCGACCACCGTGATCGGACGCGAGGTGCCGCGCTCGCGGTAGGCGGTCTCGCGCTCCTCGGCGTCCTCGGTGTCGATGACGAAGCCGTCGTCGTCCACGGGGAGCACGCCCACGTGCTGCTGATCGGTTTCCTGCTGCGCCATGACGACGTACGCCTTCCTCAGACCTTGTAATTTTCTGCGACTACAGCCTAAAGGTGCGCTCAGCAGACCTCTTCCAGATCCCGCCAGTCGCGGGAGTCCGGACTGTCGGCGACCCAGCCGTCGAGCAGGCCCCGCACCAGCGAGGCGGGCGCCGCGAGCCCGCACTCCCGCTCGGGCACCCACAGCTGCCCGTCGGTGCGATGGCCGAGCGGACCCGGGTGGCCCGGCTCGCTGTGGTCGTGCGGGTCGAGGTGTTCCTCGTCCCCCTCGTCGGAGGGCATCCGGGACTCGGAGCACATCCGGCACAGCAGCCGTACGGACGAGGACCAGTCCTCCGCGGCGAAGCCGGCGTCGGCGGCGAGCCGCTCCAGCGCGTCCCGGTCGTCCTCGGTGGCCGCTTCGAGCAGGACGACCCAGGTCGGCACGGGTGAAGGGGCCCACAGCTCGATCTCGTCGAAGACCGGGTAGGCGTGCCCGGCGGCCGTGGTCCGCTCGCCGTGCGGTACGCCGTCGTGCAGCACGACCTCGCCCCAGCGGCGCCCGGAGGACGGCAGCGGGATCGACAGCACCTCGACGCGGGCGGGGTCCAGCCGGCGCCCCCACACCACCTCGGCCTCGCCCTCGGGCGACAGCCGGACGGCCGCGCTGCCGAGGTCCATGCCGGCCGGCTCACCGGACACGGCGGCGCCGCCGGGCACCCGCAGTCCGTACGCCTGCCAGGAACGCCGGGCCAGCGGCCAGTCCTGGAGGGCGGTGGCCGCGATGCCCACGTTCCACCAGTCGGGTGCGCCGGTCTCCCGGTCGAGCAGGGCGACGGCCCGCAGACCCGCGGCCCGTGCCTGCTCCCAGTCGTGCCGGAACTTGTGCAGCAGCGCCAGGTTGAACCAGGACTCGGACAGCCAGGGCTCCAGGTCCGCGGCACGCGTCAGCAGCGCCCCCGCGTCCTCGTACCGGCCGTCGCCGATCAGCGTGAACGCGCGGTCGGTGGCCTGCCGCCATGAGGCGGAGGGCCGGTGTCGTCCCTTGCCGAAGATCCTCACGATTCCCGCCTGCCAGTTCCTTGCGTTTCCCGCCTGCCGGTCCTTCGAGGAATTCCTGGGAGGCAGTGCAGCCCCGGGTCGTCCCGTGCCCCCTGACACCCTCTCCCTCGCATCCAACCACGTACCTTCGGACGACCGCTCATTACCCATGGGTTACCCAGCCCGGGGCAGGGTCAGACCGGCTCGGGACAGGACCCGGGCCAGTGACTCCACGACCTCCGGCTGGTAGTCGCGGGCGGTCGCGAGACGCAGTCTCTCCAGCGCGGTCAGCGGCCCCGTGGGTCCCGCTTCCCTCGCCATCTCCTCGTACGCGTTCACCGTCCGCACGATGCGCGCGGTGACGGGCTGGTCACGGTACGGGTCCGCCTGCCGCTCCACCACGACGGCGACCGCGGCCTCCACCCCGGTCTGCCGCACGACGGCGCCGCCGAGCAGCGCGATCCGCCGCTGCTCGGCCGCCGGGAGCACGGCGGTGGCGCCCGCCTCCACGGGGTCGACCAGGCTGAGCTGCCCGATGTCGTGCATCAGCGCCGCGTACTCCAGGACCGTGAGGTCGGGCTCGGACAGGCCCAGCTCCCGGCCCACGGCCCGGCTCAGCGCGGCCACCCGCCGGGCGTGCCCGGCCGGCGTGTACCCCGCGATCTCGGTCGCGCGCGCGAGGGAGGCGATCGTCTGGCGGTAGGTGACCCGCACGGCCGCGTAACGCCGGAAGGACAGCTGGGTGAGCAGCAGCGGCAGCGAGAAGACGGGCAGGGCCCACAGGCCGACCACCGCGACCGCGAGGGCCATCACCACCCCGGTCGCGCACACGGCGGAGCCGATCCCGAGGGTGGCCCGCAGTTCGTCGCGCAGCAGCGGGCCGAACGGCCACCGGGTCCGCGCGTGGGCCGTCGCCGCCGCGAGCACCGCGTCCCACAGCGTGGTGAGGACCAGCAGGGCGACCAGCAGCAGCGCCTGTGCGGGACCACCCCATCCCAGCAACCGGCCCTGTTCGTAGAGGGGTTGGAAGCAGACGGCGGCGAAGGCGACGGTCAGGACGCGGCGGGCGAGGTGGTCGAGGGTCGGCGCGTGTCCCCGTGCCACGTGCGGGACGCAGCCGGTCAGCGCCGCCGCCACGACGACGGCGACGACCTGGAGGACGCCGTGGCCGGTGCGGTGCCCGGCGTTCTCGCCGAGCAGCGCGTAGGCGAGGGCTCCGGCGGCGCCGAGGGGCGCGGACTCCCGTTCCTCGGCGCCGTTCCACCGGGCGAGCTCGCCGACGGTCATGAGCAGGCCGAAGGCCAGCGCCGTGCCGCGTTCCTCCAGTCCGTCCCAGAGCGTGGTGCTGAGGGCGAGGACCGCGAGGAGCAGGGCCAGGGCGCGTACGGCGGCGAGCAGGACGGGGATCCTGACGGCCGTCGCGGGGCGGGCGGACCGGGCGGGCGCCGCGTGCCGCGGGGCGGTGGTGCTCACGGGGCGCTCCGCCCGACGGTGTCGGAGGGGTGGGCCGGGGGCATGCCCGCCGCGACGGCCGGGGCGATGTCCGCCGTCACCGCGGGGTGCCAGCCGTGCCGGTCGAGCGCCCGTACCAGGGCCGCCACCATCCGGGGGTCGAACTGCGTCCCCGCGCACCGCCCCAGTTCGTCCAGGGCCGCCGGCACCGGGCGGCCCCTGCGGTAGGACCGGGTCGACGTCATGGCGTCGAACGCGTCGGCGACGGCGACCACCCGGGCGAACTCGGGGATCTGCGTGCCCGCGAGCCCGTACGGATATCCGCTGCCGTCCAGCCGCTCGTGGTGGTGCAGGATCGCGGAGCGGGCCTCGCCGAGGAACCCGATGCCGCGGACCATCTCGTGCCCGTACTCGGGATGCAGTTCGATGATCCGCCGCTCCTCGGGGGTCAGCGGTCCGTCCTTGCGCAGCAGCCGGGTGGGGACGCCGAGCTTTCCGACGTCGTGCAGGATCCCGGCGAACCGGAGCACCTCGACGCGCTCGTCGTGCATCCCCAGCTCACGGGCGATCAGCACGGACGCCCGGCCGACCCGCTCGCTGTGTCCGCGGGTGTAGCCGTCCTTGATGTCGACGGCCTGGACGAGCGCGCGGATGGTGGCCTGGTGGGCGGCCCGTTCGCGGTGGTACTGGGCGAAGACCCAGCCGGACACGTACATCGGCAGCAGGACGAGCAGTGCGGCGACGGGTCCGTACGGGCTGCGCCAGAGCACGGCCATCATCAGTCCGGCGAGGCCGTGCACGGCGACCGGCGCGAGCGAGCGGGCGAAGAGTCCGTGCCAGGCACCGCGCACCGGGGCGCGTTCGGCCAGGGCGAGGATCCCGCAGTCCAGGACGGTGAGCGCGGCGCAGAAGGCGAGCACCGCGGCTCCGGCGGGCACGAGCGCGTACGGGAACCGGGGGGTGACGAGCGCGTCGCGGCCGCCGAGCGCTCCGTACACCCGTGAGGCCGTCCAGACGGCCACGGCGAGCTGGGAGGCGCGCCAGATCCGGCGCGGGCCGCGGGGGCGTTGCTCGACCCGGGCGAGCAGGGCCCCGGGCAGCGCGACGAGGGCGGCGGCGGGCGGGGGCAGCAGGAAGGCACCGGCGAGCAGGACGGGGAGGAGGGCGCCCATCCCCTGCGGGGTGTCGCCGCAGGGGGCGCCGGCGGCACCCGGCCGGAGCGGCAGGGTGACGCGCTCGCAGCCCGCGTACAGCGCGGCGAGCAGGGTGACGATCTCCCAGGGGACGCGCAGCTGAGGCAGGGGCGCGAGGCAGGCCAGAGCCACGAGGACGACACCGGCCACATACGCACGGGCCCACGCCGGAACCGAACCCATCCCCGAATACCTCCCCCGTACCTCCCCCGATCTCAGGCTCGGAGCCTAGGGCGGGAGGAAGGGGACGGGGACCGGTATGTACGAATCCGCGGGCTCCGGGCCTGCGGATTAGCACGTTCGGGTGATAAACGAAGGTCTTGAGGCGTGGGCCCGGCCTTCACGGCGGAGGACCGGCCGGGGTCAGGACTCCTGGGCCGTCGCGGTCACGTCGTGCTCGGGCACGGTCTGGCCCGAGCGGATCAGATCGATACGGCCCATGACCTTGGCCCGCAGGTCGGTGGGCACGTCGTCATGGCCGCAGCACCGCTTGACCAGCTTCTTGACGGCCTGTTCGAGACCGTACTTCTCCAGACACGGCGAGCACTCTTCGAAGTGGACCTCGAACTTGGTGCAGTCCGCGTCCGGCATCTCATGATCGAGGAACTCGTAGAGATGATCGAGTACCTCACTGCAATCCGTCTCGTGCGGCTCTCCGCAGCTCATGAGCCCGAGCCTTTCGCTTCGTTCGACTCTCCGGCGCCGGCGGGGACCAGCCCGCGGTCACGGGCGTAGTCCTCCAGCATGCCGCGCAGTTGGCGACGGCCCCGGTGCAGCCGGGACATCACCGTACCGATGGGTGTCCCCATGATGTCCGCGATCTCCTTGTAGGCAAAGCCCTCTACGTCCGCGAGATAGACGGCGATGCGGAATTCCTCGGGGATCGCCTGAAGCGCTTCCTTGACGTCGGAGTCGGGCAGGTGGTCGAGCGCCTGCGACTCGGCGGAACGAAGGCCCGTCGACATGTGCGACTCGGCACGCGCCAGCTGCCAGTCCTCGATCTCCTCGGCCGCGCTGCGCTGGGGTTCGCGCTGCTTCTTGCGGTACGAGTTGATGAAGGTGTTGGTGAGAATGCGGTACAGCCACGCCTTGAGGTTCGTGCCCTCGCGGAACTGGTGGAACGACGCGTACGCCTTGGCGTACGTCTCCTGCACCAGATCCTCGGCGTCGGCCGGGTTGCGCGTCATGCGCAGCGCGGCCGAGTACATCTGGTCGAGGAATTCGAGCGCGTCCCGCTCGAAGCGCGCGGTGCGCTCGGCGGAGGTCTCCGCCGAGGCGTCGCTCGTGCCCTGGCCCTCGGGCTGCTCCGCCTGGCCGTTTTCGGTCCCTGCGTCGGTCCCAGTGACCGGACCCACCTCCTCCAGCGACGTAGCGAGACCGAGACCGGTCCCACTGGAATCGGAGGATAGACGAACATCATGTCCGCCCGCCGCCCGAATCGGGGCGTTCTTGCCCGCGTGCAGCACCGTCCAGTCCAGGTCAGCGCGGCTGCTGCGGCTCGGGCAGAAGGTCGAACCCATGCGGCGGACTTCCTCTCGTACGAACGGTGCAGCACGCTGCGTGCTGTCTGATCCGCACAACAGAAGTCCGTCACTCTGCATTCCCGGCCGTCACCCGAGTGACGCGGCCCACCGCACGACACCGTCCGTGACGACCTTCAGCGCCTCCTCCTGGCCCAGCGGGGCGCGCTTCGGGACGGTGAGGCCGTGATCCGCGTGGGGCACCTCGACCAGCTCGTACGGGCCCGGCGGGAACTCCCGCGGTCCGCCGAACGGGTCGTTGCCGCCCTGGACGACGAGCGTGGGCACCCCGGCGCCGAGCAGCTCGGCGGCGCGGGACTTCTCCGGCCTGCCCGGCGGGTGCAGCGGGAAGCTCAGCGCGAGGACGGCCGCGGCCCCCAGTTCGGCCGCCGTCCGGCACGCGACCCGGGCGCCCGCGCTGCGGCCTCCGGAGATCACGGGCAGCCCGGGCCGAGCCAGCGCCGGCCACAGTCCCCGCCATCCCACGTCCAGCGTCTTCGGAGCCGGGGCCACCTTCTTGCCCGCCACCCGCCAGGGCTGTTCCACCAGGGCCACGCTCACCCCGTGCGCGGGCAGCACCTCCGCGAGCGCCCGCAGGTCACGGGCCCCGATGCCGCCGCCCGCGCCATGGCTCACGGCGAGCACGAGCCGTGGCCGCGCCGCCCGGTGCCAGGTGATCCGGGCCGTACCGGCGTCCGTCTCGACGGTCTCGATGCTCTCGCCGGTCTCGCTCACGTCACTGATCCCCGTCGCGTCGGAAGGCCGCTGATCGCCGTCGGTCGGTCCCCGTCGGTCAGAAGAGTGTGCCCTCCTCGGGCCCCTCCAGCTCCTTCAGCAGCTCCGCGCCGTTGTTGCGGACGTTGCTGACCGCCGTGGAGACGGGATAGGCGCGCATCAGCCCGGTGGGCGGGGGCGCGAGCAGGTCGCGCAGTTCGTCCGGGTCCGTGCGGGACGGGTCGAGCCAGCTGTCCCAGCGGTCGGGCGTGAGCATCAGGGGCATCCGGGGGTGGATGTCGGCGAGCGCGCGCGGGCCCTCGGCGGGGGCCACGCCCAGCGGCGCCGTCTCCGCCTCGGTGGTGATGACCGAGCAGGTCACCCACCAGGCCAGCGGATGCTCGTCCGGCAGCGTCCGGTCCCGCCAGAACTCGTAGAGCCCCGCCATCGCGAACACCGATCCGTCCGCGGGCGTCACGAAGTACGGCTGCTTCCGGGGCCGCTTCTTCCTGCCCTCGACCTCCAGCTCGCGTTCGGCGCCTGAGGTGACCCATTCGTAGTACCCGTCGGCCGGGATGACACAGCGCCGGGCGGCGAAGGCACGGCGGTACGAGGGCTTCTCGTGCACCGTCTCGGCGCGCGCGTTGATCATCCGGGCGGCGCCCTCGGGCGTCTTGGCCCAGGACGGGACGAGCCCCCACTTGAGCCTGCGCAGCTGGCGAACCGGTCTCGGGCTGTCCGCGTCCTTCACAGGACGGTCGAGGACGACGTAGACCTCCTTGGTCGGGGCCACGTTGTAGTCGGGCGCCAAGGTCTCCTCGGGGTCCCAGCTCTCGACCTCAAAGGTTGCTGCGAGATCCTCGGGTCCACGACTGGCTGCATACCGTCCGCACATACGTGCAACACTGCCAGATTCCGCGCCGTGAAAGGGAGCCACCGCCGACAATGGACAGCACCGCATCCACCTCGCTGGCCTCGCTCAGCTCCCTGTGGGACCAGGTGTTCGGCACCCAGCCGGACCCGGACCTGTGGGTGGTGATCGCCACCATGGTCGCGGCCCTCGCGGCGATCGTCCCGCACGGGGTCTGGCGCGTCTCCCGCAACGCCATCACGATCGCGCACGAGGGCGGCCACGGTCTGGTCGCCCTGCTCACCGGGCGCAGCCTCAGCGGTATCCGGCTGCACTCCGACACCAGCGGTCTCACGGTCAGCCGCGGCAAGCCGTCCGGCCTCGGCATGATCCTGACGGCGGCCGCCGGGTACACCGCTCCCCCGCTGCTCGGTCTCGGCGGCGCCGCCCTGCTCGGCGCGGGTCACATCACCCTGCTGCTGTGGGTCGCCACGGCCCTGCTCATAGCCATGCTGGTGATGATCCGCAACGCGTACGGCGCGCTCACCGTGATCCTCACCGGCGGCACCTTCCTGCTGGTGTCCTGGCTCGCCGGACCCCAGGTGCAGGCCGCGTTCGCGTACGCCGTGGTGTGGTTCCTGCTCCTCGGCGGCGTCCGCCCGGCCTTCGAACTCCAGGCGAAGCGGAGGCGGGGTGGCGCGGGCGACTCCGACGCGGACCAGCTGTCGCGACTCACCCATGTACCGGCCGGACTCTGGCTGTTCCTCTTCCACGCCGTGTCGCTGTGCTCGCTGATGGGCGGCGGACGCTGGCTGCTGGGCTGGTGACGGGCGGCCCGGGCCGCCGAGCCCGGCGCCCGGGGGGCCGCGGGCCCGGTCCGGCTCGGCCGGGCGGAGGTCACCGGGGGTGACGGACCCGCGGCTGCCCGGCGCCCTGCCACTAAAGTGGGGCGCATGACCGTGAACCCCGCCCACACCGCCCTCTGGCCAGCCCCGCACGCAAGCGGAGCCGTCGACGCGACGGTTCACGTGCCGGGGTCCAAGTCGGTCACCAACCGCGCTCTCGTCCTGGCCGCGCTGGCCTCCGAACCGGGCTGGCTGCGCCGCCCGCTGCGTTCCCGCGACACCCTGCTGATGGCCGGCGCGCTGCGCGCGATGGGCGTGGGCATCGAGGAGACGGTCGCCTCCAGCTCGACGGTGGCGGCGGGCCCCGACGCCTCGGGCGAGGCCTGGCGGATCATCCCCTCGGGCCTGCGCGGCCCGGCCACGGTCGACGTCGGCAACGCCGGCACGGTCATGCGCTTCCTGCCTCCCGTGGCCGCCCTCGCGGACGGCCCCATCCGGTTCGACGGCGACCCCCGCTCGTACGAGCGTCCGCTGCACGGCGTGATCGACGCGCTGCGCCTGCTCGGCGCCCGGATCGACGACGACGCCCGCGGCGCGCTGCCGCTGACGGTGCACGGCGGCGGCGCCCTGGACGGCGGCCCGGTGTCGATCGACGCGTCCTCCTCCTCGCAGTTCGTGTCCGCCCTGCTGCTCTCCGCCCCGCGCTTCAACCAGGGCGTCGAGGTCCGCCACACCGGCTCGACGCTCCCTTCGATGCCGCACATCCGGATGACCGTGGACATGCTGCGCGCCGTCGGCGCCCAGGTGGACACCCCGGAGTCGGGCGGCGAGCCGAACGTCTGGCGGGTGACACCGGGCGCCCTGCTCGGCCGCGACCTGATCATCGAGCCCGACCTGTCGAACGCCCAGCCGTTCCTCGCGGCGGCGCTGGTCACCGGCGGCACGGTCGTGATCCCCGACTGGCCGGCCCACACCACCCAGCCGGGCGACCGGCTGCGGGAGATCTTCACCGAGATGGGTGGTTCCTGCGAACTGACCGAGCGCGGACTGGAGTTCACCGGTTCGGGTGCCGTCCACGGTATCGATGTGGACCTGGGCGAGGTCGGTGAGCTGACCCCGGGCATCGCGGCGGTCGCGGCGCTCGCCGACTCCCCCTCCACCCTGCGGGGCGTGGCCCATCTGCGGCTGCACGAGACGGACCGGCTGGCCGCGCTCACCAAGGAGATCAACGAACTCGGCGGCGATGTCACCGAGACCGCCGACGGCCTGCACATCCGGCCGCGCCGGCTGCACGGCGGCATCTTCCACACGTACGACGACCACCGCATGGCGACGGCCGGCGCGATCATCGGGCTGGCGGTGGAGGGCGTCCAGATCGAGAACGTGGCGACGACGGCGAAGACCCTGCCCGACTTCCCCGATCTGTGGACCGGGATGCTCGGGAACTGACGGGCGGACCTGGATCATGCGCCGTTACGGCAAGAACACCGACGAGGACGACATCCGCCAGCGGCCCAACCGCAAGGGCAACCGTCCGCGTACGAACATCCGCCCCAAGCACGAGGAGGCCGTCGAGGGCATGGTCCTCACGGTCGACCGCGGCCGGCTGACCTGTCTGGTCGAGGGCCGCTCCGTGACCGCGATGAAGGCGCGCGAGCTGGGCCGCAAGGCCGCCGTGGTCGGGGACCGGGTGGCCATCGTCGGCGACCTGTCCGGGGAGAAGGACACCCTCGCCCGTATCGTCCGCATCGAGCCGCGCGGCTCGGTGCTGCGCCGCACGGCCGACGACGACGATCCGTACGAGCGGGTGGTCGTCGCCAACGCCGACCAGCTCGCCATCGTCACGGCCCTCGCGGACCCCGAGCCGCGCCCCCGGCTGATCGACCGCTGTCTGGTGGCGGCCTTCGACGGCGGTCTGACCCCGCTCCTGGTGCTGACGAAGTCGGACCTGGCGCCACCGGACAAGTTCCTGGAGCTGTACGGCGCGCTGGACATCCCGTACGTGGTGACCAGCCGCGAGGAGCTGCGCAGCGAGGCCGCCGCCGACCGGGTGCGCGAGCAACTGGACGGCAGGATCACGGCGTTCGTCGGCCATTCGGGCGTCGGCAAGACGACGCTTGTGAACGCGCTGGTGCCGCCCGAGCGGCGGCGGACGACCGGGCACGTCAACGCGGTCACGGGCCGGGGCCGGCACACGACGACCTCGGCGCTGGCGCTGCCCCTGGCGGGTCCCGCCGGAGGCTGGGTGATCGACACGCCGGGCGTCCGTTCCTTCGGCCTCCACCACGTCGATCCGTCCCGGGTGATCCACGCCTTCCCCGACCTCGAACCCGGCACCGAGGGCTGCCCCCGGGCGTGCAGCCACGACGAACCGGACTGCGCGCTGGACGCGTGGGTGGCCGAGGGCCACGCGGACCCGCAGCGGCTGTACTCGCTGCGCCGTCTGCTGGCCACGCGCGAGCGCCGCGAGGGCGACTGACGTCCCCGTGTTTGCGTGCGCCCGCCGTCGGTAAGGGCTTCTCCGGGCCGGTGAATGCATAATCGCACCGAGCCGGTCAGGACCAGCCCTGAGCAGTCGACGTGCGATGTGGGAGGACAAGACATGGCGTGGCTGCTGGTCGTTGTGGCGGGACTGCTCGAAACCGGCTTCGCCGTCTGTCTGAAGCTCTCGCACGGCTTCACCAGATTCTGGCCCACGGTCGCGTTCTGCGTGTTCGCCCTCGGCAGCTTCGGTCTGCTGACCCTTTCGCTGAAGAAGCTCGACGTCGGTCCCGCCTACGCGGTGTGGACCGGCATCGGCGCGGCGGGCACCGCCATCTACGGCATGATCTTCCTCGACGACCTGGTCTCCGTCCTCAAGATCGTCTCGATCAGCCTGGTCATCCTCGGCGTCATCGGGCTCCAGCTGTCGGGGTCGGCGCACTGAGTCCCCGTACGCGCTGAGTCCCCGTACGCGCCGGGTGCCGGGGAGCCCGGGCCCCGCCGTTCACACCCCGATCCGATGGGACGGTGCCAGCGCGGTCCTGACCAGGTCCGTGACACCGCCCCTGGCGGGCGGCGCGACGACGCACGACAGCGCGATCCTGGCCACCAGTTCACAGATCCGGGTGACCTCGGGGGTGTCCGCCCGGGTCAGGGCCAGCGCCGCGACCGCGCGGTCGCGGACCAGCGCCACGAAGTCGGTGGGCGAGGGCAGCGGTCCGTCGGCCCGCCGCTGCGCGGGCACCGCGGACGAGGAGGGCACGGCGGACAGCGCGGGCGAGGGCAGCCGCTCGCTCCAGCATCCGGTCAGCATCGCCCGCACCAGCGCGTTGCTGCGGGCCGTCGAGGTGGTCCATTCCGCTGTCGCGGCCAGCCGGTCCCGTGCGTCCGTGTGCGCGGCCAGGGCCCGGTCGATCCCGGCGAGATAGGCGTCGGCCTCCCGTCGTACGAGAGCGCGCGCGAGGCCTTCCTTGCTCCCGAACTCGTTGTAGAGCGTCTGGCGTGACACCCCGGCCACCGCGGCCACGTCGACCATCCGCACCGCGGTCCACGGCCGGCGCGCGAGTGCCGTATAAGCGGCGTCCAGGAGCGATTCGCGCGCTGCGGGCATGGGCGCCTCCCTGGGACGAGCGGCTCTGGAGCCAGATTTGACGCGTGCGGGTGCACTGTCAAGGGTTCGCGGCGGCCCCGGGGGGCGCGAACGCGCGACCTGGCGCGCCGGCACCGGCCACGCGCCCGGGGGCGTACGCGCCCGGGGCGCGCCTCGAACCCCCTGGGCCGTGCCCGCACGGACCGGCGTGAGTCCCCGGCCCGTGCGCACCCGGACCGGGCACGATTCCGGGTCCGTCTCCCGGGGGCGTGCCCGGCGCCCGCGGTCCGGCGATCACCCGCGGTCCTGTGTAGCCCCGCCTCGACACGGGCAGATACGGTTCACCCATGCCCGACTACCGCGATGACCTGCGCCTCGCCCATGTCCTGGCGGACGCCGCCGACGCCGCGACGATGGACCGCTTCAAGGCGCTCGACCTGAAGGTCGAGACGAAGCCGGACATGACGCCGGTGAGCGAGGCGGACAAGGCCGCCGAGGAGCTCATCCGCGGCCATCTCCAGCGCGCCAGGCCGCGTGACGCGGTCCTCGGCGAGGAGTACGGCATCGAGGGCACGGGCCCGCGCCGCTGGGTCGTCGACCCGATCGACGGCACCAAGAACTACGTCCGCGGCGTACCGGTGTGGGCCACGCTGATCTCGCTGATGGAGGCGGGCGAGGGCGGCTACCAGCCGGTCGTCGGCGTCGTCTCCGCGCCCGCGCTCGGCCGCCGCTGGTGGGCGGCGAAGGGGCACGGCGCGTTCTCCGGCCGCAGCCTGTCCTCCGCGACCCGGCTGCGGGTGTCCAGCGTCTCCCGGATGGCCGACTCCTCCTTCGCGTACTCCTCGCTGTCCGGCTGGGAGGACCAAGGACGGCTGGACGGTTTCCTCGACCTGACGAAGGCGGTCTGGCGCACCCGTGGGTACGGCGACTTCTGGCCGTACATGATGGTCGCCGAGGGCTCGGTCGACATCTGCGCCGAACCGGAGCTGTCGCTCTGGGACATGGCGGCGAACGCGATCATCGTGACCGAGGCGGGCGGCACGTTCACCGGCCTCGACGGCCGCCCCGGCCCGCACAGCGGCAACGCGGCCGCGTCGAACGGCCTGTTGCACGACGAGATGCTGGGATATCTGAACCAGCGCTACTGACCGGCGCCCGGCGCCCGTGATGTGACAGCGCCTCACATGACCGCCGCCGAGGCGATGCCGCGGACACGCCCGTGCCGCCACCGTGGTGGCGCGGGTGGCACGGGCCGCACAGGTGGCACGGGCGGCGCGGGCCGCGCAGGTTGCGCGGGTGGCATGGGCGGCGCGGGCCGCGCAGGTGCACGGGCGGCGCAGGCGGCGCGGGCGGCGCAGGTGGCACGGCCCGCGCGGTGGCACGGGCGGCGCGTGAACCGGCCGGGCCGGGGGCCGGGGCACGCCGCCGGAGACGTCTCGCGGCGGCGGTGCTCCCGGGACGCCTGAGCGGCCCTGCCGGACGCCGGGACTGCTGAGCAACCCCCGGGCGCCCCCGAACTCACGGCACGCGCCCCCTTGTTGACCCTCTCTTTAACTGCGACCCTGAGAGCTCCCCCACTTGTGAACTTGTGAACCGTTTCTCTTTGGGCTCCTGGAGGAGCCGGGGAGCGGACGGTTCACCGAGGAGGTGGCTCCAGCCCATGCTCGTCCGCGACGCCATGAGCACGGTGGTCCTCACCATCGGCCCGGCACACACCCTCCGCCAGTCCGCCCGCCTGATGTCCGCGCGCCGGGTCGGCGCGGCGGTGGTCCTCGACGAGGACTCCTCCGGCCTCGGCATCCTCACCGAGCGCGACATCCTCAACTCCCTCGCCCACGGCCAGAATCCGGACTCCGAGACAGCAAGCACCCACACCACCACCGACGTCGTCTTCGCGGCGCCCACCTGGACCCTGGAGGAGGCCGCGTCCGCGATGGCGCACGGCGGCTTCCGGCATCTGATCGTGCTCGACGGGAGCGGGCCGGTCGGCATCGTCTCGGTCCGCGACATCATCCGCTGCTGGGCCCCCGCCCGGCAGCAGGTGCCCGCCTGAGCACACGCGGGACCGCCCCGAGCCCACCCCGCGGGGCCGGCCCGGCCGCACGGTCGGGCCGGCCCCGCACCTGATCGGCCCTGCTGGATGATGTCCAAGTAGCGAACAACTCTAAAGTCACACACATTCGGGATCTGGTTCACCTGCTGTTACGCTGACCTGTATGAGTGACCTGTTGGAACGACTGCGCGGACGTGGATGGCGGATGACCGCGCAGCGACGTGTCGTGGCCGAGGTCCTCGACGGCGACCACGTCCATCTGACGGCCGACGAGGTGCACGCCCGCGCCGTGGCCAAGCTGCCCGAGATCTCCCGCGCGACCGTCTACAACACGCTGGGTGAGCTGGTCTCGCTCGGCGAGGTGCTGGAAGTCGCCACGGACAGGCGCGCCAAGCGGTACGACCCGAACGCGCACCGCCCGCACCACCACCTGGTCTGCGCCCGGTGCGGCGCGATCCGCGACGTCCACCCGATCGGCAACCCGCTCGGCGACCTCCCGGACTCGGAGCGCTTCGGCTTCACCGTCTCGGACGTGGCTGTGACCTACCGGGGTGTGTGCCCGGACTGCGCGGCCATGGCGGCGTAGCGACCGGCTCCGCACGGACTCCGTTCACCGTTCGCACCGGCGTTCTCGCATCGGGTCGGCAAACGCACCGAGGGCCGGAACCCTTTCGGATTCCGGCCCTCGGCCTTCAGTAGCGGGGACAGGATTTGAACCTGCGACCTCTGGGTTATGAGCCCAGCGAGCTACCGAGCTGCTCCACCCCGCGTCGATGAACTGAACAGTACGTCAAGAGCGTGGCGGGCGCAAATCCATTGGCGCCCGCCCTCGGAGCAGCCCCGCCGGGACCCGGCTCCCCACGCCCGGCTCGTCACACGGACGGTTCCTCACGCGGACAGTTCCTCACGCAACGCGTCCCGCAGCCGCGCCGCACGCTCGGAGACCTCCGCCGGCCCCAGCGACACCGCACGGTCGGCCCAGCGCTGGCCCTCCGCGAGCTCCCCGCGCCGCGCGTACACGAGCGCCAGCCGCAGCGCCGCCCGCCCGTGGCCGGCGTCGGCCGCGCGGGTCCACCACAGCGCCGCCTCGGGCTCGCTCCCCTCGCGGGCCAGCAGCAGCCCGAGGTTGAAGGCGCCGTTGCGCGACCCGGCCTCGGCGGCCTCGCGGTACCAGCGCGCCGCCTCCACCACGTCACCCCGCGCGGCGGCCAGCATCCCGACCCGCACCTGCGCACGCCGGTGCCCCTGGGACGCGGCCCGCTCGTACCACTCCTCGCACTCGCTCTTCTCCTGCGCGGGCTCCCCGAGTTCATGGGCGGGCGCCGGGGGCCGCCGGGCGTCGAGCACGGCGGCGAGGCGGTAGGCGGCCTCGGCGCTGCCCCCTCCCGCGGCACACCGCAGATGCCGTTCGGCCGCGGGCTCGTCGCCCTCGCGCAGCCGCGCGATGCCCACCTGGAGCGCCGCCTCCGTGTGCCCGGCGGCGGCCGCGCGCTCGTACCACCGCAGCGCCGCGGCCTCGTCGCCCTCGGTGGCGCGTCCGGCGTGCAGGATGCCGAGGTTGAACGCGGCGTCCACGCTCCCGGCCTCCGCGGCCTTGGAGAACCACGGCTCGGCCCCGGCCGCGTCGCCGACCTGGAGCAGCAGGATCGCCAGGGCGTTGGCGGCCTCGCGGTGACCGGCGTACGCGGCCCTGCGGTACCACTGCTCGGCCTGCGCGGTCCGCCCCTGCTCGGCGCAGAGCAGCCCGAGGTTGTACGCGCCGTTCACATCGCCCGCGTCCATCGCGGCCCGGTACCACCGCTCGGCGGTCTGGGGCTCGCCCCGCTCGGCGTGCAGGGCGCCCAGCGCGTTGGCGGCGTTGCCGTCCCCGTCCTGCGCGGCCCGCAGCCACCAGACGGCGGCACTGTCGGGGTCGCCGGCGTCGCGCAGCAGGAAGCCGAGGGCGCACGCGGCACGGGCCTCGCCGTCCTTGGCGGACGTCAGATACCAGCGCCCGGCCTCCTTGAGGTCGCCGCGCTTCTCCAGGATCGCCCCGAGGTGCAGCGCGGCCCGCCGGTGCCCGCGGGCGGCGGCCTGTCGGTACCACTGTTCGGCGGCCTGTCCGGCGGCGCCGATGACACCGTTGTCGCCCACGGCCTCGCCCGAGTCCAGGGCCTTGCGGTCGAGCGTGCGCGCCAGCCGGTACGCGGCCTCGCGGTGACCTCGCTCCGCGGCGGCCCGCATCCACTGCTCGGCACCCACGTCGCTACGATGCTCCAGCAGATCGGCGAGAGCGTAGGCACCCAGGGCGTGACCCTGCTCGGCGGACTGGCGCAGCCAGTACTCGGCGGCGGGCTCGTCACCGCGCTCGCGGTGGTGCCGGCCGAGCGCGTGCGCGGCGGCGGCACTGCCGGCCACGGCGGCGATCCGCCACCATCCGGCGGCTTCGTCGGCGTATCCGCGCTGGTAGAGGAGGACACCCAGATTGTTGGCGGCGGCACGGTCACCGGCGGCGGTCGCGGCGCGCAACTGCGGTTCGGCCGCGTCGAGATCGCCGCGGCGCAGCAGCATGGCCCCGAGGACGCTCATCGCCTCGACGTCGCCGGCCTCCGCGGCCGACCACTGGCGCGCCTCCTCGGCAGCCTCGCCGGTCTCGTCCCGGTCGGAGGACTGTGTGAGATCCGCAGGCTGCTCGAAGTCGGCAGACTGCGCAAACCGCCCTGTATCCAACAGAGTTGCCTTGTCCCCCATAACGTCCATCGTCGCACCACCTGCAACCTGGGTACACCTGGTATACCGCAGCCAGTGAGGTCACTTCAGCGTTTTGTCGACATGCCCACAGAGAGACAAGTCAAACACAGAACGCCCAACTCCCCCCGCATGTCGCGGCACTTCATACGAGTGGCCAGGTCACCGGCGCACCCCGGCGTGGCGTCACACGTCGAAGGCCCGGATCCATGAACTGGATCCGGGCCTTCGACTTCAGTAGCGGGGACAGGATTTGAACCTGCGACCTCTGGGTTATGAGCCCAGCGAGCTACCGAGCTGCTCCACCCCGCGCCGTTGTGTTGCAACCGTACCACGGCGCGGGAGGAGCTCCTGATCAGCCGCTTCCCGAACCCTTCGAGCCACTGGGGCTCGGGCTGGGACTCGCGCTCGACGTGCCGTTCTTGCCGGCGTTCTTGTCGCTCGCCTTGCCCGCCCCGGAACCGCCGGCCGACTTGGCGGCCTTGGCCTGCGCGTCCTCGGCCCGCTTCAGCGCGTCCTGGAGGTTCTTCTGCGCGTCGCCGTACGCCTTCCAGTCACCCTTCTTGAGGGCTTCCTGGCCCTGGTCGAAGGCTTTCTGGGCGTCGTCGAGCGCGGCCTGGACCGTCGGATCGCCGGACGTCGGCGGGTTGGTGGTGCCCTGGTCCGGCGGCTGGGTCGAACTCTCCGCCCCGAAGACCTTGTTGAGCGCCTGGCCCAGGGTGTCCTCGAAGGCGGTGCTGCCTCCGTAGGTCACCAACACCTTGCGCAGCAGCGGGTACTTGAGGTCGCCGCCGCGGACGTAGACCGGTTCCACGTAGAGCAGTCCGCCGTCGAGCGGCACGGTCAGCAGGTTGCCGTACTCGACTTCGGAGTCGCCGCCTCTGAGGAGTCTGATGGACTCGGCGATGGACGGCTCGGAGTTGAACTGGCTCTGCACCCGCTTGGGTCCGTCGACCGTTCTGCCGGTCGGCAGTTTCAGAATGCTGATCTTGCCATAACCGGGCGTCCCCGCCTCGGCGTTGACCGACACGAACGCGCTCAGGTTGTCGCGTCCGTTGGGTGTCATCGTCGTCGTCAGCGAGAACGCCTGCGACGCGTCGCCCGGCAGCTTCATGCTCAGGTAGTACGGCGGGACCGCGCTGCCCGACTTGTTCGTCGGGTCGTCCGGGACCTGCCACACCTCGCTGCCGCTCAGGAACGTCTGGGCGTCCTTCACGTGGTAGCGGGTGAGGAGTTCGCGCTGGACCTTGAACAGGTCCTGCGGGTACCGCAGATGGGCCATCAGCTCGGGCGAGATCGACTTCCGCGGCTGCACGGTGTCGGGGAACGCCTTCATCCAGGTCTTCAGGACCGGGTCCTCGGTGTCCCACTGGTAGAGCTTGACCGCGCCGGTGTACGCGTCGACGGTCGCCTTCACCGAGTTGCGGATGTAGTTGACCTGGTTCTGCTGGGCCACCACCGCGCGCTGGTTGTTGGCCGCCGTCAGCGAGTCCGCCGTGGTGTCGCCGAGCGTGGTGCGCGAGGCGTACGGATAGCCGTTGGTGGTGGTGTACGCGTCGACGATCCACTGGATCTTCCCGTCGACGACCGCGGGGTAGGCGTCGCCGTCGATGGTCAGCCAGGGGGCCACCGCCTCGACCCGCTCCTTGGGCGTGCGGTTGTACAGGATCCGCGAACCCTCGCCGATGGCGCCCGAGTACAGGATCTGCGGCTCGCCGAACGCCACCGCGTACGCGGCCCTGTTGACCGGACCGGCGAGGCTGACCCCGCTCTTGCCCTTGTAGCTGGTGGTCTTCTCACCGCTGTCGTCGGAGTAGTCGATCTCCTTCTGGGGACCGCCGACGATCGAGTACTGGGTGGTCTTCTCGCCGTAGTAGACCTGCTGCTCGTACGAGCCGAGGTCGCCCTTGGACGGCAGGTTGTACTCGGTGAAGACCGGGCGGCCCTCGTTGTCGGCCGTGGTGCCCTTGGCCGCGACGATGCCGTATCCGTGCGTGTACCGGAAGTGGTCGTTGATCCAGTTGTTCTTCGGGATGCCCGCCAGGTTCAGCTCGCGCAGACCGAGGACGGTGTCCTGCTCCTTGCCGTCCTTGCTGTAGCGGTCGACGTCCAGGTTCGACGGGAAGCCGTAGTAGTTCCGCACCTGCTGGAGCTGCTGGAAGGTCGGCGAGACGATGTTCGGGTCCATCAGCCGGATGCTGGCGACGGTGTCGGCGTCGTCACGCAGTTCGGCCTTGTTCTTGGTGTCGCTCGCCCCCGGGTAGTCCTGCACATCGGTGCCGGCGATCCCGTACGCCTCGCGGGTCGCCTTGAGGTTCTTCTCGACGTACGGGGCTTCCTTGGCCTGCTCGTTGGGCTCGACCTGGAACTTCTGGACTATCGCGGGATACAGGCCCCCGATGAGGACCGCCGAGAGCACCATGAGGCCGAAGCCGATGACCGGCAGCTGCCAGGTGCGCCGCCACAGCGTCGCGAAGAAGAGCAGCGCGCAGATGACCGCGATGCAGAACAGGATCGTCTTGGCGGGCAGATACGCGTTCGCGTCGACGTAGCGAAGGCCCGTCCAGTTGCCGGTCGCCTTGAAGTCGCTGGACTTCACCGCGAGTCCGTACCGGTCGAGCCAGTAGGCGACCGCCTTCAGGGCGACGAAGACACCGAGGAGCACCGAGAGGTGTCCGGTGGCCGCGGCCGTGGCGCGCGCTCCGGGGCTGGTGATCCGCAGTCCGCCGTACAGGTAGTGCGTGAGGGCGGCGGCGATCAGCGAGAGCACGGCGGCCGCGAAGCCGAAGCCGAGCAGGAAGCGGTACCAGGGCAGGTCGAAGGCGTAGAACGAGACGTCGAGGTGGAACTGCGGGTCCGTCTGGTGGAACGGGACTCCGTTCACCCACATCAGCCACGTGCGCCACTGGCCCGACGCGGACGCGCCGGCGATGAGACCCACCACGGACGTGATCGCGACCAGCAGCCACCGCTTGTACGGCGCGATGCCCATGCGGTACCGGTCGAGGCTCTGCTGCTCCATCGACATGGCGCTCAGCGGCGGGCGCAGCCGGTGCGCCAGCCAGATGTTGAAGCCGACCGCGGCCGCCATCAGCAGACCGAAGACGAAGAAGAGCCCGATCTTGGTCCACAGCGTGGTGGTGAAGACCGACGAGTAGTGGACGGAGCGGTACCAGAGCCAGTCCGTCCAGAACCCCGCGAACATGACGAACGCCATGGCCAGGACGGCCAGCACGCCCAGTGTCATGAGCAGGGTCCGGACACGCCGGGACGGCCGGCCCACTCTGATCCGTGACCCCGTCGGGCCTCCGCCGCGGTCCGGCATCTGGAAAGCCAAGGTGCGCACCTCGAAGTCGCTGTCGATTCCGTCAGGTCCCCATGTCGGTGGACCGTCAGTAAGGCTCCGTGATCGGGGAGCCTCATCTATGCAACTTACTCACGCTTTACTCGGTTCCCGATTCAGGTCACGAACGAGGCAGGATTGTGACCATGTCCAACACTCCCATGGCAGCGAGCCCCCTGACCCGGGCCGTACTCGAGATCGACGAGTACGCCTCCGGCCTCGGCTGGGACCAGCCCGCCCGCCTCTTCGCCCTCGTAGACACCGCACGGCTGCGTGCGCAGGAACCCGGCCTCGCCGCCCAGCTCGGTCTGGAGAACGAGCAGGAGACCATCGGTCTCACCCCCATCGAGCAGGACGAGATCCCCGCGGGCAAGCCGCTGGACGAGTTCCTCGGCACCATCGCCTGGCCCGACGCCGTGGTCGGCTGCGCGCTCACCGTGGAGCGGCTCATGCTGCCGCCGTCCGCGGAGGCGTCGGTCCCGGAGGGTCTCAGCGGAAAGAAGCTCACGCAGTGGGTCGCCGCGCACCCCGACCGCCAGGAGGTGCGGATGACGGTCGGCGTCCTGCGGGACGGCACCCGCGACTCGGCGGTGCGGCTGCGCGAGAAGGACGCGGCGACCGAGGTGCTGACGGGCGCGGGTCTCGTGCCGGGGCTCGCCGAGGCGCTGTCGGCCACCTTCGCGGACTGATCCGCGTACGGACGTGACCGGGGGCGCTCCGCGATGCGCGGAGCGCCCCCGGTCACGGACGGGCGGTGTCCGTCAGCCCTTGGTGGTGCACTGGGGGAGATCGGAGGTCCGGCCCGCGCTGATGTCCTTGAGGGCCTTCATCGCGTCGTCGATCGTGCCGACCTTGACGAGCCTGAGCCCGTCGGGGGTGTCCTTCGCGGCCTCGGCACAGTTGTCCTTGGGCGTCAGGAAGTACTGGGCGCCCTTGTTGCGCGCGCCGACGGTCTTCATGTCGATGCCGCCGATCGGACCGACCTTGCCGTTGTCGTCGATGGTGCCGGTGCCGGCCACGAACCTGCCTCCGGTGAGGTTGCCCGGAGTGAGCTTGTCCACGATGCCGAGCGAGAACATCAGGCCCGCGCTCGGGCCGCCGACGTCCGCGAGCTTGATGTCGATGGTGAAGGGGAACGTGTGGTCGGTCCCGGCCGAGATCCCGACGATGGCACGGTCGGTGCCGCTGTCGTCGGACTTGGCCGTGGTGATCGTCACCTTCTTGGTCGCGCTCGCCGTCGTGTGCTCCTTCACGGCGGCGGCCTGCTCCTTGGCGGGCACGATCGTGAACACGACCTTCTCGCCGGGCTTGTGCTTGGTGACGAGCTTCGCGACGTCGTCGGGCGCCTTCACGACCGTGCCGTCGACGGCCTTGATGACGTCACCGGCGTGCAGCCGCCCCTCGGAGGGGGAGC
Organism: Streptomyces sp. f51; assembly: GCF_037940415.1. NCBI lineage: Bacteria > Bacillati > Actinomycetota > Actinomycetes > Kitasatosporales > Streptomycetaceae > Streptomyces > Streptomyces sp. f51. The sequence continues at coordinate 4,925,675 of NZ_CP149798.1, read as the reverse complement.
CCTTGACGACGGTGGAGACGATCACCCAGGACTTCACGGGGATGCCCAGTTCCTTCAGGGCGGACACCTTGGCGCTCTCCTGGGACTGGCTGAACTCCTCGGCGTTCTCCTGCGTCGACTGCTGCTCGGTCTTGCCGTCCGGATAGAGCGTGTCGTGCGGCACGATCTTGGCGTCGTGCGCCAGCCACCCGTACACGGCCTCGACGAGGTTCATGTTGTAGTCGGCGCTCGTGACCCGGACGGTGGTCATGTTCAGGTGCCCGGTCGTCGGGTACGTCTTGCGGCCCGAGATCTGAAGCACCGGCTCGCCGTCGTGGTCACCCAGTGTGTTCACCGTGGGACCCGGTGACATCTCCGAGTACGGCACTTTGATGAACACTCCCGCGCACAGGAGCGCGATCAGGATCAGAGTGGAGGCGAGCATCGTCGCGGTGCGGCGTGGCATGGAACGACAGTACGGGACAGTGCTGTAAGCGCACCGTCGGGGCCGTCCGTACGTGCGGGGTCCGGAGACCGCCCGAACGGCGCGAATGCCGTGTTCCGGGCGGTGATCCGAAGTGTTCCGCGTACCCCGGGGCATCGGGGGGGCGTACGCGGTCCGTCGAACGCCTGGGCGCATCGCGCCCTCGCGAGGGGACGGACCGGGTGCGTCAGACCGCGTCGGAGTGGGACTTCTCCCGGACGTCGGTCCGTTCCATGGCCTCGCGGAAGCGCGTGTATCCCGCGAGCTCGACACCGTCTCCCGCGGCCTTGCGATTCCGGCCGGCCCAACCGCCCCACAGACTGGCACCGATCGCGGCCATCAGCGGAATCAGCAACCAGGCAAGCGCCGCCATGTCGACCTCCCATCCCCATGAGCGACCGCAACTGACTGATCAGCAGATTTGACATCTGCACTGTTCAGCAGATTAACCATCCGCAGTGTCAACGCTCACGGCAGGGCCCCGGTTACGCAACCGGACAGTGGTGAGAAGTCGGTCAGCCGCCGGTAAGTCCCCGGCGCCCGGCGATCCGGCGGATCTCAGCAGGCGCCGACCCATTCCTGTGTGCCGTCGGAGAACCTCTGGTGCTTCCAGATCGGCACCTCGTGCTTGAGGTCGTCGATGAGCATGCGGCAGGCCTCGAAGGCCTCGCTCCGGTGGGGGCACGACACGGCGACGATCACGGCCAGGTCGCCGACGCGCAGGTCACCGACGCGGTGCACGGCGGCCAGCGCCCGCACCGGATGGGCGGCCGCCACCTTCTCCGCGACCCGGCGCATCTCCGCCTCCGCGGTGGGGTGGGACGAGTACCCGAGCGCGTCGACGTCGGCGCCCCCGTCGTGATTCCGCACGGTCCCCACGAACAGCGCGGTGCCTCCGGCGGCGTCGTCCCCGACCGCCTTGAAGACCTCGTCCAGGGAGAGCGGTTCGTCGCGGATCGCGAGCAGCCGGATCGGATCCTGCGCGGCCCGCTCGCCGGGGTGGTCGTAGGTAGGTGCCATGCCCCCATCGTGCCGCACCCCGCCGAACCCACGGAATACGGCTTTCACCCGGCACGCGCGCGTACCGCTTGGAGCCTCCTCCAGAACCCCCGGGCGTGTCGCCGACCGCAGCCGGACGGGCGCACCTGGTTCCTACGGGCGGCGGCGAGGCCGTCCGCCGGTGTCAGAACCTCCGGCGGGCCTTCCGGGCCCGGCGGACCACCGCCGCCGCGCCGAGCAGGGCCACCGTCGCGCCCGCCGCGCCGGCAGCGGTCGCGTCCTTGCGGCCAAGCCGCCTGCCCGCCACGGTGTGCCGCCCCGCGACCTCCTCCAGCAGCTCCGCCAGGACCTCCTCGTTGGTCCAGCGCGGCCGCCATCCGGCGTCGTGCAGCCGGCTCCCGCTGACCACCCAGGGGTACATCGTGTAGGCGAGGTCCCCCGCGGGCGAGGGAGTGAGGCCGATCCGGTGCAGGCGGGCGGCAGCACCCAGCGCGACCGCGGACGGCAGCTCCATCCGCCGGATCCCGCTCAGCTCCTCCACCTCCTCCTGCTCCAGCCACCCGTCGCAGCCGACGGCCAGCTCGCCCTCGACCTTCTCGACGACCGCGTACTCCAGCGCGGCGCACAGGTCCTCGACGTGACAGAACTGCCACGCGGGCCTCGACCCCGCCACCACGAGCAGCCGAGGGGACTCGAAATACCTGGTCAGCGCGGTGTCCGTACCGCCGCCGACGAGGACCGCGGGCCGGACGACGGTCACGTTCAGACCGGGGTGCGCCCGCGGCGCGCGGCGCGCGAGCCGCTCGATCTCCAGCAGGTCGCCGACGCCCGTCGCCTCGGCCGTGGCCCGCAGCTCCGCGTCCTCGGACAGGGGCAGCTCGTTGTCGGGCAGCGCTCCGTAGACCATCGCCGAGGTGCACAGCACGACCCGGTGGACCCCGGCCGCCGCGGCGGCCGTGAGCACGGTCTGCGTCCCCCGGACGTTGTAGGCGGTCCGGGCCGCCCCGTCCGTCTCCAGGTCCAGGTCGAGCGCCAGATGGACCACGACGTCCGCCCCGCGCAGCTTCTCGGCGATCGCCGGGTCCCGGACGTCGAGGATGTGCCACTGGGCGTCGGCGCACTCCCCGCGCCGCTCGTCGATGGCGACGACCTGCCTGATCTCCTCGCTGGCGGCCAGCCGCTCGGTCAGCAGCGCCCCCACACCGCCCGCGGCGCCGGTGACCGCGACGACGGGGCCGCGCGAGGCTGAGCTGGTTGAGTGGTTTCGCGCTGCGCGAACCTGCGGATCTGGGGAACTCACCGGGCGTCTCCAGCGGTTGTCTTCAGTAACGGGCACGTGTGACGCGCCCCTACCAGGTGGCATCCATCCTGCCGCAGGCGACGAGTCGGCGAAGCACCGAGGCCCGATCGGGTTCAGGTGTCTACGCTGGGTGGTGTTGTGGGCAGCCGCCGTCGGAACGAACCGGCGGCCTTACCAGCCGAGGAATCCCGTGAGTGACACCCCATTCGGATTCGGCCTTCCGCCGGAGGAGCCGGACAACGGCGACGAGGGCAAGAAGAAGGACCAGCAGGGCGGCGGTGGTCAGGGACCGTTCGGTTTCGGGCTGCCCGGAGCCGGTGGCCCCGGCGCCGACAATCCGCTCGCAGCCATGTTCGGTTCGATGAACCCCAACGACCTGGGCGCCGCGTTCCAGCAGCTGGGGCAGATGCTCTCGTACGAGGGCGGACCGGTGAACTGGGACATGGCCAAGCAGATCGCCCGGCAGACGGTCGCCCAGGGCACCTCTGACGGCACCAAGGACGCAAGCGTCGGCCCCGCCGAGAAGCTCGCGGTCGAGGAGGCCGTCCGTCTGGCCGATCTGTGGCTGGACGACGCGACGTCCCTGCCGTCCGGCGCGGCCTCCGCGCTGGCCTGGAGCCGGGCGGAGTGGGTCGAGGCGACCCTTCCCGTGTGGAAGGAGCTCGTCGACCCGGTCGCCGAGCGGGTCGGCGCGGCCATGGGCGATGTGCTGCCCGAGGAGATGCAGGCCATGGCGGGCCCGCTGATCGGCATGATGCGCTCCATGGGCGGCGCCATGTTCGGTACGCAGATCGGCCAGGCCGTCGGCGTGCTCGCCGGCGAGGTCGTCGGCTCGACCGACATCGGTCTGCCGCTCGGCCCGGTCGGCAAGGCCGCGCTGCTGCCGCTGAACATCGAGTCGTTCGGCAAGGACCTGAGCGTCCCCCAGGAGGAGGTGCGGCTCTACCTCGCCCTGCGCGAGGCCGCCCACCAGCGCCTGTTCGCCCACGTGCCGTGGCTGCGCTCGCACCTGTTCGGCGCCGTCGAGGGGTACGCGCGCGGGATCAAGGTCGACACCGCGAAGCTGGAGGACGTGGTCGGCCAGTTCGACCCGCAGAACCCCGAGGAGCTCCAGCAGGCGCTCCAGCAGGGCATGTTCCAGCCGGAGGACACGCCGGAGCAGAAGGCCGCGCTGGCCCGCCTGGAGACAGCGCTCGCGCTCGTCGAGGGCTGGGTGGACGCGGTCGTCCACTCGGCGGCCAAGCCGCGGCTCTCCTCGGCCGACGCGCTGCGCGAGACGCTGCGCCGTCGCCGCGCCACGGGCGGGCCCGCCGAGCAGACGTTCGCCACGCTGATCGGTCTCGAACTGCGCCCCCGCCGGCTGCGCGACGCCTCCCGTCTGTGGGCCTCGCTGACCGACGCGCGCGGTGTGGACGGCCGGGACGGCCTGTGGGCCCACCCGGACATGCTGCCGACGGCGTCCGACCTGGACGACCCGGACGGCTTCGTGCACCGCGAGCACATGGACTTCTCCGAGCTCGACAAGATGCTCGGCGAGGCCGCGAGCGGCACCGCGGAGAAGCCCGACCTGAAGAAGAAGGACGACGGCTCCGGGGACCCGGCCAAGGGCGACGGCACCGAGTGAGCCTGTACGACGACGCGGTCCTCGTGCTGAAGGGGCACGAGGGCCAGGAAGAGCTGCGCCAGGTCTATCTGGACCATCTGTCCGAGCACCCGGACGGGATGTGGAAGGCCTGCCACGCCGGGCATCTCACGGCGAGCGCCCTGGTGGTCGACCCGTCCCGCGGGCGCGTCCTGCTGACGCTGCACCGCAAGCTCCGGATGTGGCTCCAGATGGGCGGGCACTGCGAGCCGGGCGACGCGACCCTGGCCGAGGCCGCGCTGCGCGAGGCGACGGAGGAGTCGGGCGTCGAGGGTCTGACCCTGCTGCCGGGCGGCCCCGTGACCCTGGACCGGCACCCCATCCCGGCGCCCTGCCACTGGCATCTGGACGTCCAGTACGCGGCTCTCGCCCCGGCGGAGGCCGTCGAGGCCATCAGCGACGAGTCCCTCGACCTGCGGTGGTTCGCCTACGACGAGGTCGCCGACGTGGCCGACGCATCGGTCGTACGGCTTCTGGAGGCGACCCGCGCCCGGCTGTGACCGCAGCGAGGCGCACCGACGCGTAAGGGGCGACCGCCATGGGCGGTCGCCCCTTACCTCTGCTCGGCGGACCGACGTACCCCGTACCTCTGCTCACGGGCCCGTCGTACTCCGTACGGCCGAACGGTCAGCTCCAGGCATTGCCCTGGTTCTGCGCGTGCACGCCCTGCTGGCCCATGCCGTACTGGGCGCGCAGTCCCTGGCCGATCACCGCGTTCTGCGGCGGCAGCAGTTCACTGGGCTGCACGAGCACATAGCCGGTGCCCATGAAGCTCAGTTCCCAGCCCTCGCCGGTGTTGCCGCGGCGCCGCCACACTCCCGAGGAGTGGGTCTGGGCCTGCATCTGCACCCGCAGACCGGTGGACCAGGCGACGATCGCGTCGGCGTCGCAGTTGACGTACCGGTCCGGGGTGACCTGCATCATCAGCGGCGACCCGGAGGTCACCAGCGCGACCTTGCCGCGCCCGGTGATGTTGAGCTGGTACTTGCCGGAGCCGGAGATGCCGTACTGGCTGTCCACGGCGATGACCTCGTGGTGCAGCCCGGAGTCCATCGCCAGCACATAGGCGCTGTCGACGGTGAGGCCGTCCTGGTCGACGTCGAGGACGTGCACGTGCTGGCCGAGGTTGGCCAGATAGACCGTGCCCTGCCCGTGGCAGCGCATCAGGTCGAGTCCCTCACCGGTGTACGCGCGCGCCCGGTGCTGGCTGCTGTTCTGGTACTCGGCGTCGAACTCGACGAGGCCCTGGTACGCGACCATGGTGCCCTTGCGGGCCAGGATGTCGTCGTGGCCCTCCAGGACGACACGCAGCATCTGCGCGTTCTGGAGGCTGTAGCGGTCCTGGGTCTGCTGTTCGTTGTAGCCGAAAAGCGGGCTCTGCATGATGTCCTGCTCCCCCTCAGCCCCGGACTCGGAGGCGGTCGGTGCTGTCCTCGCTGGGCTGGACGACGACGATGCCCTGCCCGGAGAACGCCATCTGGAACGCCTCGCCGCTGCCGCGTCCGATCAGCGACTGTGCCTTGAAGCTGCGCTTGCCCTTCACCTTGAGGTTCGGGGACCAGGCGACGAGCGCGTCGGGGTCGACGTACGTCTCGTCCTCACCGCCGCCGCAGTCGACGACGATCGGGTTGCCGCGGGAGGTCAGCGCGACCCAGCCCTGACCGGAGATCTTGGTGTTCCACAGACCCTGTCCGGCGAACTTGGCGAGCCCCTTGACCCGCTCGACGCCCCAGGTGAGGTGGGCGTCGAAGGCGAGCAGATTGGTCGCGTTGACGGAGATCGCGTCCCCGTTGAGGTTGATGACGACGACGTTCGCCCCGTAGTCGGCGAGGTAGAGCAGACCGTCGCCCGAGCACTTCATGAGGGGCGCGCCCTCGCCGGTCATCCAGTCGCGGGCGATCTGGCGTACGGCGGGCGGGTTGGGCTCGTACTGCACGAACCCTTCGTAGGCGACCATCGATCCCACGCGCGCGAGGAGGTCGTTTCCGGTCTGCATGGCGACCTTCAGCATGTGACTGCCGTGGTTCTCCATGCGCGCGGTGACGGGTGCAGGGGCGAAGCCCGCGAGTGGCTGGTTCATGACGGGCTCCCTCAGACCTCGTACGGCTGGACGACGACGAAACTGCCGGGCGCGGCGCGGAACTGGAGGTTCACGCTCTCGCCGGTGTCGCCGGGGTAGGCGTTGCGGCGCATCCTCACCTGACTGGAGACGATCACCTGCGCGGCGGCCGACCAGGCGACGACGGCGTTGCAGTCGGCGAAGGTCGTGGGGGTCACCGGCAGGACGACGGGGGCGCCGTGCGTCTTGACGACGATGGTTCCCGTGCCCTGGAACTGCATGGTGAACAGCGCGCCCCCGGGGATGCCGTGTCCCTCGATGCGGCGGACCTCGTACTGGAGCGACTCGTCGAAGGCGAGGACGTTCTCGGCGGAGACGCAGATCGCGTCCCCCTGGAGCTCGATGGGGTGCACATGGGTGGCGTTCTCGGCGAAGAACACCTGGCCCTGGCCGGTGCAGCGCATCAGCTGCATCTCCTGGCCGGTCGCGCTGCCGACGAGCCGGCCGGCGAACCCGGCGCCCTTGTAGCTGAAGTCGACCTTGCCCTGGTACAGCACCATGCTGCCCTGGCGGGCCAGGACCGGCTGGCCGCCGATGCCGAGGTCGGCGCGGATGAGTTTCTTGTTCTGCGGGGTCCACCGCTGGCCGGTGGGCGTCTCCTTGAAGGCGCCCAGCGCGGCGGTCACACCGGCCCCGGCCTGCGCGGCGCCCTGGGGCGCGCCGTAGGGGGACGGGGCGCCGGGCTGGCCCGGGAACTGCCCGGGGACCTGGCCGTACTGCGGCTGCTGGCCGTAGCCGGGGGGCGCCGTCGGCGGCTGCTGGCCGTAGCCGGGAGGCGCGGCCGGTGCCTGCTGACCGTAACCGGGCGGCAGGTTGCCCGGCGGTCCCGGCGGCTGCTGACCGTAGCCGGGCGGCTGCCCGTAGGGCGCGGGGCCGGGCGGCGGGACGGCACCGGGGGGCGGGGTGTGCAGAGGTGCCACGATCGTCGGCGCGCCGTGCACCGAGGGCGCGGGCATCGGGGCGTGCGGGGTGGCGCCGGGAGGCGGCGCGAAGCCCTGCGCGGGTGCCGGAGCGGGCGACTGAGGCGCGCCGAACGTGGGCGCGGGTCCTGCCTGGGCGGGCGGGGCGAAGGACGGCGCGGCACCGGACTGCGGCTGCGGGGCGGCGGGCTCCTCCTCGGCGACCTCTCCGCCGAAGTTCTTCAGCAGCGCTTCGAGGCCGCCGTCGAAGCCCTGTCCCACCGCGGCGAAGCGCCAGACGTCCTTGAGGTAGAAATCGCCCAGCATCACGGCGCGTTCGGTGGAGAACTCGGCGCCGCTGAACGCGTACCGGGCCACCTCCTCGCCGCCCGCGACGACGCGCAGGTATCCGGGGGCGATCTGCGACATCTGTCCGGCGCCGTCGATCGTCGCCGTGAACGACAGCTTCTGGATCCGCGCCGGAATCCGGTCGAGGGTGACCCGGAAGGACTCCGTGTCGCCCGACTGCGCGCCGAGCAGCTGGATGGACTCCTCGGGGGACTTCGACTGGTTGAAGAAGATGAAGTAGCGGTCGTCCGACAGCCGTTCGTCGGCGTCCAGGCCGAAGCAGCTGATGTCGAAGGTGAGTCCGGGGCCGGTGATCTGCACACCTACGTACAGATCCGTGCCCGCGGTCAGGTCACTGATCTTGGCCTTGTGGCCGCGTTGGAATTCCCTGGCCATGCGTAACGACCGTCCCCCATCCCGAATGCGAGTGCGTCGCGTCAGGCTAACGGCAAAGTCCGGAAGTGGACGAAGCCGGTGCAGAGCCGGTACACAATCACATCCCCGGCGGGACAGGCCGGCCGGCTACTCGTCGCGTGCCGCCGGAAGGTGGGGCAGCCGGTCCGCGGCGACGACTCCTTCGAGATAGCCGCGGGCGCGCTCGGTGCGCGGATAGGCCTCCAGGAGCCGCCAGAAACGGGGCCCGTGTCCCGGTACGAGCAGATGGGCGAGCTCGTGGAGGAGGACGTAGTCGACGACGTACTCGGGCATGCCCTGCAACCGGTGCGACAGCCGGATGCTGCCCTCGGCGGGGGTGCAGGAGCCCCAGCGGGTGTTCTGGTTGGTGACCCAGCGCACCGAGGAGGGCCGCGCCCGGCCTTCGAAGTAGTGGGCCGACAGCCGCTCGGCGCGTTCGGCGAGCTCGGTGTCGCCGAGGACCCGCCGGCTTTCCTGGGCGGCCAGCTTGTCCAGCATGACGGTCACCCAGCGTTTCTCCTCCGCCTCGGACATCCGGGCGGGGATGAGCACGACGGTGCGGTCGCCCTCGCGGTAGGCGGAGACCGTTCTGCGCCGTCGGGCGCTCCTGCGGACCTCGATCGGGCTCGGCCCCGAACCGCTCGGCGGCGGGCTCGTGCTGCGCTGTGTGGTCGCGGCGCTGTGCGGTGGGTCGGCGGGCACGCCCCGACGTTACCTGCTGTGCACGGGGGAAGTCCCGCCCCCGGGACGGTTCGATGCCGATCCGCAGTCTGCCCGTCCGATTCGTACGACGAACGGTGCCATCTGTGGACAACTTCCGGCGGGGTCCGGCGGGCACGGGCATGCTGGCATCCGGTCCGCGCTGCGGGAGTGCGCCGCGGACATACGGGGACGTACCGACGGGTCTACGGGGGTAGGTCATGCATCCGATCGTGAAGCCCGCGCTGCGGCGCGGCTGGCGGGATCTCAACACCGTGCAGTTCGGGATGACACCCGCGCACGCGATGGTGCTGGGCCCGATGGACACGGCGACGGGCAGTTTTCTCGAACTGCTCGACGGGACACGCGGGATGCCGCTGCTGCGCGAGCAGGGCCGGGAGATGGGACTGCCCGACGGCCATGTGGACGGACTGGTGGACCGTCTGGCCGGGTCCGGCCTCCTGGACGACACGACGGGAGGCGGCCCGGCCTCGGCCGCCCTGCGCGAGAGGAAGGAGGCCATGGACCGGCTGCGCCCTGACCTCGCCTCCCTCTCCCTCGTCGCCCGCGAGCCGGGTGCGGCTCTCGAACGGCTGGCGGCCCGGCGCCGTCTGCGCGTGCAGGTGCGGGGGGCCGGCCGGGTGGGCGCCGTCCTGGCGGCACTGCTCGCCGGCGCGGGCGTGGGCGAGGTCGAGGTCCGTGACCTCGGGCGGGTCGAGCCGTGGGACGTGGCGCCGGGCGGGCTTCCCGTCGAGTCCATCGGCGAGCGCCGGGAGGACGCCGCCCGGCGGGCCGTGCGCCGGGCCGCCCCCGACCGTCCGCCCCGCTCGGTCGCCCGCCGGGGTGCGGGGGAGGAGACCCGCGGACTGTCCCTCGTGATCCTCGCCCCCCGCGACGGTCTGGCCGTCCACGCGCCGGACCCCCTGTCGGCCGAGGGTCTCATGGCCTCGGGGACCCCCCATCTGTACGCGGGGGTCGTCGAGGCGACCGGGGTCGTGGGTCCCCTGGTCCTGCCGGGCGAGACCGGCTGCGCGGGTTGTCTGGACCAGCGGCGCACCGACATCGATCCGGCCTGGCCGCGGCTGGTCGCGCAGTGGCGGTCCGGACGGCAGCGCCGGGTGGCCGCGTGCGATCTCGCCCTGGCCGCGGCGGTGGCCGGCCTCGCCGCGAGCCACGCGCTGTCCTTCCTGGACCGGGATCGGGCCGTCCGCGCGGGAACGCGCTGGGAGGCGTCACTGCCGGGATGCGAGTGGCGTTCGACACCGGTTCGCGCGCATCCGGCGTGCTCGTGCGGCACCGCCGGGAAAACAAATGGTGAGGGGACCCCCGAGGACGGCGAAGCACACGAGACAATGGCAGAGCGACAGCCGCACGCCGCACAGCTTGCTGGGACCTGGAGGGCGCATGTCTGATCTTCCCCGGAAGGCAGTCACCCGGACTGCCAAACTGGCCGCGCTGCCACTCGGCTTCGCCGGGCGCGCGACCTGGGGACTCGGGAAGCGGATCGGCGGGAAGTCCGCGGAGATCGTGGGCCGGGAACTCCAGCAGCGCACGGCCGAGCAGCTCTTCAAGGTTCTCGGGGAGCTGAAGGGCGGCGCCATGAAGTTCGGGCAGGCACTGTCCGTGTTCGAGTCGGCACTCCCGGAGGAGATCGCGGGTCCCTACCGAGCGGCCCTGACGAAACTCCAGGACGCGGCACCTCCCATGCCCACGCGCACGGTCCACTCCGTGCTGGAGGAGCGGCTCGGCGCGGACTGGCCCGAGCTGTTCCTGGAATTCGAGGACAAGCCGTCGGCGGCGGCCTCGATCGGCCAGGTGCACCGGGCGGTGTGGCACGACGGCCGTGAGGTCGCCGTCAAGGTGCAGTATCCGGGTGCGGGCGAGGCCCTTCTGTCCGACCTGACCCAACTCAGCCGCTTCGCACGGCTCCTGGGGCCCCTGATTCCCGGAATGGACATCAAGCCGCTCATCACGGAGCTGCGCGACCGGGTCTCCGAGGAGCTCGACTACGGCCTGGAGGCACAGGCGCAGGCCGCGCACGCGGAGGAGTTCGAGGACGACCCGGACGTGCTGGTGCCGGCCGTGGTCCACCAGTGCGAGCAGGTCCTGGTGACGGAGTGGATGGACGGGGTGCCCCTGTCCGAGGTGATCACCGACGGCACACGGGAACAGCGGGACCGCGCCGGCCAGTTGCTGGCCCGCTTCCTCTTCTCGGGCCCGGCCCGCACCGGCCTGCTGCACGCCGATCCGCACCCGGGCAACTTCCGTCTGCTGCCCGACGAGAAGGGCGGCTGGCGTCTTGGGGTCCTGGACTTCGGCACGGTGGACCGGCTTCCCGGCGGCCTGCCCCAGCCGATCGGCGACTCGCTCCGCATGACGCTGGACGGTGACGCCGAGTCGGTCTACGAACTGCTCTGCGAGGAAGGCTTCGTCAAGGAGTCGATAGACCTCGAACCCGACGCGGTCCTGGACTATCTGCTGCCGATCATCGAACCGGCGGAGCTGGACGAGTTCACCTTCACCCGGAACTGGATGCGCAGTCAGGCCGCCCGGATCGCCGATCCGCGTTCTCCCGCCCACCAGTTGGGCAGGCAGTTGAACCTGCCGCCCTCGTATCTCCTGATACACCGGGTGACCCTCAGCACCATAGGGGTCCTGTGCCAGCTCGGCGCGACGGTCCGTCTGCGCGACGAACTGGAGGCGTGGCTGCCGGGGTTCGTGCCGGAGGAGGAGCTGGAGGACGAGGAGCTGGGCGAAGAGGTGTCGGCCGCCGAGGCGTGAGCCCGCGTCGCGGAGGTGGGCGCCCGAGGGCCGGGTGTTCGTCGGACTCGGCTACCACCAGGCCGAGTCGAGACGGCCCTCGATCGATCTGAGGTTGTCGCGGGCGCAGTTGTCGCAGAAGTAGCGGCGGGTGCCGTTCTCCACGGAACAGGTCCATGTCGGCCGGGGGCCGGATGCCGTGGTGCCGCAGCGGGCGCACACGATCTTCTCGGCGTCGTCCGCTTCGGACCCGGGTGCGGGGCCGGTGCTGTCACTGTCTTCGGGAAGACTCGTCACTCTGGCGACGATATCTCCGCCTCCGGCGGTTCGCGCGGTACAACGCACCGCGGGGGCCGGTCCGTTCGGACCGGCCCCCGCGGGGTCAATATCTGTCACTGCTGCGACTGCAACGGCTGCTACGGCTGTGTGCGCCGATTACTGCATGACCGCCATGGCCAGCGCGCGCCGGGCTCGCATCGAGGCGCGCTCGGCCCGGCGCTGCATGCGGCGAGCGGCCGCCAGGCGCACGGCCTGACGTTCCCGCTCGGCCTGGTGCAGTCGCTCGTGCATATGCGCACGAGCCAGGGCTTCTGGGATGAGTTGCATCTCTCGGGTCCTGTTCTGACGCGAGTCGTTCGCGCCGGTGGTGGCGAAGTCTGTGGTGGCGGAGCCGGCGGGCTCGCTCGTGGACGGCTTCATCGGGGCCTGCTTCTTGGGGTCGTGCGTCAGGGGGCGGTCGATCGTTCCTCGGATGTTCATGCCGCGACCGGGTTCTTGCGCGGGCGGCCACGCGGCCGCTTGCGGGCCACGACGACACCCTGGACGAAGAGCTCGCCACCCCAGACGCCCCAGGGCTCACGCCGCTCCTTGGCGCCGGCGAGGCAGGCCTCCATCAGCGGGCAGGTGCGGCAGAGAGACTTGGCGTACTCGACGTCGGCCGGCGACTCGGCGAAGAAGACCTCCGGGTCGTAGGAACGGCAGGGGACGGGTACGCCGAGGTTCTCGATGGCGTCGTCGAGCGCGGTGAGCGCAGTGAGCGGGATCAAGGTGGAGTCCTCCGTGAGGCCGGGCGGGGGGATCGTTTCGGAAGGCGGTACTGACGGGGCGTGCGCTTCGAGTTGCACGGTTCGTCTTCCTCGTCTGGTCGTGCCGGCCTGGGTCGGCCGGTTGGCGGCTGGTACCGGGTCTTTTCTTGTCCCGAGGCCCCTTCGCTCTGCCGTCCCCGGTCGGGGACAAACAGAAGGGCCGCGGATCCCGGGTGGGGTTCCGCGGCCCTGAAGGCGCCGGCCTGATGGTGAATCAGGCTGGATCACTCCAGGGTTCAGGCCCACGGAAGGCCCACATCGTGTGGTGCTGCTGCGTCTGCTTCAGGGATCCGGCACCGGCTGCCGCAAAGGCATAGGCATGTGCTTCAGCCACTACTGCCGCTTCCAGTGCCTGGATCGGTCGCTCATTGCGCTCACGAACGGGAAGGCCCGTGAGAGACACAGGGGACGCCGGCCGGACGGCGGTAATGCCGGACAGACCGGTGCCCAGGTTCGAGACGCCGAGCGGGCACGTGGAGACGACGACCGAGCGATCGGTCATTTTCACGGTGGTGGTGAAGCTGGTGTCGATGCTGATCACTGGAATCGCCTCCTCTCGGCGTCTTGGGGGACCGGGGCGAACCGGTCCGACGGATATTAAGTACAGCACGGAACCAGGGCCTTCGAGAAGGCCGCTGCTGCCGTGGTTAAGAACCTATGGGGATTGCCGGGGCATGCGCAAACTATTTTCCCGACGAGTTTGAATCAGTTGCCCTCACTGTGCTCCACGACCTCCCGACCTGCGCAGATGGCCAGAACGTCGGCTCCGAAGCGGTTGAGTTTGCGGACACCGACCCCGGGGATCCGGGCGAGTTCGCCCTCGTCGTCGGGCGCGGTCTCGGCGATCGCCATGAGCGTCCTGTCGGTGAACACACAGAACGCGGGCTGCCCGCTGCGCTCCGCCTGCACCGCCCGCCACTCGCGCAACCGCTCGTACAGCCCCTCGTCCATGTCGGAGGGACAGCCGTCGCAGCGCATCAGCTTCATCTCGCCGGCGTCGGTGAGCGTGCGGCCGCAGACCCGGCAGCGCGCGGGGCTGCGGCTCGTGCGCCGCGGGGCGGTGACGCCGGTTCTTCCGGCGCCGCGCTCGATGCCTCCCGGGCGGACACCGGAACCGGCGCCGGCCGTGGCGACGGAGCCGGGACGCAGGCCGTCGAGGAACCGGCTCGGGCGTCGGCCCGCGCGGCCGCCGGGCGAGCGGGCGAGCGCCCAGGACACGAACAGGTGCTCTCTGGCGCGAGTGACACCGACGTACAGGAGGCGGCGCTCCTCCTCGATCTGCTCGTCGGTCTTTGCGTAGGTGATCGGCATCATGCCCTCGGCGACGCCCACCAGGAAGACGACGTCCCACTCCAGTCCCTTGGCCGAGTGCAGGGACGCGAGGGTGACACCCTGCACGGTCGGGGCGTGCTGGGCGCTCGCGCGTTCGTCGAGCTCGGCCACCAGGTCCCCGAGCGTCGCACCGGGCTTGGCGATCGCGAAGTCCTGCGCGAGGTTCACCAGGGCGGCCAGCGACTCCCAGCGCTCCCTGACCGCGCCGGAGCCGGCCGGGGGGTTGCCGGTCCAGCCCTCGCCCGAGAGCACCGCGCGGACCTGCGAGGGCAGGTCGACGACGTCGTCCAGGAGGGAGTCGTTGCCGCCGAAACGGGCCGCGGCGCGCAGGGCCGAACCGGCCTTGCGCACCTCGGGGCGGTCGAAGAAGCGCTCGGCGCCGCGCAGCTGGTACGGCACACCGGCGTCGGCGAGGGCCTGCTCGTAGGTCTCGGACTGGGAGTTCGTCCGGAACAGGATCGCGATCTCGGCGGCGGGGACGCCCGAGGCGATCAGGTCGCGGATGCGCCGGGCCGCGCCCTCGGCCTCGGCGGGCTCGTCCGTGTACTCGGCGTAGACGGGTTCGGCGCCCGGGGGGCGCTGAGAGATCAGTTCGAGGCGGTGCTCGGCGGCCCGGCCGCGCGCCTGGGAGAGCAGGCCGTTGGCCAGGTGGACGACCTGGGGCGAGGAGCGGTAGTCGCGGACGAGCTTGACGACGGTGGCCCCGGGGTGGCGGGTGCGGAAGTCGAGCAGGTGGTCCGGGGTCGCGCCGGTGAACGAATAGATCGTCTGGCTGGCGTCGCCCACCACGCACAGGCTGTCGCGTTCGCCGAGCCACAGCTCCAGCAGGCGCTGCTGGAGGGGGCTGACGTCCTGGTACTCGTCGACCACGAAGTGCTGGTACTGGGAGCGGACCTGTTCGGCGATGTCGTGCCGGTCCTGGAGGATCGCGACCGTGAGCAGCAGGACGTCCTCGAAGTCGATGACCGCGCGGTCGCGCTTGAGGTCCTCGTAGGCCGCGTAGATCTTGGCGGTCTCGGCCGGGTCGCGGGGGGCCTCGCGGCCGGCGCGGGCGGCGGCCGCGGCGTAGTCGGCGGGGATGGTCTGGGTGACCTTGCACCACTCGATCTCGCCGGTGACGTCCCGCAGCTCTCCCCGGTCGAGGCGGATGCGGCAGGCGGCCGCAGCGTCCGCGACGAGCTGGATCTTGCGGTCCACCAGCCGGGGCAGTGAGCCACCGACGGCTTTCGGCCAGAAGTACTGGAGCTGGCGCAGCGCGGCGGAGTGGAAGGTGCGGGCCTGGACCCCTCCGGCGCCGAGCTGGCGCAGCCGTCCGCGCATCTCTCCGGCGGCCCGGTTGGTGAAGGTGACCGCGAGCACGCTGGAGGGCTGGAGGATCCCCGCGCGCACCCCGTAGGCGATGCGGTGGGTGATCGCCCGCGTCTTGCCCGTGCCGGCTCCCGCCAGCACGCACACCGGACCGTGCAGGGCGGTGGCGACCGCGCGCTGCTCGGGGTCGAGCCCGTCGAGCACCGCGTCGGCCGTGTCCGGAACCTGCGGGAAGAGGGTGGAGTGCGTTGCTGCTGTCACACAGCCATGCTGCCAGGTCGGCGGAGACGGGTGAGCCGGTTGTCCACAGGGAGACCGCTGCGATCGTACGAATGCGGCGAGCGTCACCTCCGCCGCCCGTTCCGGGGGCACCTTTCGGCCACACCGGCGCCCGCGCCCGGGTGCCTCGCCCGGGCACCACGGGCACCACGGGCACCCCGGGCACCCGGGCACCCCAGGCGCCAGGGGCACGAGGGTCACCACATGCGGGCGCCACGCCCCTCCCCCGCCGCGACCGTCCTCACCTGCGGTGCGGCGCGGATGCGGTGAGCGTCACGTGCCGGCGGGCGGCCCGGATACCCCCCACGGGAATGGCGACCGGGTGACCTGCGTTCCACTTGCAGCGACCAGCCACCCGAAGCCGTGAAGGAGCGCATGCGACATGCAGGGAACTGTGACGATGTACAGCACCACGTGGTGCGGCTACTGCCGTCGGCTCAAGAGCCAGATGGACCGTGAGGGCATCGCGTACACCGAGATCAACATCGAGCAGGACCCGCAGTCCGCGGCGTTCGTCGAGAAGGCGAACGGCGGCAACCAGACCGTTCCGACGGTCCTGGTGGTCGCCGCAGGCGGCACCGAGGCCGTCATGACGAACCCGAGTCTCGCCCAGGTGAAGCAGGCCCTCACCGCCTGACCTCCCGCGCGCACGGCAATGCCCCTCCGTCGAACTCGTCGGAGGGGCACCGTCATGTCCGGGGCACGCTCAGGGGGCGTTGCGGGTCGGCAGGGGCTTGCCGTACCAGAGCTCGATCAGGCGCGCCGCGATCGAGATCCCGTAGGGAGGCAGCACCTCTCCTGACTCGAAGGCGGCGCGCAGGTCGTCCCGGGAGAACCAGCGGGCCTCCTCGATCTCCTCGCCGTCGACGTCGATCTCCGACGAGGTGGCGCGGGCCCGGAAGCCCAGCATCAGGCTGGAGGGGAACGGCCAGGGCTGGCTGGCTACGTACTCGACCTCGCCGACCGTGACCCCGGCCTCCTCGAAGACCTCTCGGCGCACCGACTGCTCGATGGACTCACCGGGCTCGACGAAGCCCGCGAGGGTGGAGAAGCGGCCTTCGGGCCAGTGCACCTGCCGGCCGAGCAGGATGCGGTCGTCGTCGTCCGTCACGGCCATGATCACGGCCGGGTCGGTGCGCGGGTAGTGCTCGGCACCGCAGGCGGGGCAGCGGCGGATGTGTCCGGCGGCGGCGATGACGGTGCGCTCGCCGCAGCGGGAGCAGAAGCGATGGGTGCGCTGCCAGTTCTCCAGGCCGACGGCGTGCACCATCAGGCCCGCCTCACGCGGCGACAGCAGCAGGCCCGCCTCACGCAGGCCGGCCGGGCGGGCGGACTGGTCGATGCGGCCGGGAAGCGTGTCCTTCTGGAGCGCGAAGTAGCTCACCCCGTCGTCGTCCGTGCCCAGGAAGTAGCGGTGCGCCTCGGTGAGCGGGGCCTCGAAGGAGGGCGTCATCAGCAGTTCGGTGGTGCCGTCGGCCGTCTCGTCGATGAGCACCTGACCACCGGAGACCACGAAGACACGGGTCGTGGGGTGGCTCCAGGCCGCCGCGAGCCAGGCCTCGTCGAGCCGGTGATGGGCGGCCCGGTCGATGCCGCTCGGAGCGGTCAGCGAGATGGGACGGTCGGCGCTGTGGTCGGTCCAGGTGGTCACGGATGCTTCCAACTCCCCCGGTGGAACGGATATTTCGGCGGGCGGTCCAGCAGGACGGTCGTGCGGTGCGCTCTTGGGGCTGCGATGCGGCTCGTTCAGGGTGTCCCGCGCCAGTTCTCGGCCAGGTCGGCCCACAGGTGGGCGGTCGTCTCGACGCCCTTCATGAGGAGGTCGAGTTCGACCTTCTCGCCGGGGGCGTGCCAGCCGTCGGAGGGGACGGAGATGCCCAGGAAGAGCACCGGGGCGCCGAGGACTTCCTGGAGGTCGGCGGCCGGTCCCGAGCCGCCCTCGCGGGTGTAGCGGACCGGCTGCTGGAAGGCCAGGCCCATGGCGCGTACGACGGACTGGAGGGCGGGGTGGTCCAGGGGTGTCAGACACGGACGGGTCGCCGCCCCGAACGTGATCTCGTGCCGGATGCCGGCGGGCACCTGCTCGGCCGCCCAGGCGCGTACGGCCTTCTCGACGTGGTCCGGGTCCTGCCCGGCGACGAGCCGGAAGGAGAGCTTCACCATGGCCGAGGACGGGATGATCGTCTTGCTGCCCGCGCCCTGGTAGCCGCCGCCGATGCCGTTGACCTCGGCGGTCGGGCGGGCCCAGACGCGCTCCAGGGTGGTGTGTCCGGCCTCTCCGTGGGTGGCCGTCGACCTGGCGGTGCGCAGCCACCGTTCCTCGTCGAAGGGCAGTTCGGCGAAGAGTTCGCGCTCGCGGTCGGTGAGTTCGGTGACGCCTTCGTAGAAGCCGGGCACGGCCACGCGCGCGTGGCCGTCGTGCAGCGCCGCGACCAGGCGGGCGACCGCGGTGGCGGGATTGGGCACGGCTCCGCCGAACGATCCGGAGTGGATGTCCTGCTCGGGTCCGTGAAGGACGATCTCGCACTCGGCGAGGCCCCTCATGCCCGTGCAGACCGTGGGGGTGTCCTCCGACCACATGCCGGTGTCGGAGACGATCACGGCGTCCGCGGCGAGCCGCGCGGCCCTCTCCTCGACGAGGTCGCGGAAGTGCGGGGAGCCCGACTCCTCCTCGCCCTCGATCAGCAGCTTCAGGTGCACGGCGGGGGTGGTGCGTCCGGTGGCGGCGAGGTGGGCGCGGACGCCGAGTGTGTGGAAGAACACCTGGCCCTTGTCGTCCGCGGCCCCGCGCGCGTGGAGGCGGTTGCCCCGGATCACCGGTTCGAAGGGGTCCGTGTCCCATCCGTCCTCACGGGCGGCCGGCTGCACGTCGTGGTGTCCGTAGACGAGGACGGTGGGTGCCTCGGGGTCTTCGGAGGGCCACTCGGCGAAGACGGCGGGGGCGCCCGCGGTCGGCCAGACCTCGCAGGTCGGGAAGCCTGTCTCCCGGAGTTTGGCGGCGAGCCAGTCGGCGCTGCGTGCCACGTCCGCCGCGTGTTCGGGCTGTGCCGAGACCGAGGGGATGCGCAGCCACTGACCGAGGTCGTCGAGGAAGGCGGCGCGGTGGGTCTCGATGTACGTACGGACGGTGCTGACGGCGTTGTCAACGGGCTTGCTCATGTTCCTGAGCCTATCCGCCCACAGAGGCGTGTTCGTCCGGTGGTTCTCCGGGGAGCTCGCCGCGTGCGCCCGGGTCCTCGGTGAGCAGCCGCTCCAGTGCCGCACGGCCCGGGAGCCCGTCCGGTCGTACGATCTCGCCGTCGCGCACATGGAGGAACGCGGCCGTGACGGATTCCAGGGGCACGCCCTGCCGCTCGGCCCAGCCCAGGCGGTACAGCGCGAGCTGGAGCGGGTCGGCCGTGCGACCGTGACCGGTCTTCCAGTCGATGATCTCGTACGTCGCCTCCTCGCCTTCGCCGTTCCTGTAGACGGCGTCGATGCGGCCGCGGACGACCCGGCCGGCGATCGAGAGCTGGAAGGGCACCTCGACGCGATAGGGGGTGCGGTGCGCGTAGGGACTGCGTTCGAAGGCGTCCTTCAGGGCTTGCAGGTCCTGCTCGTCGGCGATCTCCGCCTCGCCGCCGGGCAGGTCGTCGGGGTCGAGCATCGGCAGCCGCAGCTCCTCGAAGCGTGACTCCACCCAGGCGTGGAAGCGCGTGCCCCGGCGCGCGGCGGGCTGCGGTGGGCGCGGCATGGGGCGCGCGAGCTCCTGGGCGAAGCCGTCCGGGTCGGCGGCCATGCGCAGCAGCTGGGAGGCGGTGAGCGAAGCAGGCAGCGGTACGTGGGTGACGGTCTCGCGGGCGCGCTTGAGCTCCCCGGTCAGCGCGTCAAGGTCGCGGTCCCAGGAGGCGAGGGTGCGAGCCTCCTCGAGGGTGAGGCGCTCGCTCCCGGCCTCACGGGGGTGCGGGCGGGCGGAGGGGGCCTGGGCCTGGTGCGGCACCGTCGGACGTCCGCCCCCGCGGCCGGCCGGGCGGTCTCCGGGCCGCCGCGTCGTCCAGGAGTCCCAGTCCGGGTCTTCGTCGCCGGGCCGGGCGCTCTCCGCGGGGCCGTCCTGCGGGTCTCCGTAGGCCACGTCGTCCAGGAACGAGTCCTCGGGGAACGCGTCCTCGGGGAGACCGTCCTCGCCGTCCTCGCCGTACGCGTCGTACTCGTCGTAGGGCGGGACGTCGTCGTCCTCGGGCGGGGGCGGCCATTCCGGATCGTCGTGGGAGCCGGGGTCGTGGGCGGCCGTGCGCGGGTGCGCGTCGGCGCCCGGGTGGGCCCCTTCGTGGGACGCGGCCTCCTCCAGGTGGGCGAGCACCGTCTCGGCCGCCGCGCGGCGGCGGGCGAGGGCCGCGTCGTCGAGCGGGAGCGGCCAGGCGTGGTCGGTCGCCGCCTCTCCCAGGGCCGGGTTCTCCTCGCCGTCGGCCGGTTCGTCCGCCCACACCTCGATCTCGCCGTGCCCGGCCACGCAGTGGTCGTGGAGGGCGTGCAGGAAGTCCGAGGGGCCGCGCGTCCGCTTCTGGGAGGGCCCCCACCAGTGGCCGGAGCCGAGCAGGAGGGAACGGGGGCGCGTGAACGTCACGTAGCCGAGGCGCAGTTCCTCGGTGTGCTGGTGGGCCTTCATGGCCTCCTGGAAGGCCTTGATGCCCTTGGCGTCCCAGGACTCGACGTCGGGCAGCGTGTCGGCGTCGCCGCGCAGCTTGTGAGGCAGGACCTTGCCCTGGGCGGTCCACTTCTCGCGGCCCTGGCCGCTGGGGAAGGTGCCACTGACGAGACCGGGGACGGCCACGACGTCCCACTCCAGGCCCTTGGACTTGTGTGCCGTGAGCACCTTGACGGTGTTCTCCCCGCCGGGCAGGGCGTTGTCCAGGCCCTTCTCGTACTGCGCGGCGGTGCGCAGGAAGCCGAGGAAGGCCAGCAGGCTCGCCTCGCCGTCGCCGGACGCGAAGGACGCGGCGACGTCCAGGAAGTTGGACAGGGTCTCCCGGCGGCGGGCGGCCAGGGCGTGCGGGGACGCGGAGAGCTCCACCTCCAGGCCGGTGACGGCCAGGACCCGGTGCAGGACGTCCATCAGCGGGTCGGCGAGCGAGCGCCGCAGGTCGCGCAGTTCGGCGGCGAGCCGCGCGAAGCGCACGCGCGCGTCCGGCGAGAAGGGCAGCCCGTCGTCGTCCCCCGAGGCCCCGACGGGCGTCTCCAGGAACGTGTCGAGGGCGTCGGCGAGCGAGATCACCTCGGCCGGGTCGACCCCCTCGACGGCCGCGGCGAGCCTGCGGTCCGGGTCGTCGTCGGCGCCCACGCGCGCGTGGGACACGAGCAGACGGGCACGGCGCCCGAGGAGGGCGAGATCGCGCGGGCCGATGCGCCAGCGCGGGCCGGTGAGCAGTCGGACGAGGGAGGCGTTCGCCCCCGGGTCCTGGAGCACCTCGCAGACGGCGACGAGGTCGGCCACCTCGGGCAGGTGCAGCAGACCGGACAGGCCCACCACCTCGACGGGGATGTCACGGGCGACGAGCGCGCCCTGGATCTCGGCGAAGTCCGTGGCGGTGCGGCACAGGACGGCGATCTCGGCCGGTGCCGTCCCGGTGCGTACGAGATGGGCGATGGAGTCGGCGAGCCAGCCGATCTCCTCGGCGTGGGTGCGCAGCAGCGCGCAGCGCACCAGGCCGTCCCGCTCGGCCCCCGGGGCGGGCCTCAGGGATTCCACGCCCGCGTGCATGGCGCGCAGCGGCTCCGCGAGACCGTTGGCGAGGTCGAGGAGGCGGCCACCGCTGCGGCGGTTCTCGCTGAGCGACTGGCGGGTCGCGGGGCGGCCGTCGGGGCGCGCGAAGTGCTCGGGGAAGTCGTCGAGGTTGGCCACCGAGGCGCCGCGCCAGCCGTAGATGGCCTGGCAGGGGTCGCCGACCGCGGTCACGGGGTGTCCGGTGCCGCCGCCGAACAGTCCGGCGAGCAGGACGCGCTGGGCCACCGACGTGTCCTGGTACTCGTCCAGCAGGACCACCCGGAACTCGTCCCGCAGGATCTCCCCGACCTCGGGGCGGGTGCGGGCGAGGGTGGCCGAGAGGGCGATCTGGTCGCCGAAGTCGAGGAGGTCGCGCTCTCGTTTGGCCGCGCGGTAGCGGCCCACCAGCTCGGCGAGTTCGCGCCGGGCGGCGGCGGCCTCGGGGACCTTGCGCAGGTCCGCGTTGGTGAGCCTGGCGCCTTCCAGGGTGCGCAGCAGCTCGGCGTCGTGGGCGCGCAGGTCCTCGGCCGCCACGAGGTGTTCGGAGAGCTCGGAGTCGAGGGTCAGGAGGTCGCCCACCAGGTCCGGGAAGGAGCGGGTCAGGGCCGGGTACGGGCCCCGCGCCTCGCGCAGCACGCGCGCGGCGAGCTGGTAGCGGGTGGCGTCGGCCAGGAGCCGGGTCGTCGGTTCGAGCCCGATGCGCAGTCCGTGGTCGGTCAGCAGCCGGCCCGCGAAGGCGTGGTACGTGGAGATGACCGGCTCGCCCGGCGGGTTGTCGGGGTCGATGACGTCCGGGTCGGTGATGCCCGCCCTGACGAGCGCCTTGCGGACCCGCTCGGCGAGTTCGCCCGCCGCCTTGTTGGTGAACGTCAGCCCGAGGACCTGCTCGGGGGCCACCTGCCCGCTGCCGACCAGCCAGAGGACGCGGGCCGCCATCACCGTGGTCTTGCCCGAACCGGCCCCGGCCACGATCACCTGCGGGGCGGGCTCCGCGGTGATGCAGGCCATCTGTTCCGGGGTGAACGGGATGCCGAGGAGCTCCTTGAGCTGTTCGGGGTCGGTGATACGGGCGGGCATGTCGCAGAGGCTAGCGGCGTCCGCTGACAGCGGTGGCCACATCGGCGTGCGGGGCGAAAGAACCGCAGGTCAGCACATGTGGTGCTATGCGTCACTCGCCGACGTCGGGTCCCCCGTGGCCGGTCCGGCAGCCTGTCGTAGAACCGGGGGCAGGAGCGGCGCTCCCGCCATCGCCACCGGGGTAGGAGCGGGGCCCGCTACCGACGCCGGGACCGGCGAGGGCCCGTCGCTCGGCCCCGGGACCGGTGCCGCTCGGCCCCGGGACCGGTGCGGGCCCGTCACTCGACCACCTGCCGGCCCTCCGGCCGGGCACTGCACGAGGCCTGGAAGGAACAGTGGGTGCAGTGCTGTCCCGTCGTGGGCGAGAACCGTTCGTCGAGGACCTTGCCGGCGGCGTTCGCCAGCAGGTCGCCGACCCACTCGCCCTCCAGCGGCTCCTGCGCCTGCACCTTGGGAAGGGTCTCGCCGCCGTCCTTCTTGGGTGCGCCCTGGCGGAGCTGGACGAGCTCGGCGCCGCCCGCCTCGGGGCGTACGCCGTCGAAGACACCGTCGACCGCGCCCTCGCCGACGGCGAGCTGGTAGACGGCGAGCTGCGGGTGACGGGTCACCTCGGCGGCGCTCGGCGCCTGCTTGCCGGTCTTGAAGTCGACCACGTAGGCGCGGCCCTCGGTGTCCGCCTCGACACGGTCCATGGAGCCGCGGATGCGTACTTCGTAGGAGCCCGCCTCCAGGGTCACGTCGAAGTCGTGCTCGCTGGCCACGGGGGTACGGCCCGTGCGGTCCATGACGTGCCACTTCAGGAAGCGCTCGAGCGCCACACGCGCGTGCTCCTTCTCCTGGGCGGACTTCCAGGGCGCGTCGAAGGCGAGCGCGTTCCACACCGAGTCGAGGCGCTCCATGAGGACGTCGAGGTCCGCGGGGGTACGTCCGGACGCGACCTCGTCGGCGAGGACGTGCACCACGTTGCCGAAGCCCTGGGCGGCCGTCGCGGGGGCGTCGGCCTTCACCTCCCGGCCCAGGAACCACTGGAGGGCGCAGGTGTTGGCGAGCTGGTCGAGCGCGCTGCCGGAGAGCACGACGGGCTGGTCGCGGTCGCGCAGCGGGACCTTGCTCTCGGTCGGCTCGTACATGCCCCACCAGCGGTAGGGGTGCGCGGAGGGGACCAGCGGGCGGCCTTCCTCGTCGGCGAGGGCGGCGAGCCGGGCGAGACGGCGGGCCGCTGCCTGCCTGAGGGTCTCCGAGACGCGCGGGTCGACCGTGGTGGCGCGCAGTTCGGCGACCAGCGGGGCGACGGCCAGCGGGCGGCGCGGGCGGCCGGTGACGTCCTTGGGCTCGACGCCGAGTTCGGTGAGGAATCGGGAGGGCTGGTCGCCGTCGTCCGCGGGTGCCTTGACCGCGGTCACGACGAGCCGTTCACGCGCGCGCGTGGCGGCCACGTAGAACAGCCGGCGCTCCTCGGAGAGGAGTGCCCCGGGGGTGAGGGGTTCGGCGAGTCCGTCCCGCCCGATGCGGTCGGCCTCCAGCAGGGAGCCGCGGCGGCGCAGGTCAGGCCAAAGGCCCTCCTGGACGCCCGCGACGACGACGAGGCGCCACTCCAGGCCCTTGGAGCGGTGCGCCGTCATCAGGCGTACGGCCTCGGGGCGGACGGCCCTTCGGGTGAGGGTGTCGGCCGCGATGTCCTCGGCGTCGATCTCCTCCAGGAAGTTCAGGGCGCCACGGCCTCCGGTGCGCTCCTCCGCGCGTTCGGCGGTCGCGAACAGCGCGCACACGGCGTCGAGGTCCCGGTCGGCGTTGCGTCCGGCCGCGCCGCCGCGCCGGGCGGCCCGTTCCAGCCGCTGGGGCCAGGGGGTGCCGTCCCACAGGTCCCAGAGGGCCTCCTCGGCCGTTCCGCCGCCCGCGAGCCGCTCACGCGCCTTGCGCAGCAGCGCGCCGAGGCGCTGGGCGCCCCGGGCGTACGCGGGATCGTGCGCGACGAGCCGCTCCGGCTCGGCCAGCGCGCGGGCGAGCAGGACGTCGGACGGCGGCGGTACGAGGTTTCCGCCGGCGCGCTCCTCCTCGCGCAGGGCACGCCCGAGGCGCCGCAGGTCGGCGGCGTCCATGCTCGCGAGAGGGGACGCGAGGAGGGTGAGCGCGGTCTCGGTGTCGAGCCAGGACGCGACACGGACAGCGGCGGTGTCCGTCCGGAGGCCGCCGGCATCCGGACCGGTGTCGGCTCGCGGGTCGGCATCGGTCTCGGCGCCCACCTCCGGACCGGACTCGGCTCGCGGGGCGGCGTCGGCCTCAGCGCCCACGTCCGGACCGGACTCGGCTCGCGGGGCGGCATCAGCGTCGGCGTCGGCGTCAGGACCGGTCTCGGCTCGCCGATCGGCGTCGGCGTCGGCGTCAGGAGTGCGCTCGGCATCCGGCGCCGTCGCGGTCCCCGGATCGACGTCGGCAGCGTCGGAGGACTCGCCCGCGCCGGACGCACCGACCGCATGGGGCGCCCCGCCCGCGCTCGTCCCCGACTCCGCGCGGGCCACCGCCCGCAGTGCCGTCAGCAGGGGCGCGACCGCGGGTTCGTGCCGCAGGGGCAGGTCGTCGCCGTCGATGTCGAGGGGCACGCCCGCCGAGGTCAGCGCGCGACGGATCGTGGGGATCGTGCGGGAACCGGCCCGCACGAGGACGGCCATCTCGCCCCAGGGAACACCGTCCTCCAGGTGGGCGCGGCGCAGGATGTCCGCGATGTTGTCGAGCTCCGTGCCGGACGTCGGGTACGTGTAGACCTCGACCCGGCCGCCGTCCCGTACCGCGGCCAGTTCGCGGTGCGCGCGCACCTTCTGGGCCGGAAGCCGGGTCAGGGGCATGCGCTGGGTGAGTCGGCGCGTCGCGCCCAGCAGCTCGGCACCCGAGCGCCGCGACGTGCCGAGGACCTCGACCGGGGCCGGACGGCCGCCCACGCGAGGGAAGGCGTCGGGAAAGTCCAGGATGCCGTTCACATCGGCGCCGCGGAAGGCGTAGATCGACTGGTCGGGGTCACCGAAGGCGACCAGGGTGCGCCCGCCGCCGGCCAGTCCGCGCAGCAGCCGCACCTGGGCGGGGTCGGTGTCCTGGTACTCGTCCACGTAGACGGCGTCGTACTGCGCCGCGAGCCGCTCGGCGACCTCGGGGCGGCCGACGAGGAGCACCGCGCGGTGGACCAGCTCCGCGTAGTCGAGGACTCCCTGCATGTCGAGGACGTCGAGGTACTCGGCGAGGAAGGCGGCGGCCGCGCCCCAGTCCGGGCGGCCGATGCGCCGGGCGAAGGCCTCCAGGGCGTCGGGCCCGAGACCGAGCTCCCGGCTGCGGGCGAGGACCGCGCGGACCTCGTCCGCGAAGCCGCGCGTGGTCAGACAGGCGCGCAGTTCGTCCGGCCAGCGCACATGGGCGAGCCCCAGGCGCTCCAGGTCGGGCTGGCCGGCCAGCAGCTCGCGCACGGCCACGTCCTGCTCCGGGCCGGACAGCAGTCGCAGGGGCTCCACGAACAGGTCGCTGTCCTGGTGGGCGCGGATCAGGGCGTAGCAGAAGGAGTGGAACGTGGTGGCCCGGGGCGCACGCGCGGCCCCTATGCGCAACGCCATGCGGTCGCGGAGCTCGACGGCCGCCTTGCGGCTGAAGGTGAGGACCAGGATCCGCTCCGGGTCGCCGCCGCGTTCGATCCGGGCGGCCACGGACTCGACGAGCGTGGTCGTCTTGCCCGTGCCGGGACCCGCGAGCACGAGCAGCGGACCGCTCCCGTGGTCAACCACCGCGCGCTGTCCCGCGTCAAGACGAGGGGGCTCCGCCTTCGCCGGCGCGGTGCGCACCAGCCGGTACGCACCACGGGCCCCCTGGCGCACGGAAGGGTGCGTCAGGCGCCTGGTGGAGGAAGTGGAGCTCACGTGGTTCGCCGGTCCTGGTGCTCGTACTGGTGGGCGGACCGCCGCGTGGAGGGCGGTGACCGCGGGCTGAGGGGGACGTGTGCCGATGACGCTACGCCGGTGCGGTTCCCGGAAGGAGGGCTTCCGATTCTTCCCTCACACCCCGTGCGCCCCGTGCGCCTCGCGCGTCCCGTGACCTACGAACGTACGGCATGTCACGGATGTGCCTCGTTTCCCTCGTACGGGCCTCAGTGTCCCCTTCGGCCCCCTGAATGCCGGAAGCTGTCAAGTGTGACCTTCCGCGCGTTCGCCGCCGTCCCATCGGGCCCGTCTCATGTCGACGCGCGGCAGATGCCCCGCCGAGGCCCGGCTCGCCTCCTTCAGAGGCGTCCCCTCGGCGCGGTAGTGGGCCAGCGCGTCCAGTTCGTGGCCGGGCAGCAGCACACCGTCGGCGCGCATGACGCGCCACCACGGAACCGCTCCGCCGTACAGGGCCAGCACCCGGCCCACCTGGCGCGGCCCGCCCTCCTCCAGCCATTCGGCGATGTCGCCGTACGTCATGACGCGACCGGGCGGGATCAGCTCGGCGACGTCGAGGACCCGCTCCGCGTACTCCGGCAGCGCGTCCACCGGAAGGCTCTCCTCGCTCATCCGCCCCATCCTGCCGCACCCCACCGACAACGCGACCCCGCAGCGGCTGTGCATATTCCTTCCCGCGGAGTGACGCTTGTAGCAGATTGCGCGCCCCTCATTTGCACCCTGATGCCCCCGTGTGTCGGTCGGGCATGCCACCATCGTGCGGGCGGTGACTGGTGATACGAGATCAAGAAGAGACCATGAGGCAGCAGGGCGTGCACCCCGAAGACGCGGAGAGCACCTCCGCCGCCTCGTCACGCCCGGAATCCGACGGCGTCGAGGAGAAGGACACGGACGGCACGACGGCCGACTCCTCCGCGGCGGACGGGACCGACTCCGGCGAGGCCGAGCGATCCGCCGCCGAAGCCGGGGAATCCCCGTCTCCCGAGGCCGGCGAAACCCTCTCTCCCGAGGACCGGGAAACCGCCTCCCCTGAGGAGCGGGGCGCCCCGTCCCCGACCCCCTCCGACGAGAAGCGGCAGGCCGAGCGCGGCACCGGCTGCGTGGAGGAGGTCCACGCGGACGAGGTGGAGGGCGACGAACCGTTGCTCCCCGCGCGCGTGCACCGCCCCTCCGACCTGATGCGGCTCCTGGTCGGCGTCCTCGCGATCGTGGTGCTGCTCGGCATCGCCGCGTTCGCGCACGGCACCACCTCCGGCCTCGAACAGGACATCAACAAGGGCACCGGGCAGGCACCCGATCTGCTCATCAAGATCGCCGGGCTCGCGTCCAGCATCGCGATCCTCCTGGTGCCGGTCGCCTTCGCCATCGAGCGGCTGATCAAACGGGACGGGCTGCGGATCGCCGACGGCGTGCTCGCCGCCGTCCTCGCGCACGGAGTCACACTCGCCACCGACCTCTGGGTCGCCAAGGGCGCCCCCGGCTCCATCCAGGAGGCGCTCACCCAGCCCTCGCCGGGTGACGTCCACGCGCTCACCGACCCGGTGCACGGCTATCTCGCACCGGTCATCGCGTACATGACGGCCGTCGGCATGTCCCGCAGACCGCGCTGGCGCGGGGTCCTGTGGGTCGTGCTGCTCCTCGACGCCTTCTCCATGCTGGTGACCGGCTACACGACCCCGTTCTCGATCATCCTCACGGTGCTGATCGGCTGGACCGTCGCCTACGGAACGCTGTACGCCGTCGGTTCGCCGAACGTACGGCCGACCGGACGGACACTCATGGCGGGCCTCCGGCACGTCGGTTTCCACCCGGTCAGCGCGGCCCGCGAGGAGACGCCGGAGACCGCGGAGAGCGGCGACCGCGGACGGCGCTACTTCGTCACCCTGGAGGACGGCCCGCCCCTGGACGTCACGGTCGTCGACCGCGAACAGCAGGCACAGGGCTTCTTCTACCGCGCCTGGAGACGTCTGACCCTGCGCGGCATCACCACGCGCCGCAGCCTCCAGTCCCTGCGCCAGGCCCTGGAACAGGAGGCACTCCTCGCCTACGCGGCCATCGCGGCCGGGGCCAACGCGCCCAAGCTGATCGCCACCTCCGAGCTCGGCCCCGACGCCGTGATGCTCGTCTACGAGCACACCGGCGCGCACACCCTGGACTCCCTGCCCGACGAGCTGATCACCGACGAGCTGCTGCGCGACACCTGGCACCAGGTGCAGGCGCTTCAGTCCCGGCGCATCGCGCACCGGCGGCTCGCCGGGGACGCCATTCTGGTGGATCGTTCCGGCACCGTGATCCTCACGGATCTGCGCGGGGGCGAGATCGCCGCCGGCGATCTGCTGCTGCGCATGGACGTCGCCCAGCTGGTGACCACCCTCGGACTGCGCGTGGGCGCCGAACGGGCGGTGGCGTCGGCGGTGGGCGTGCTCGGCCCGGACGCCGTCGCCGACTGTCTGCCCATGCTCCAGCCGATCGCTCTCACACGCTCCACGCGCGCGACGCTGCGCCGGCTCGCCCGGGAGCGCGCTCAGCGCGAACGCGAGGCGGTCCTGGAGGTCTCGCGGCAGGCCAAGCTCGCCCGCGCCGCGGAAGCTGTCGAGGAAGGCGGGGAAACGGCCCCGCCCGTGCCGGAGAAGGCCGGGAAGAAGGCCGTACGCGCCGAGCAGCGCGCCGAGAAGCGGGCGATCGACGAGGCCCTGGACGAGGCGCGCGAGGAGGACCTGCTCACCCAGATCCGCCACCAGGTGCTGCTGATCAGACCGCAGGCGCCCGTGGAACCGGCCCGTCTGGAGCGCGTCAAGCCCCGCACCCTGATCAGTTTCATCGCCGGGGCGATCGGCGCGTACTTCCTGCTCACGCAGCTCACCCACATCGAGTTCGGGACCCTCTTCGACAACGCCGAATGGGGCTGGGTCGCGGCGGCCGCGCTGTTCTCCGCCCTGAGCTACTTCGCGGCGGCGATGAGCCTGCTGGGCTTCGTGCCCGAACGGGTGCCGTTCCTGCGGACCGCGGCGGCCCAGGTCGCCGGCTCGTTCGTGAAGATCGTGGCGCCCGCCGCGGTCGGCGGCGTCGCCCTCAACACCCGCTTCCTCCAGCGGGCGGGGGTGCGGCCGGGGCTCGCGGTGGCGAGTGTCGGCGCGTCGCAGCTGTTCGGGCTCGGCTGCCACATCCTGATGCTGCTGTCCTTCGGCTACATGACCGGCACGGAGAAGACACCGTCCCTGTCGCCGTCCCGTACGGTCATCGCGGGTCTGCTGACGGTCGCGGTGTTCATCCTCGTGGTCACGTCGGTGCCGCTGCTGCGCAAGTTCGTCTCCACGCGCGTGAGGTCGCTGTTCGCCGGCGTCGTACCGCGCATGCTGGACGTGCTTCAGCGGCCGCAGAAGCTCGTCACCGGCATCGGCGGCATGCTGCTGCTGACCGCCTGCTTCGTGATGTGCCTGGACGCGTCGATCCGCGCGTTCGGCCACGAGGAGACGACCACGCTCAGCCTCGCGAGCGTCGCGGTCGTCTTCCTCGCCGGCAACGCGCTGGGCTCGGCCGCCCCGACCCCGGGCGGTGTGGGCGCGGTCGAGGCGACCCTCACGGTCGGCCTGATCGCCGTGGGTCTGCCCAAGGAGGTCGCGGCGCCTGCGGTGCTGCTGTACCGGCTGCTGACCCTGTGGATCCCGGTGCTGCCCGGATGGCTGTTCTTCAACCACCTGACCCGCAAGGGCGCGCTCTAGGCCCCCGGCCCGCGCCCACCGGCGCGGGCCCCGGGCGCCTCCTCACCCGCACGGCTCGCGCCCCGAGCGCCCCGCTCCGCCCGCGCGCAGGATGGGGAGCATGCCGAACCCGTCCCGGTCGCACGCCGCCGCCCTGGTCGTCACCGCAGTCCTGCTGGCCTCGTGGGTGTCCGGTTGCAGCGGTGACTCCGGGCACGGGGACCTGACGGCGCAGAAGCTGGACTGGAAGGCGTGCCCCGCGCCGTCCGAGGCCCAGGGCGGCGGCAGCGCCCCCTCGCCTCTGCCGGGGGGCGCGGAGTGGGAGTGCGCCACCATGAAGGCGCCCCTCGACTGGTCCGACCCCAAGGGCGACACCATCGGGATCGCGCTGATCCGGGCGAAGGCGAGCGGCGACCCCGCCAAGCGCATCGGCTCGCTCGTCTTCAACTTCGGCGGGCCCGGCGGCTCGGGCGTCGCGACCCTGCCCGCCTTCGGACAGGACTACGCCGCCCTGCGCACCCGCTACGACCTGGTGAGCTTCGATCCCCGCGGGGTCGGCCGCAGCGCGGGGGTGAAGTGCGAGAACGACCAGCAGCTCGACAGGTTCTTCCAGCAGGACGCCACTCCGGACGACGCCGCCGAACAGCAGGCGCTCCTGCGGAACACCAAGACGTTCAACGCGGCGTGCGACAAGAACTCCGGCAAGGTCCTCCCCCACGTGCGTACCACGGACGCCGCTCGCGACATGGATCTGATGCGGCAGGTGCTCGGCGACGACAAGCTGCACTACTTCGGCATCTCGTACGGCACCGAACTGGGCGGCGTCTACGCCCACTTGTTTCCCAAGAACGTGGGCCGGGCCGTCTTCGACGGGGTCGTCGACCCGACCCAGGACGTGGAACAGAGCTCGCTCGGCCAGGCCAAGGGCTTCCAGCTCGCGCTGGACAACTTCGCGAAGGACTGCACCTCGAAGGCCGAGGACTGCCCCATCGGCGACACCCCGCAGGACGTCAAGGACCGCATCGCCAAGCTGCTGAAGGACCTCGACAGCAAGACGATCCCCGGCGTCTTCCCGCGCCGGCTCACCCAGACCGCCGCCACCAGCGGCATCGCGCAGTCGCTGTACTCCAAGGACTTCTGGGAGTACCTGACGGAGGGGCTTCAGCAGGCGTACGAGGGCGACGGCAGGATTTTGATGCTGCTGTCCGACTCGATGAACGGGCGCAGCGAGAACGGCCAGTACAGCAACATCACTCCGGCCAACATCTCCATCAACTGCGCCGACGAGAAGCCGCGTTACACGGCGGACTTCGTGAAGTCGAAGCTGCCCGGGTTCAAGGCCGCCTCCCCGCTGTTCGGCGACTATCTGGCCTGGGGCATGGTCAGTTGCACCGACTGGGCCGTGCCGGGAGCGGCCGAGCACCCGGACGTGAGCGCCCCCGGCGCCGCGCCGATCCTCGTGGTCGGCAACACCGGCGACCCCGCGACGCCGTACGAGGGCGCCCGGGCGATGGTGAACGCGCTGGGCAAGGGCGTCGGGGTCGAGCTGACGTACAAGGGCCAGGGACACGGCGCCTACGACAGCAAGAACAAGTGCGTGCAGGGTGCGGTGAACGGCTATCTGCTGAACGGCACCGTCCCGAAGGCCGGAACCGTCTGCTCCTAGAAAGCGGCAGGTCAGAGCGTTATCCACAGGCCTCGACGGCGGTCTGCGGCCGACGCCTACTATGGCCTGCATGTGATCCGCGACTTCGGGCGGACCATGGGCGAGGGGGGCACTCATGACACGTTTCGCACGGTGGACGGCCGCGGCCGCGGCCTCGTTGCTGCTGGCCGGCTGCGGAGGCTCACCGGCCGACGGCACGAACGAGGGGAAGAACGGCGACGGAGCACCGGCCAGTGCGCCACCCTCCGGCGGATCGCCGGGTCTGCCCGTCTCCCTGACCGCGCAGAAGCTCGACTGGAGCCGCTGCAAAGGCACTTCGGACTCGCCCGCACCCGGGGACGGCTGGCAGTGCGCCACGCTCAAGGCCCCGCTGGACTACGCGAAGCCGGGCGGCACGACGATCGACCTGGCCCTCATCCGCTCCAAGGCGACGGGCGGCCAGGGCAAGCGCATCGGCTCGCTCCTCTTCAACTTCGGCGGCCCGGGCGGCTCGGGCGTCTCCACGATGCCGTCGTACGCGACTGTCGTCGGACCGCTGCACGAGCGCTACGACCTGGTGAGCTGGGACCCGCGCGGGGTCGCCGCCAGCGAAGGGGTGCGGTGCCGCGGGGACCGCGCGATCCAGGCCGCCGAGTCGGTGGACGCCACCCCGGACGACGCGGCCGAGGAGGCGGCGTACTTCAAGGACTCCGCCGACTTCGGCAAGGGCTGCGCGAAGGCCGCGGGCACACTGCTGTCCCATGTCTCGACGACGGACACGGCCCGCGACATGGACCTGATGCGCCAGGTCCTCGGCGACCGCCGCACGCATTACTTCGGCATCTCGTACGGCACCGAACTGGGCGGGATGTACGCCCACTTGTTCCCGAGGAACGTGGGACGCCTGGTGCTGGACGCGGTCGTCGACCCCAGCGCCGACACCGTGGGCCACGCCAAGAACCAGACGCTGGGCTTCCAGCGCGCCCTGAACGACTACCTCAAGTCCACCGGCCAGAACCCGAAGCAGGGCTCTCTGAAAATCGCGGACCTGCTGAAGCGGATCGACGCCAAGCCGTTGCCCGCCACCGGCGGCCGTGAACTCAGCCAGACGCTGGCGCTCACCGGCATCGTGCTGCCGCTCTACAGCAAGGAGAGCTGGCCGCGCCTGACCGAGGCGCTGAAGGACGCCGAGGCGGGGGACGGTTCGGCCCTGCTGACGCTGGCCGACGCCTACAACGACCGGGACGTCTCGGGGCACTACGGCACGACGACCCATTCCCAACGGGTCATATCGTGCTTGGACGACAAGGAGCGGCCGACTCCCGCGGAGACGAAGAAGCGGCTGCCCGAGTTCGAGCGGATCTCGCCCGTGTTCGGCGACTTCATGGGCTGGGACACGGCGGGCTGGTGCCACGACTGGCCGGTGGCGGGCCAGTTCGACCATCCCGAGGTGAGCGCGCCGGGAGCCGGGCCCGTGCTGGTCGTCGGCAACACCGGGGACCCGGCGACCCCCTACGAGGGCGCGCGCAGGATGGCGGACGGGCTCGGCAAGGGCGTGGGCGTGGAGCTCACCTGGAAGGGCGAGGGCCATGGCGCCTACGGGAGCGGGAACGACTGTGTCGACTCGACCGTGAACAGCTACCTGCTGGACGGGACGGTGCCGAAGGACGGCAAGGTCTGCTCATGACGGCGGCGGGGGTTTCGCGGACACCCGGTCCGCGAAACCCCCGCCGTCGAAAGAACGGGGCGGTCTGCCGGTCAGTACACCGGCTTCTCGGGCTCGATCTGGTTGACCCAGCCGATCACACCGCCGCCGACGTGCACCGCGTCGGAGAAACCGGCGGACTTCAGGACCGCGAGGACCTCCGCACTGCGGACACCCGTCTTGCAGTGCAGGACGATCTTCTTGTCCTGCGGCAGGGTCTCCAGGGCGGTGCCCATGAGGAACTCGTTCTTGGGGATCAGCTTCGCGCCGGGGATCGAGACGATCTCGTACTCGTTGACCTCGCGGACATCGATGATCTCGATGTTCTCGCCGTCGTCGATCCACTCCTTGAGCTGCTTGGGAGTGATCGTCGAACCGGCGGCCGCCTCCTGCGCCTCCTCGGACACGACACCGCAGAAGGCCTCGTAGTCGATGAGCTCGGTGACGGTGGGGTTCTCACCGCAGACCGCGCAGTTCGGGTCCTTGCGGACCTTGACCTGGCGGTACTGCATCTCCAGGGCGTCGTAGATCATCAGGCGGCCGAGGAGCGGCTCACCGATGCCGGCGAGGAGCTTGATCGCCTCGTTGACCTGGATGGAGCCGATGGACGCGCACAGCACGCCGAGGACGCCGCCCTCGGCGCACGAGGGGACCATGCCCGGCGGCGGGGGCTCCGGGTAGAGGCAGCGGTAGCAGGGACCGTGCTCGGACCAGAAGACGGAGGCCTGGCCGTCGAAGCGGTAGATCGAGCCCCACACGTACGGCTTGTTGAGCAGCACACAGGCGTCGTTGACCAGGTAACGGGTCGCGAAGTTGTCGGTGCCGTCGACGATCAGGTCGTACTGGCTGAAGATCTCCATCACGTTCTCGGCCTCGAGCCGCACTTCGTGAAGGACCACGTTCACGTACGGGTTGATGCCCAGCACGGAATCGCGCGCGGACTCGGCCTTGGAACGGCCGATGTCCGCCTGGCTGTGGATGATCTGGCGCTGGAGGTTCGACTCGTCGACCTCGTCGAACTCCACGATGCCGAGCGTGCCGACGCCCGCCGCGGCCAGGTACATCAGCGCCGGCGATCCGAGGCCGCCGGCGCCCACACAGAGCACCTTGGCGTTCTTCAGCCGCTTCTGCCCGTCCATGCCCACATCGGGGATGATCAGGTGGCGGGAGTACCTGCGGACCTCGTCTACGGTGAGCTCAGAGGCTGGCTCTACCAGGGGTGGCAGCGACACGGGGACTCCGTTGGTCGGTCTATCACTACGGTTGTTCTCTCCGTAACACTGCCACGCCCATCTTCATTCCGAGACACCCGTTCCGATCCGCGAGACGATCTCGTCCCAGTAGCCGGGCATCGTCTCCCAGGGGTCGACCGTCCCGCCGTGGTCGGAGCGGTCGGTGAAGTAGATCGTCGAGGCGCCCTGCCAGCGAGCGATGCGCAGCGCCTCGTCCAGATGGCCGCGCGGCACGCCGTGCACGAAGTGGCAGAAGCGCTCGGGGGGATAGTCGGCGGTCCACTCGGCGACCTGCGACCAGCGGTATTCGGTCCAGGGCCCCGAGAACGTCACCAGCTGGTCGGCGCACTCGGCGTATCCCGGGTGCGGGTGGGTGCCGTGGCCGAACACGATGTGGGCGCCGTCCCGCAGCGCGCGCAGCTCGTCGACCGTCCGGCGGACGTCGGGAAGGGCGGCGCGTTCGGTGGGGCAGCGGCCGAGGACGAAGCCGTCGGCCTGGTACCAGTCGAGGTGGCGGCGCGCGTCGGCGATCATCTCGCCGAAGGGCCGCACCCCGTGACCGGCGTCGATGAGTCCCAGCACCCTGACCCCGGCGTTGCGCAGCCGTCCCGTGGCCTCCAGACAGCGCGGGTCGGGCCGCTCGCCGGGACCGTTGTCCACGTTCAGTACGACCCAGTGCAAGGGGGTGCCGGGGCGGGTGAGTTCGTCCCATTCCGTCGGGGCGACGAGAGGGTGGGCATGGCCGGGGACGCCGAAGCCGAGTCCGAGGTCGGTGCTCGCGCTGCCGGTCGCGGTCCTGGTCAGATACGACACGCCGCCTCCATCCAGATGTCGGCGAGGGACTCCTCGAGATTGATCCGGGGCCGCCAGCCGAGCCGGTCGCGTGCGGTGCGCACATCGGCCTGCTGCCAGCTGCCGCAGCCGTCGGGGTAGGGGTAGGCGACCGGGGCCGCGTGGTCGGGTTCGGGGCGGGGGTGGCCGATGGCCGGCCGCATGGAGGGGCCGGGCGGACCGTCAAGTTCGTGCAGGCTGCCGCTGTAGCCGGCCACCCGGGCGAGGACGGCGGCGGCGTCGCGGAGGCGTACGGCACGGCCCGAGCCGATGTTGATCACGCCCTGCGCGGCGGACAGCGAGGCGGCGTGGACGGCGCGGGCCACGTCGCGGACGTCGATGAAGTCGCGCTGGACACCGAGGCCGCCGAGCTTGAGTTCACCGTCGTTGGCCTGCATCGCGCGGCGCAGGGCTTCGGCGAGCCGGCCGAGCGGGGATCCGGCGGGCGTGCCGGGTCCGGCCGGGGAGAAGACGCGGAGCACGACCGCGTCCAGGCCGGAGCCGAGGACGAGTTCGGTCGCGGCGAGCTTGCTCACTCCGTACGGACCGCCCGGTCGTGGCACGGCGTCCTCCGCGGTGGAGGAGCCGGGCTGGCTGGGCCCGTACTCGGCGCCGCAGCCGATCTGGACGAGCCGGGCGCCGCAGCCGCTGCGGCGCAGGGCCTCGCAGACGGTGGCGACGGCGACGGTGTTGTGCCGGGTCAGTTCGCGGGCGCCGCCGCGGGTGGCGCCGGCGCAGTTGATGACGACTCCGGGGTGCACCGCGTCCAGGAAGCGGGTGAGCGCTCCGGGGCTGCCCGAGGCGAGGTCGAACCGGACGTCGGCGTCGTCGCCCCGGCCGAGCGCGGTGAGCTGCACGGCCGGGTCGGCGAGGAGTCTGTCGGCGACGAACCGGCCGAGGTAGCCGTTGGCTCCGATCAGCAGGACCCTCATCGGGCGGCTCCCGGGGCGGATTCTCCGGTTCGGGAGGTGATCATCTGGCTGTCTCCTTCGAGGTGATGCCGTAGGTCGGGAAGAGGGCCCGCGGTGTCGGCCCCGCGGGAGATGAGGGGCCCGGATCCGGGCAGCAGGCCGGACTCCGGGGAGGGCTCACGGCGGTGGGGACGTCGTGGGCCGGTTCCGGACGCCCTCGGGCCACCCGGCCGAGCGGACCACCGGGTGGGCCACCGGGTGGGCCACTGGGCGGACCACCGGGTGGGCTCGGTCCGCGAGGTCCCGGCGTGCGGGTTCGGCTCGGGGCGTGGGGCGGTCGTGGGTCATGGGGCCTCGCAGGGCGGGGCGTGGGCCGAGGCGCGGGTGAGCGTGCGGGCCGCCTGGACGAGGAGGACCAGGGCGGCCGCCCCGCAGGCCAGGGCGGGCACGGCCCCGGGGCCCGCCGCCGAGGTCAGCCGGTCGACGGGGGCGGCCAGGAACGAGCAGCCGGGCAGCCGCGCGGCGAAGACCGTGGCGAGGGCGACGGCCTCCGCCGCGCCCGCGCCGGCGAGCGCGCGGCCCGGGACGTGGGGGAAGCCGTGAGCGGCGAGGAGCCGTGCGAGGAGGAGGAGTACGCCGAGCGCACCTGCTCCGGCGTAGGCGGGCGGTTCGTCCAGTGCCGCCCCGCACAGCGCGAGCAGACCCCACAGCGCGGCCGCGAACAGGCCGAACGCGCCGAGGAGCAGGGGGCGTACGGCGGTGGCGAACTCCTCCAGGCCACGGCTCGCGGTCAGCCTGCGGCGGGCGCGGGCGGCGAGGAGGTGGGCGCACCAGGCGGCCGGGGCGCAGGCCAGGCAGAGGGCCAGCACGGATGCGGTGGCCAGGGGCCAGGGGCCGTGCGGGCCGCCGTCCCGGGCGGCACCCAGCAGTCCGTCGCCGACGAGGGCGTACGCGAGGAGCCAGCAGGTCCACGCGCGTGCGGCTCCCGTCGTTCGGCGCCGGGTGCTCAGGGGGCCTCGCCGGAAGGCGTAGTGCAAGGCGGGTGCCATGGCCAGGGCGCCGAACGCGGCGACGGCCGGCCGCGGTTGCCCGTCGGTGAGCCGCAGACCGGCGACGACGGCCGCGCCGAGGACGCCCGGGGTCAGCGCGAGCGCCGCCCAGTAGGGGCGCGGGCCGGGGCGGTCCGGGGTCCCGGTGCGGGGCTCTTCCTCTCCGTCGCGTGCCGCGCGGGCGTACATCTCCTCGGCGAGGGAGAAGACGTCCCGGTGCCGCAGGCGCGCGGCGGTCCGGTCGGTGACCCCGTGGGCCTCAAGGCCCGCCGCGATCTCCAGCGGGTCCACGGCCCGTGCGCAGAGCTCGCGGTGACGGTGCACGAGCGCCTTCACCGGGTCCACGCCACCGCGTCGCCCGGCGGACCGGTCCGGCTCCTCGCGGTGGCCGGCCCTGTCCGGAGCGCCCGGTTCCGCGCTGTCGATCGTCATGTGCCCTCCCCCACGGCGACGGGTACCGGCGGGGGCACGGTGGCCCGTACCGGCGCCCCCTCCGCCCAGCGCGGCCTGCGCTCGGTCGTGAAGCGGGTCCCGGTCCAGCGGCCTGGCACCCGGGCCTCGGCGGGGGTGCCGAAGGGGCGCGGCTCCCCCGCCTCGTCCACGACGACCCGGCGCACCGGGGAGTGCGAGACGATCTCCAGGTAAATGCTGTGAAATGCCGTGATGTTCTGCTCGACGGTGAAAAGTTCGAGGGCGCGGGCGCGGGCGGCGGCGCCGAGCCGCTCACGGCGTTCGGGGTCGCGCAGCAGCGTCACGCACGCCTCGGCGAGCGCCCGCGGATTGCGCGGCGGGACCACGAGACCCGTCCCGCCGATGACCTCGACGACGGCGCCCACGTCCGTGGAGACGGTGGCCCGGCCGCAGAGCATGGCCTCGACCAGGCTGACCGGGAAGCCCTCCACGACGCTGGACAGGACGACGAGGGCGCCGCAGGCGTAGGCCTCCGCGAGGCTCGGCAGCTCCGGGCCGCCGATCTCCTCGAAGGAGACCGGGTTGTCGCCGACGGCGTGGGCGCCGTCGGCCTCGTCGGGGAAGAGCTGCGCGGCCAGCGCCTTGCAGTGCGCCAGATAGGTGGCCGCCTCGGGGGCCTCGGCGGCGGCGCCGACGATCCGCAGCCGGGTCCGGGGCTCGGCCCTGCGGATCTCGGCGAAGGAGTGCAGCAGGGAGATCAGGTCCTTGGCCGGTTCCACGCGGCCGACCCACACCAGGGTGTCGGGGTCCGCGCACGGGCTGCCCGGCACCGCCTCCCCGACGTCCGCGAAGCGCGCGGCCTCCATGCCGGGATGGACCGTGCGCAGTTTGGCGCGGTCGGCTCCGCAGCGCTCCTGCCAGCGGCGGGCGTGCGTGTTGCCGGGAGTCACGAGGGTGGCGGCGCGGTAGACCTCGGTGGCGAGCCGGCCGTGGAAGGCGGCGAGCAGGGCGCGCACGGCCGGGGCCTCTTCGAGGGTCGCGGGGGCGAGGTAGTGCGCCCGCAGATGCACACCGTACTCGGTGACCAGCAGCGGGACGCCGAGCAGGTGCCGGGCGAGGAGGCCGGGCAGTGCCGCCGCCCCGCCGGCCGCCGCGTGGCAGAGGTCCGCGGAGCCGAGCGCGTCGTCCTCGTACCAGTCGAGCGAGAGGGGGCGCAGGGCGCGCTCGATGTGCGCGGCGACGGCGAGCAGGTCGCGGACCCGCGCGGTGCCCGCGCTGCGGAGCGCGCCGGGTGCGCGGCAGGCGCGTTCGAGGATGCGCACCGCGTCCTCGGAGCGCAGGGCGCCCGCCGGTCCGCCTTCGTCCCGGGCGAGTTCGGCCAGCGCGTACAGGGCGCTGGCGAAACGGTCCGCCTCGGCGCCGGCGGAATCCGCCGGCTCCCCCGTTGCTTCGGGGACCCCCGGCCCCCCGCACACCGCCGCCGCGAGTTCCCCGTACGCCTCGGCGAACCGGCGCCTGGCCCGGCGGCCGTACACCGCCCCGTCCTCGTACGGCGTCCACAGCGGTGCCGTACGGACCCGGGCGACCTGGGGCGGCAGCCCGACCCAGCCCCGGTCCTCCTGGTGCTCGGTGCGGCTGAGCGCGTAGATGTCGAACTCGTGCTGCCCGAGCCCGCGCACGAGCCGGTCGCACCAGAGTCCGGCATCACCGCTCACATACGGATAGCCACCCTCCGTAAGCAGTCCGATGCGCACGAGCACACCCCCGATCTCCCGCATGGGGAGCCGCCGTTGACCCGGCGGCTCGCAGCGGGACGAAGGTATGCGGACAAGGCGGTGGTACGACGGACGGTTGTCCGTCGCACCACCAGAAGGGGTGAACGGTCGTAACTTTCCCGCGCAGGCCGCGTTTCGCCACGCTACGAGATCACGCGGACACGTTTCCGTGAGCGCGGCTCCCGGATCAGACCGGGGCCGGCTCCCTCCGTTCCGCGCGGCGCCGTGCCGCGACCTCCGGGTCGAGCGCCGGTACGGCGGCCAGGAGTTGCCTGGTGTACGGGTCGCGGGGGTGTTCGTAGACCTCGTCGGCGGGGCCGTACTCGACGAGCCGGCCGCGCCGCATCACCGCCACGTGATCGCTGACCTGGCGTACGACGGCGAGGTCGTGCGCCACGAACACGAGCGCGAGCCCGAGTTCCCGCTGGAGCTCGCCGAGCAGGGCGACCACCTGGGCCTGCGTGGTGACGTCGAGCGCGGAGACCGGCTCGTCGCACACGATCACCCGCGGCTCGGCGGCCAGCGCCCGCGCGATGCCGACGCGCTGGCGCTGTCCGCCGCTGAACTCGTGCGGGTAGCGGTCGTAGTGCGCCCCGTCGAGTCCGACGCGCTCCAGCAGTTCCCGTACGCGCCCCCGGATGCGCCCCTCGTCCTTCTCCCCGCGCGCCCGCAGCGGGTCGGCGATGGACTCGCCCACGCTCCGCCGGGGGTTGAGGGAGGACACCGGGTCCTGGAAGACCATCTGCACCGAGGGGCGGACACCGGACTGTTCGCGCCCCTCGTGGCGGACCGCGCCGGCCGTGGGCTCCAACAGGCCGACCAGCATCCTTCCCAGGGTCGTCTTGCCGCTGCCGCTCTCGCCGACGACGCCGAGGGTCTGGCCCCGGCGGACGGTCAGCGACACGTCGTCGACGGCCGCGAACCGGCGCTTGCCGCGCCCGAACTCCCTTCGGAGTCCGGCCGCTTCGAGGACGACGTCGTCGGTGCGGACGTCCTCGCCCGGACCGTTGCCGGCCTCCGGCCCGGACGGCCGGGCCGTCCGGGGGGTGTCGACGCGGGGGACGGCGCCGAGGAGTTCGCGGGTGTACGGCTCCCGGGGCGCGCCGAGGACGGCACCGACCGGACCGTGCTCGACGGCCCGTCCGTGCCGCATCACCAGGATCTCGTCGACGCTCTCGGCCGCGACGCCGACGTCATGGGTGACCAGCAGCAGACCCGTCCCGGTCTCCTGCCGCAGGGTGTGCAGGAGGTCGAGGATCTGCGCCTGGACGGTCACGTCGAGGGCCGTGGTGGGCTCGTCGGCGATCAGCAGCTCGGGTTCGCAGACCAGGGCCATGGCGATGAGGGCGCGCTGGCGCATGCCGCCGCTGAACTCGTGCGGACGCGAGCGGGACCGACGGGCCGCGTCCGGGATGCCGACGCGGTCGAGGACGTGCACCGCACGCGCGCGTGCCGCCCGCCGGGAGGCCCGGGTGTGCACCCGGTAGACCTCGGCGATCTGGTCGCCGACCGCGTAGTACGGGTCGAGGGAGGACAGCGGGTCCTGGAAGACCATGGCCGCCTTCCGGCCGCGCAGCCCGCGCAGGTCGTCGTCGGACGCTCGCCGGACGTCGACGCCCGCCACGCGGACCGTGCCGTCGACCCGCGCGCCGGTGCCCCGGTGCAGCGCCAGCAGGGCCGAGGCCACGGTGGACTTGCCCGAACCGGACTCGCCGACCAGGCCGAGCGCCGCGCCCTTCTCCAGCCGGAAGGAGAGCCCGTCGACGGCGCGCAGGTCCCCGAAGTCGACGACGAGATCGCTGACTTCGACCAGAGGGGAGGCCGCGGACGCCGGGGAGGCGGGATTCGCGGAGGAGTCGCTCATGCCAGTACCACCCGTCGGTCGGCCACCGCGTAGAGCACGTCCGCGACGGCGTTGGCGATGACCACGAAGAAGCCGATGACCAGGACCATGCCGACGACCACGGGAAGGTCGACGACGTTCACCGCGTGCACCAGTTCCTGGCCGATGCCGGGCAGCCCGAAGAGGGTCTCGGTGAGCACCGCGCCGCCCACCGCCGAGCCGAAGGTGTTGGCGTTCAGCGCGATGATCGAGGCGAGCGCCCCCCGGACGGCGTGCCGCCCGATGATCGACCGCTCGCCCACGCCGTACGCGCGGAAGGTCCGGATGTGGTCCTCGGCCAGCGTCTCCAGCATCGAGGCCCTGGTCAGCCGGGCGAACGCGGCGGCCTCGACGAGGGCGAGCGACAGCCAGGGGAGCACCAGGTTCCAGGCCCACTGTTCGGGGTCGTCGGTGAGGTTCACGTACTGCGGGAAGGGCAGCAGTTCCAGCTGGCCGCAGACGACGATCATCAGGATCAGGCCGATGACGAAGACGGGGGTCGCGGTGCCCGCGAGGGTGAGCCCGGTCAGCACCCGCTCGCTGAGCCGGCCGCGCCGCCAGGCGGAGAGCACGCCGGTGCCGACACCGAGCACGAGCCAGACGACCATCGCGCCGAACACCAGCGACAGGCTGACCGGCAGCTTCGCCAGGATCAGCCGGGTCACCTGCTGGTCGGTCTGGTACGACAGCCCGAGGCAGGGCGCCGGGCAGTGCTGGACGGAGGTGCCCGTCGAGTAGTCCTGGCCCGCGAGGAGTCCCTGGAGGAAGTGCCAGTAGCGCATGTACAGGGGGTCCCCGAGGTGCAACTGCTGGGCGACCTGGTGCACCTGGGCGGGCGAGCAGCGCGGGCCGCAGGTGATCTGGGCGACGTTGCCCGGGGTGGCGTAGAAGACGACGTAGACGATCACCGAGATGGCCAGGAGGGTGATCACCGTGCCGAGGGTCCTGCGCAGGACGAACCCGCCGAAGCCGCTCATGCCGTGGCCTCCTTCGTTCCCTCGGCGGACGCGCCCTGGCGGGGCAGGTCCGGTCCCGACGCGTCCCGGCGGTGCAGGCCGGTCCCGTCGGCGGGGCCGCCGGTGTCCGCGTCGGCCCTGGCCTCTCCCCTGCGGCCCGTGCCGACGCGCAGCCGGGAGGCCGCGCGCGGGTCGAGGGCGGTGCGCACGCCGTCGCCGAGGACGGTCAGGGCGAGGACGGTGACGAACAGCGCGCCCGCGGGCAGCAGCAGGTACTGCGGTGCCGCCTGGTACCAGACGTCGGCGGCGGTCAGCATCTGTCCCCAGGACGGCGTCGGCGGCTTCACGCCCACGCCGAGGAAGGACAGGGCCGCCTCGACGCCGATGTTCGCCGGCACGAGGAGGGCGGAGTAGGTGATGAGCGGGGCGGCGAGGCCGGGCAGGAGATCGCGGCGGGCGATCCGCCAGGTGCCCCAGCCGCTGAGCCGCGCGGCGGCGACGT
This sequence comes from Streptomyces sp. f51, assembly GCF_037940415.1. Taxonomy (NCBI): domain Bacteria; kingdom Bacillati; phylum Actinomycetota; class Actinomycetes; order Kitasatosporales; family Streptomycetaceae; genus Streptomyces; species Streptomyces sp. f51. Next base: position 4,882,697 of record NZ_CP149798.1, on the reverse strand, counting down.
AGTCGAGCTGCTTGAGCGTGAGGGTCTGCGCGCGCACGATCTTCGCGAGGGTGCCCCAGGCGATCAGCCCGATGACGAGGGCGACGAGGACGGGCCGCGGGAAGCTGCCGGGCACGATCGCCAGCAGCGCAAGCGACATGATCATCAGCGGCAGCGCGACGATGATCTCGGTGATCCGGCTCAGCACCTGGTCGACCCATCGGTTCCCGAGCGCCGCCGAGACGCCCACGACGACGGCGATCAGGACCTGCACCAGGGTCGCGGCGAGCGCGACGCCGAGGGAGACCCGGGCGCCGTAGACGAGACGGGCGAACAGGTCGCGGCCGGTCTGGGGTTCGACGCCGAGCCAGTGGTCGGCGCCGATGCCGCCGAGCGCGCCGACGGGGACGCCGCCGCGCGCGGAGTCCACCAGCGAGGGGTGGTAGGTGGTGGGGTCCTGGCCCTCGATCGCCGTGAGCAGCGGTGCGGCGAGCGCGATCAGGACGAGCAGCGCGACGACGGCCGCCGCGACGAGGGCGGCGCGCTGCGCACGCAGCCGCCGCCAGAACTGACGGGCCCCCGAGGCCCCCGCGGCGGACGGATCCGCCGCGGGGGCCTGGGAGGCGACAAGTGCCTCGCTCACGGCGCTACTTCACCGCGACCTGGGAGATGTCCAGAACGCCGGTCCAGTCGCTGATCACGATGTTCTTGACGTCCTTGCCGTACAGACGCTTGTAGACGGGGTGGAACAGCGGGACGGTCAGCGCCTGCTCACCGATCTTCTTGTCCAGCGCGCCCCAGCGCTCGGCGGCCGCGCCGAGGTCGGTCAGCTTGTTGATCGCGTCGATCTCGTCGTTGACCGACTTGTCGTTCAGGAAGCCGGTGTTGAAGTTGGCTCCGTCCTTGACGATCTGCCGGCCGTCGAAGATCGGGGCCAGGAAGGGACCGCCGGAGGGCCAGTCGGCGCCCCAGTGCGCGAGGAAGAAGCCCGGCTCGGTCTTGGCGCCGTGGATCTTGTCGCTGTAGTCGTTCTCCTCCAGGCCCTGGAGCTTGACGGTGATGCCGGCCTTCTTGAGCGCGTCCTGGATCGCGGTCGCGATCTCGGGGCTGGTCTCGAAGTCCTTGCTGTTGGAATGCGTGAGCGTGATGCTCAGGCCGTTCTTGTAGCCGGCCTCGGCCAGAACCGCCTTGGCCTTGGCCGCGTCGCCGGACGCGCCCGCCGGGAAGTGGTCGTAGGGCGTGTAGCCGAAGGACTTCTGGTTCGGCAGGTAGGTCGTGGCGGGCTCGGCGAGCGAGGAGCCGCCCGCGGCGTTGACCACCGAGCTGCGGTCGACGGCGTACGAGATCGCCTGGCGGACCTTCGGGTTGTCGAACGGCTTCACCTTCGGGTTGAAGGCGATGTAGTCGGTGTAGCCGAAGTGCCCGGTGCCGACGCGGGAGGCCAGCTCCTTGTCGCCGGTCACCTTGGCGAGCTCGGCCGGGCCGAGGTTGGTGTCCGTGGTGACGGCGGCGGCGTCGGTTCCCTGGGAGGAGGACAGTCGCTGGTTGATCACGGAGGAGTCCAGGCCGGACCGCACGTCGATCCTGTCCGGGTACGCCTTGCGCTCGGCGTCGGTCGAAGCCGACCAGTACGTGTTGCGCTCCAGGGTGAGGCGCTCGCCGTCGTTCTCGTTCTTGACGACCTTGTACGGGCCCGAGGAGACCGGGTGCTCCTCGTACTTGGTGCCGGTGTCCTTGGCCTTGGGGACGGGCGTGAACTGCGTCTGCGTGGCCAGGTAGGGGAACTCGCCCTCGGGCTTGTTCAGGTGGAAGACGATGGTCAGCGCGTCCGGCGTCTCGATCGAGTCGAGGCCCTTCTTGTCCTTGTAGGGACCCTGGTAGCCGGCGCCGCCGATCAGCCAGTCCCTCAAGTAGGGCGCGCCGCCGGAGAGTTCGGCGGCGAAGGAACGCTCGATGCCGTACTTGATGTCGGCGGAGGTGATCGGCGTGCCGTCCTCGTACTTGAGGCCCTTCTTCAGGGTGTACGTCCACACGGTCGCGTTCTCGCTCGGGCGCCCGGTGTCGGTGGCCAGGTCGGGCACGACCTCGGCGCCGGCCGCCCCGTTCTCGCGGTTGCGGGTGGTGAGCGTGCGGAAGACGAGCGAGGGCACGTTGCCGCCGCCGGAGGTGTAGAGCCGCGCGGGGTCGAAGTCCTGCTGCGCGTTGGCGTTCAGGACGGTGAGGGTGCCGCCCTTGTGGGGCTGGGAGTCGCCACCGGAGCTCTTGGCATCGCTGTCCTTCGGCCCGCAGGCGGCGGCGCCCGCTGCCAGGACCAGGCTGACGGATGCCGCGGCCACGCGGCGCGCTGTGACGGACGATTGACGCATCGGAAGACGACCTCTCGGATGACTCGAATACTGAGACGGAATGACACGGAGTGAGACGGAAGAGCGCGGAGCTCGCCCACGGCGTCAGACGTCGGTGTTCGACCGGACCGAAAGGGGCACGGGCGCGCCGGACCGCGGAGGTCCGGGGGCGCACGGGAACAAGACGGGAAGGAAAGCGACGCACTCGCCGGGGGCGGGCGTCAGCAACAGTGGATGTCGGCCACGCAGAGCGCGGTCACGCCGATGAGCGCCAGCTCGATGGCGGCGCGAACGGAGGCGTGACGGGAGGACATGCGGAAAATATGAACGATCTTTTTCCGCATGTCAAAGCGATGTGAGCGCTTTCCGTCAACTCTTCGGATAAGGCCAGGAGTTGGGCAGGCAGTGGATTCCGTCGTGGTCGAGGAACTTGGTCTGCTGCTGCATGACCGGGGCGAGGTCCCCGTCCTTCTGGCAGGAGACGTGCCCGTATCCGAGCCGGTGGCCGACCTCGTGGTTGATGAGCATCTGGCGGTAGGCGTGGATCTTGTCGCCGAAGCCGTAGGTCTTGGATCCCTGGGCCCAGCGGTACGCGTTGATCATGACGCGCTCGGTGGACGCCGAGTCGCACGACACGTTGTCCTCGGTGGTGTCGAGCCCCGACTTGGCGCACCACTCGGCGGTGGTGCCGGGACTCGCCAGCGTGATGACGAAGTCCGGTTTGCCGGAATCGACGCGCTCGAAGGTGCGGGCGCCGTCGTGGGCCCAGCTCCTCGCGTCGTTCAGGGTCTCCTGCACGGCGTCGGCGAAGAGCGCGCCGTCGAGACCTAGGCCCTGCTCGATGTCGACGCGGTAGGTGTACTTGTGTCCCTTGCCGGGGGCCTTGGCGGTTCCCGGCACCACCTCGAACTTCCCCGACCCCTTGAGCTTGGCCCCGAGCGGGTACGTCCTGGCCATCTGCTGGTCGTACGTCAGGGGCGCGGAGGCCACCTGCGGCTGCCCCGACTGGGTCGGCCTGCCGTCCCCGCGCGAGGCGGAGTCCTGGGCCGCCCGGCCACCGGCGTCGGCGGACTGCGTCCGCGCGTCGGCGTCATGGCCGCCCGTGGCCATCTGTCCGGCGACGACGACGGCGAGCACCGTGGTGACGGCGGCGGCCGCGATGCCGGTGAACGCCCAGCCCTTGCGGCCCTTGCCCTCGTCCTCGCCCTGGTCGCCGGTCTCCCGGAGCGGTCGCTCACCGGCGTCGGTGGCGGGGGCGTTCCAGTCGGCGGAGTCGAGGCCGACGGCACCGGAGCGCGCTGTCCGCGCCGCGCCGCCGCGGGTTCCGGGCCGGGTGCCGTTCTCCTGCTCGTCGAGGTCGAAGGCGTCGACGTACGCCTGCCGGGGGCCCGGCACGGCCTGGGCGCGCTGCCGCGGCACCCGAGGTCCGGCTGGCGCGCCCTGCGGAGCCGCGCCGGTCCCGGACTCCCCCCAGCCGCCGCCCTGTTCACGCTGTTCGGGATGCCCGCCCCGCACCTGGGACACCCCGCGGGCGGGGGTCCCGTCGGCCAGACGAGGAGTTCCGTGCGCCGGGGTCCCGTCGGGAAGACGGGGGGTTCCGTGCGCCGGGGTCCCGTCCGGAAAACGGGGGGTTCCGTGCGCCGGGGTCCCTTCGAAAGAACGCGGCACCCCACGTGCCGGGGTGCCGTCCTGGAAGCGCGGGACGCCGTGCGCCGGCGTCCCGTCCGCGAGGCGTGGCACCCCGCGCGCGGGAGTGCCGTCGGCCACCCGCGGAAAACCGTGCGCGGGCGTGCCGTCGGGCAGCCGCGGACCGTTCTGAACCGGGGCGCCACCCTGCATACGTGGCCCGCCCTGGACCGGGGCGCCACCCTGCACGCGCGGAAACCCGTGCGCCGGAGTCCCGTCGGGAAGGCGCGGACCGCCCTGGACCGGGGGGCCGCCTTGTGTACGTGGCCCGCCCTGCGCCGGGCCGCCACCCTGCACCCGAGGAAAACCGTGAGCCGGCGTTCCGTCGGGAAGGCGGGGACCGCCCTGGACCGGGGCGCCGCCCTGCACGCGCGGGAAACCGTGCGCCGGAGTCCCGTCCGGGAGGCGTGGTGCGGCTTGTTGGGGGTACCCGCCCACCGGCGGGTAGGGGCCCGGGGAGCCGGGCGGCCGGGTCGCCGCGCGACGGGCGCCGTCCGGGCCCGGCGCCTGAGCCGACGCGCCTTCCTCCGCCGCAACCGTCCGCGTCCGCGCGGTGTCCGTCTTGTCGGCCCGCCCCCGACGACTGTGTCGTCCCACTTCCCGCCTCAGCTCTCCGCGCCGACTGCCACCGAAGAGGTCGACTCTTCCAGGTCCGCAAGGAGTTCACGGAAGGCGGTGGCGACCGTGTCCGGATACTCCATCATCGCGACGTGCCCCGCGTCCGGCAGGCACAGCAGCCGGGAGCCGCGGAAGGCACGGGCCGCGCGCTGCGCCATACGGTAGCCGACAAGTTGGTCGCGGCCTCCGTAGACCAGGAGCGTGGGGGCGAGCACCCGTTCGGCCTGACGCCACAGTCCGTGCTGCCCGCCGAGCGTGTAGGCGTTCACGACCCCGCGCGCGGAGCGTGCCATGGCGTCCCAGAAGTAGGGCAGCGCGAGCCTCCGCTCCATCTCCTCGACCGCGTCACGGAACCCCTCGGGGGTCACGATGCCAGGATCGCCGTAACAGAGGGCCAGAACCCCGCGTACGCGCTGCTCAGCGCTCCATTCCTTGGTCAGTCTCGTGAACAGCCCGGCCACTCCGGGAAGGGCGAGCAGCGCCGTCGGCCAGGCGGTGCGCTGGGCGCGGATCTCGGGCAGCGCCGGGGACACCAGCGTCAGCGTCCGCACCAGATCCGGGCGCACGGCCGCGACCCGCGTCGCGACGGCTCCGCCGAGTGAATTGCCGAAAAGATGTACCGGACCGCGTCCGGACGCGTCGAGGTGGCGGATGACCGCGCGCGCGTGGCCGGTGACCGAGTAGTCGCCGTCGTCCGGCGGCGGTGAGTCGCCGAAGCCCGGCAGGTCGAGGGCCTCGCTGTCCACGAGCCCGTCGAGCCGGGACATCAGCGCCGTCCAGTTCTGCGAGGAACCGCCCAGACCGTGCACGTACAGCGCGGGGGGAAGTCCGTCCCTGGCCGGCGGCCTCGACCGGATCGTCAGGGTGATGCCGGGGAGCCCCACCGATCTCAGCCGCTCCCCTTCCGCGACCCTGACGGCGCCGACCCTCGGCGTGAGGCTGACGGCCGGCGCGGACGGGAGTTCGGTCGAAGACATGCCGCAATGTTACGAGACGATCACGCCGGGGCTCATGTGTTCGCCGTCACAGATCGCGGACGGATCGCATAGCGTCCGGATCGCGTGTCTCCTAGGCTTCGAACGAGGGCACTCGTACGCACATCAGGAGCGCACTCGTACCGTTCGGGAAGAGGAACCATGACAGTCGACCCGACAGACCCCGCAACGTTCGACGACCAGTTCCGGGAGATTCCCGACGCGGAGACCCCCGAGGCCGACGCCGTCGAGCAGTCCGCGGAGCTCGACCCCGCGGACGACGTCGACCCGGAACCGCCGGGCGACCGCCTCAACGCCGACGAGGGGGATCTGGCCGAGCAGGCCCGGGTCGTCCGGCTGAACGAGGACGACTACAGGTGACCCGGCCGCAGGTGCCCCGGCGGCGCTGATCAGGGCCGCCGTCCCGGCCGGATGCCCCGCTCGTCCCCTTCGGCACCCTGTGCGCCGTCCCGGTCGGGGTCAGGTCCGTGAAATTCTGCGCTCGCACCGCACACAGCGGGGTTACCGAAAAGTACGATGGCGGCGCGGCGCACACCGCACGTGGACAATTTTGGGAGGCGGCGTGACAGCCATCGAGCAGACAGAGGCAGCACGCCCGCGGGGCACTCGCCTGCCGCGCCGTGCCCGACGCAACCAGCTCCTCGGCGCCGCCCAGGAAGTTTTCGTTGCGCAGGGATACCACTCGGCCGCCATGGACGACATCGCCGAGCGCGCGGGCGTCAGCAAGCCGGTTCTCTACCAGCACTTCCCGGGCAAGCTCGATCTGTACCTCGCCCTGCTCGACCAGCACTGCGAGTCCCTGCTCCTGGCGGTGCGGGCGGCGCTCGCGTCGACCTCGGACAACAAGCTGCGCGTCCGCGCCACGATGGACGCCTACTTCGCGTACGTCGAGGACGACGGCGGCGCGTTCCGGCTGGTCTTCGAGTCGGACCTGACCAACGAACCGGCGGTGCGCGAGCGCGTCGACAAGGTGACGCACGAGTGCGCCGAGGCGATCTGCGACGTCATCGCGGAGGACACGGGTCTCTCGCGCGCGGAGTCGATGCTCCTCGCCTCGGGGCTCGGCGGCCTGGCGCAGGTCGTGGCCCGTTCCTGGCTGCACAGCGACCGCAGCGTCCCGCGCGACCAGGCGGTCCAGCTGCTGACCTCGCTCGCCTGGCGGGGCATCGCGGGTTTCCCGCTGCACGGCACCGACCACCACTGATCCGCCGGATCGTCCGGTCACCGGATCACCGGCACGGCGGAAGCGGCCGGGGGCGCGCCCCCGGCCGCTTCTTTGTTCCCGTCGGCTGTTCGCTCCTGGCGTTCCCGGGCGGAGCGTGCGGGTCCCCTCGCCGGGCTAATGTGTGCTGCGTACGGCGCGTACGAACGCGCACATGACTGACCGTCGGAGGGACAAAGCCGTGGAGGTCAAGATCGGCGTGCAGCACGCGCCCCGCGAGATCGTTCTGGAGAGCGGTCAGACCCCGGAAGAGGTCGAGCGCGCGGTGTCCGAGGCGCTGGCCGGCAAGTCGCAGCTGCTGAGCCTCGTGGACGACCACGGCCGCAAGGTCCTGGTTCCGGCCGACCGGCTCGCGTACGTGGAGCTCGGCGAGCCCACGCAGCGCAAGGTGGGCTTCAGCGCTCTGTAGGACTGCCGAGCGGCGAAGCAGTGCGGGAGGGGCCCGGTGACACGTCACCGGGCCCCTCCCGTCGTCCGTGCCCGCGTGTCTCCCCGCGGGGCCGTGATCGCGACCGCCCGTACGTGCTCGCGCGGGTCCGTGCCCGTGCCGTGTTCGCGCGGTCACGTGGCGTTCGGGGTGGCCGTCCGGTACGCCCGGCACCTGCGCGGACGCAGATGGAGCACATGCCTGGCGCGGAGGAGGGTTGCGTTCCGAACGTCAGGGGTAGGACCGGCTACGACCGATTTGCACCGGCCGTGCGGGAGGGACCCCATCATGTTCTTGGAAGCGCTCGGCTCCGCGCTGCTCGGTCTCGCCCTGGCCTGGGCGGCCTCGTACCGCCTGCCCCACCGGTTGCCGTCACGCAGCCTGGTGATGTCCACCGGCGCCGCGGGAGCCCTGTTCGGTGCCTTCCTGACCCACACGGCCCTGGGCTCCGGCCACTTCCTGGCCATCCTTCTCGGCGCCGTGGCCGTCTCGGCCGCCCTGCTGTCGCTGCTGCTGCGCCCCGAGGAGCGCTTTCGACGCCGCTCGGCGACCGCGTAAGCCACCGCGAAGGCCTCGCTTCCGCGACCGCGAACCGCGCCCGTAGACGGCGCGGCGATCAGGTCCGGGACAGCGAGGCCTTCGGTGTTCCGGCCGGGGACGAGCCCCGGCGCTCGGGCCGGGGACGAGCCGCCGGCCAGCCGCGTTTCCGGACGGGGACGAGCCCCGGCGCTCCGGTCGGGGACGAGCCCGGCCACCCGCGCTTCCGGACGGGGGCGAGGCCCCGGTGCTCCGGGACCGTGCCCTAGGCCGCGAGGCCCAGCGCCGCCATCCGCTTGGTGTGCGCCTCGGTGATGCGGGAGAACATCCGGCCGACCTCGGCGAGGTCGAATCCGTCCGCGACACCGCCCACGAGCATCGTCGACAGGGCGTCGCGGTCGGCGACCACGCGCTGCGACTGCGACAGGGCCTCGCCCATCAGCCGGCGCGCCCACAGCGCGAGCCGGCCGCCCACGCGCGGGTCGGCGTCGATCGCCGCGCGCACCTTCTCGATGGCGAAACCGGCGTGACCGGTGTCGTCGAGGACGCCGAGGACGAGCTCGCGGGTGTCCGAGTCGAGGCGGGCCGCGACCTCGCGGTAGAAGTCGCTGGCGATCGAGTCGCCGACGTACGCCTTGACGAGCCCCTCCAGCCAGTCCGAGGGAGCCGTCTGCCGGTGGAAGCCGTCGAGCGCGGCGACGAAGGGGTCCATCGCCTCCGTCGGCTCGGCGCCGACCGCCGCGAGCCGGTCCCGCAGCTGCTCGAAGTGGTGGAACTCGGCGGACGCCATCTTCGCCAGCTCGGCCTTGTCACTGAGCGTGGGCGCCAGCTTGGCGTCCTCCGCGAGCCGCTCGAACGCCGCGAGCTCGCCGTACGCGAGCGCTCCGAGCAGGTCCACGACCGCGGCGCGGTAGTGGGGCTCGGCCGAGGCCGTGTCCCAGTTCTGCGCGGCGACTCCGGTGGCCGCGGGGGCGGTGTCGGCGGTGTCCTCGGCGGGCTTCTCAGCGGCGTTGTCAGGCGTCGTCATGAAGCGCACAATAGCCCGCTCACAGCACGAGGGAAGTCCCTGGTCAACCAGTGTGACGACGACTACGTGACCAAATCGGCCATCGCATGTGCGCGATTCCGGGGTATGGTGGTAATGCGCCCGGCGAGTAATTCGACGGGCCGCACGAATGAGGATGCCCGGTCGGTGGCCCGATCGGCTCCGACCCGACAGCCCTCCTCGCAGGTACGGCACATTGCGTACGGCATCCGGAGGGAACCCTCAGCGGTACGAGAGCTCGAGCGTCGGCAGTGGTCCCATGCCACCCGGCCCGCCCGTCATGAGCGGCCGATGTCCCCGGCACGGTCCCGTCACGACCCCCGCGCTCGCCTCGCATCGCGTACACAGAAGAGGCAGCACCCTGACTACGACTTTCCGAGAGCTCGGAATCCTCCCTGAGACCGCCGAGGCCCTTGAGGCCGTCGGTATCGTCAACCCCTTCCCCATCCAGGAGATGACGCTCCCGGTCGCCCTCTCGGGCACCGACATCATCGGCCAGGCCAAGACCGGCACCGGCAAGACGCTGGGCTTCGGCCTCCCCCTCCTGGAGCGCGTCACCGTCCCCGCGGACGTCGAGGCCGGCCGGGCCAAGCCCGAGCAGCTGACCGACGCCCCGCAGGCGCTCGTCGTCGTCCCCACGCGCGAGCTGTGCACCCAGGTGACCAACGACCTGCTGACCGCGGGCAAGGTCCGCAACGTGCGCGTTCTGGCCATCTACGGCGGCCGTGCGTACGAGCCCCAGGTGGAGGCCCTGAAGAAGGGCGTCGACGTCATCGTCGGCACCCCGGGGCGACTGCTGGACCTCGCGGGCCAGAAGAAGCTCAACCTCAAGAACATCAAGGCGCTCGTCCTCGACGAGGCCGACGAGATGCTCGACCTGGGCTTCCTGCCCGACGTCGAGAAGATCATGAACATGCTGCCGGCCCGCCGTCAGACGATGCTGTTCTCGGCGACCATGCCGGGCGCGGTCATCGGTCTCGCGCGCCGCTACATGTCGCAGCCCACGCACATCCGCGCCGCGGCCCCGGACGACTCGGGCGCGACCGTCGCGAACACCGCGCAGTTCATCTACCGCGCGCACAACATGGACAAGCCCGAGATGGTCGCGCGGATACTACAGGCCGACGGCCGCGGTCTCGCGATGATCTTCTGCCGCACCAAGCGGACGGCGGCGGACCTCGCCGACCAGCTCCAGCAGCGCGGCTTCGCCTCCGGCGCGGTCCACGGCGACCTCGGCCAGGGTGCCCGCGAGCAGGCGCTGCGCGCCTTCCGCAACGGCAAGGTCGACGTCCTCGTCTGCACCGACGTCGCGGCCCGCGGTATCGATGTCGAGGGTGTCACCCACGTCATCAACTACCAGTCCCCCGAGGACGAGAAGACGTACCTGCACCGCATCGGCCGCACCGGCCGCGCGGGCGCCAAGGGCATCGCGATCACCCTCGTCGACTGGGACGACATCCCGCGCTGGCAGCTGATCAACAAGGCGCTGGACCTCGGCTTCGGCAACCCGCCGGAGACGTACTCCACGTCCCCGCACCTCTTCGAGGAGCTGAACATCCCGGCCGGCACCAAGGGTGTCCTGCCGCGTTCCGAGCGCACCCGCGCCGGGCTCTCGGCCGAAGAGGTCGAGGACCTGGGCGAGACCGGCGGGCGTGGTGGTCCGCGTGGCCGCGGTGGCCGTTCGGCCGCACCGGCGACCGCCGAGCGTGAGCGCGCGCCGCGCACTCCGCGCCAGCGCCGCCGCACCCGCAACGGTGCGCCCGCGGACGAGACGGCCGGGTCGACGGCCGCTCCGGCGGCCACCGAGGCGCCCGCGTCCGCCGAGGCCACCGAGCCCCGCACCCCGCGCCGCCGCCGGCGCACCCGTGCCGGGGCGGGCGAGCCCGTGGCAGCCGTCGCCGCCCCTGTGACCGAGGCCGCCGAGGCCGCTGTCGCGACGGCGGAGGGTGTCACCGACGAGCCGGCCGCGCCGCGCCGTCGCCGTACCCGCAGGCCCGCCGCGACGGACGTCGAGACGGCACAGGCGGTGGTGACCGCCGCCGAGGCCGTGGTCGAGAACGCCGCCGCCGAGGCCGTCACCGAGGCGGCCGCCAAGCCGGCCCGCCGCAGGACCCGCAAGGCCGTCGAGACGGCACCCGCCGCCGAGACGGTCGTCGAGGCCGCCGAGATCGCCGAGGCCCCGGCCAAGCCCGTGCGGCGCCGGACCCGCAAGGTCGCGGAGACCGTGGCCGACACCGTCGAGGCCGCCGCCTCGGAGATCGCCGAGGTCACCGAGACGGTCACCAAGCCCCGGCGCACCCGCGCCAAGGCCGCCACCACGGCGACGGACACGGACACGGCCGCCGAGGCGACCGAGACCAAGCCCGTCCGCCGCCGCACCCGCAAGGCGGTCGCCGACGCCGAGATCCCGGCCCAGGCCGCCGAAGCGACGGAGGCCAAGCCGGCCACCCGCCGACGCACCCGCAAGGTCGCGGAGACCGTGGCCGACACCGTCGAGGCCGCCGCCACGGAGATCGCCGAGGTCACCGAGACGGTCACCAAGCCCCGGCGCACCCGCGCCAAGGCCGCCACCACGGCGACGGACACGGACACGGCCGCCGAGGCGACCGAGACCAAGCCCGTCCGCCGCCGCACCCGCAAGGCCGTCGCCGACGCCGAGATCCCGGCCCAGGCCGCCGAGGCCACGGAGGCCAAGCCGGCCACCCGCCGACGCACCCGCAAGGCGGTCGCCACGGAGCCCACGGAGAGCTGATCTCCACCCCGACGGCCCGGTCCCCCATCCGGTGGGACCGGGCCGTCGGCGTTCCCGCGCCCGTGCCCCGGCCGGTGGCCCCTCTCACTTCACCGCGCGCGGGCCCGGGAGCAACGCACCCGTCGCGCGGGCGTCGCCGTCGCCCGATAGCCTCCTGCGCATGAGCAGGCCCTCCACCTTCGTACCCCCCGCCGGTGTCCGCGCGTGCCGGTTGTCCACCACGCGCGGCGAGTTCGCCGTGCTCGACGCCGAGCCGGAGGGGCCGCCCAAGGGGACCGTGCTCCTGCTGCCGGGGTTCACCGGAAGCAAGGAGGACTTCATCGCCCTGCACCTGCCGCTGGCCGCGGCGGGCTATCGGACGGTGGCCGTGGACGGACGCGGGCAGTTCGAGACCGACGGGCCGCGGGACGACGAATCGGCTTACGCACAGGCCGAGTTGGCACAGGACGTGCTCGCGCAGGCCGCCGCCGTCGGCACTCCCGTGCACCTCGTGGGGCACTCGCTCGGCGGCCAGATCGCGCGTGCCGCGGTGCTGGCCGACCCGTCGCCGTTCCTCTCCCTGACGCTCATGGCCTCAGGACCCGCGCAGATCTCCGAGTCGCAGCAGCAGCGCGTCAAGCTGCTGCGGGACGCTCTGGCCGTGATGAGCATGGCCGAGGTGTGGGAGGCGATCCAGGCGATGGAGCCGCCGGAGGAGACCGACACGGGCGGGCTGGACGCGGGTCTCGACGACCTCGCCGATCTGCGCCGCCGCTGGCTCGGCAACAGCCCCGCCCAGCTCGTCGCCACGGGCCGCCAGCTCTGCGACGAGCCCGACCGTGTCGCCGAACTGGCCGCCGTCCGCCTCCCCAAGCACGTCATATCCGGTGCGCGCGACGACACTTGGCCCCTCCCGCTGCTGGACGCGATGGCCGTACGGCTGGACGCGCACCGCACGGTCGTCGAGGGGGCGGAACACTCCCCGAACGCCGACCGGCCCCTGGAGACCGCCCGCGCCCTGGCCGCGTTCTGGGACGCCACGCACGCCCCTGAGGACCCCGAGCGGCCCTAGTACTGCGCCTGAAGGTGCTCCCAGAGGCCGTCCCGCAGCGCGCGGCGCAGGTCCGACTGGCCGCGCAGGGAGTACTGGAGCAGCCCCTCGGCCTCGACCAGCAGATCCTGGTCGACCGAGCCGGGGAGATACGGGTGCCCGGGAAGCAGTTCGGCCAGGGACTCCCGGCCGCGCGCCGCCAGCCACTTCGCGGCGATCTGGGCGCCCACGAAGCGCACGTCCTCCCGGGTGGGCCGGACCGCCGCCGTCGGGTCGTACGACTGGGCGGTGCGCCTGGCCACGTACGGCTTGAAGAAGTCGAGGTCGAGCGTGCGCTGGCTGTCGACCTCCCAGAGCAGCGGCTCGGCCTGGTTGCCGCCCTCGGGCGCCTCGATGCCCCAGAGGTGGACCCGGGCGCCGTACCCCTGGGCCGCCTCGACGGCGGAGACGAGGTCCTCGTCGCCGCCGAGCAGTGCCGCGTCGCTGATGGCGCGGTGCCGGGCGAGGGACTCCAGGTCGGAGCGGATGAGTGAATCGACGCCCTTCTGCTGGTTGTTGGCGTTCAGGTTTCCCAACCTGACCTTCACGTCCGGGAGTTCGGCGATGGACTGCTGCTCCGCGGTGTGGATGCGGCGTCGCGCGCCGTCGTACCAGTAGACGCGCAGGAGCCGGCTGTCGGCGAAGATCGTGCGGGCCCTGTCGATGAGGGCCTCGATGAGCCCCTCGGTGTCCAGGTCGAACGAACGGCGGTCCTCCGTGCCGGCGACCAGGCGCCCCGCGGCGGCGTACAGATATCCGGCGTCCACGAAGATCGCGTGCGTGGAGGGGGTCTTCGCGACCTCGGCGAGCATGCGCTGAAGAAGCTCGTTCGTACGGTCGATGCGGGCGGCGAGAGCCGCGTGGTCGTCGTTCATCACTTCCATTGTCCCGGCGGTCACGCTGCGAACACAACCGGCGCCGTTCAGTCTCCGCCACCCGGGCTACCCGTGGGTAATTAGGTTCTCGAAAAATTTCCTTAGCGTAGGGAATGTTTGTAACACGCATCCCGTTGAATCCTTACGAGAGCGAGGACACTGAAGCCTCGCTCCTCGCACGAGTAGTTCTCCTCAGGAGGATGACCAGACGAAGGGAGAAGCCCATGCGCTTCGAAATCATGCGACTCGACGATGTCGACGGCACGCCCGTGGACAGCACTGTCGTGGACGCCGCCTCCGTCAACCGGATCGTTCAGCAGGCCGCCGCCATCGGGCAGCGACTGTGGATCCGCCCGGCCGACACCACCGCTTCGTAACACGACGACAGTCCGCCTTTCGTATACAGCTCGTATACAGAACGCACGAAGGCGCCTCGCAGAACGAGACGCGCGGCGGACAGCAGACGCTTCACAGACTTCAGAGACCCCGTACGGCGAGGATGCCGTACGGGGCTCTGCGCGTGCGCCAGGGGCGCGGGGGCCAGGGGGCGCGGGGCCGGGGTCCAGGGGGCCCGGGGGCCGTCAGCTCCCCCGGATCACCTGGGTCACGCCGTTGATGATCTGCTGCACCGCGATGGCGGAGAGCATCATGCCCGCGAGCCGGGTCACCAGGACCACTCCGCCGTCCTTGATGACGCGGATGATCAGCAGCGAGTAGCGCATCACGACCCACAGGACGACATGGATCGCGATGATCGCGGTCCACACGGAGACCTGGGTGGCGACCGAGTCGGCCTTCTGCACCGCGAGGATCACGGACACGATCGCGCCGGGCCCGGCGAGCAGCGGCATCCCGAGGGGGACGAGGGCGACGTTGACGTCCTTGGTCTGCTTCGGCTCGTCCGTCTTGCCGGTGAGCAGGTCGAGGGCGATGAGCAGGAGCAGCAGGCCGCCCGCGATCATCAGCGCGGGCACGGAGACGTGCAGATAGTCCAGGATCTGGTGCCCGAGGAGCCCGAAGACGGTGATGACGCCACCGGCGACGCAGACCGCCTGCACGGCCATCCGGCGCTGCACCCGGGCGGGGCGGCCGGCGGTGAGCGCCAGGAAGATCGGGGTGATCCCGGGGGGATCCATGATGACGAAGAGGGTGAGGAAGAGGGAGCCGAAGACGGCGACGTCGAACATGGTGAGGAAGAGCCTTGCGAGGTGGGTGGAGTGGGTGGGCGGGTCTTCCGGCCACCGCTTCGGGCAGTCGTCCCACGGGGCGGGACAGGGCGGCACGGCCGGCGCTGCCGGATGCCTGGGAACGGGCCGGAGAACACGGTTCCGGCCTAGCGGGGGGGCGGGGCCGCCTGGGCGCACCGCGAACGGGCGCGGGTCTCGTGCGGCCGCACCGGACGGGCCCGGTTCCGTCGCGGACCTCGCCGGCGCGGCGCGGAACGCACGGCCCCCGACCAGCGGGACCGTGCACCCGGGACGACCGGCGCCTCCTGCCGGACCTGGCCACGGGCGCCCAAACGAACCACACGAACCGCATGACGGCTGACGGCTGACGGCTGACGGCTGACGGCTGACGGCTGACGGCTGACGGCTGACGGGAGGGGCCTACGGCACCGGCGGGCGGGTCCGTACGGGCCTCACCTCATCGGCACGGTCCGTACGAGCCTCACGCGACAGTCCCGTGCGACCGGCCCGCGGACGACGGCGCGGCCTCGG
Organism: Streptomyces sp. f51; assembly: GCF_037940415.1. NCBI lineage: Bacteria > Bacillati > Actinomycetota > Actinomycetes > Kitasatosporales > Streptomycetaceae > Streptomyces > Streptomyces sp. f51. Next base: position 4,867,429 of record NZ_CP149798.1, on the reverse strand, counting down.
TCACGGACCGGGCCGAACCCGTGCGCCTCGCGGTGTGCGGCGTCCGGGGACTCAGGCTCCGCCCGCACCGGGGACAGGGAACGCCCCGGTGGCACGGCGGGTGATCTCCCCGTAGACCTCGGGGTCGGTCGTGAAGTCACCGAGCGAGCAGGTCTTCCGGCTGCCGTGGTAGTCGGACGAGCCGGTGGTCAGCAGCCCCAGCTCGGAGGCCAGACCGCGCAGCCTCGCCCGGGTGGCCGGTTCGTGGTCCATGTGGTCGACCTCGATGCCGTCGAGGCCCGCGGACGCCAGCTCCGCGATCACCGACTCCGGCACCGTGCGGCCCCGCTTGGCGGCGGCCGGGTGGGCGAGGACGGTGACGCCTCCGGCCCCCTTGACCAGCCGGATCGCCTCGAAGGGGTCGGTCTCGTGCTTGGGGACGTAGGCGCGGCCCCCGTCGGACAGCCACTGCTCGGTGAAGGCGTCCGAGACGCTGCCGACGACGCCGAGCTCGACCAGCGCGGAGGCGACGTGCGGGCGTCCGACCGAGCCTTCGCCCGCGATGCGCGCCACCTGCTCCCAGGTGATCGGCACACCGAGACCCTGGAGCCTGGCGATCATGCCCTGGGCCCGCGGCACCCGGTCGTCCCGCACCAGTTCGCGCTCGGCGAGCAGGGCGGGGTCCTCGGGGTCGAAGAGGTAGGCCAGCATGTGCATGCTGATGCCGTCGATCCGGCAGGAGAGTTCGGCACCGGTGACGAGGGTGAGCCCCTCGGGCAGCGCGGCGACCGCCTCGGCGTGCCCGCGCGTGGTGTCGTGGTCGGTCAGCGCGACGACGTCCAGACCGGCGGCGGCCGCGTTGCGCACCAGCTCGGCCGGCGTGTCCGTACCGTCGGAAGCCGTGGAGTGGGCGTGCAGGTCGATACGCACTACGCGGACTCCAGGCGGTGACGGAACGGGCGGGACGCTCAAGGATAGCGGGAACCCGCCCTCCGATGTCACACCCGCACCTGGGGAGCACCCCCTACACGATCCGGCGCTCAGGAACACCGGGGCGGCAGGGGGAACACTCCGCTCGGGCACGCTCCGCCCTCGCCCTGCGGCGCCCCGCGCCCCTACGGTTCCAGGATGCGCGGGGACAGCGCGCCGCACGGCAGCAGGTCGACCTCCGCGCCCGCGTCGCGCAGGTCCGTCAGGACCAGTTCGTCGTACATCAGCAGCCCGGTCTGCTCGGGCCAGACGACGGCCCACAGCCACAGCCCCCGCGCCTCGCCCGCGAACACGGCGCGGTCGTCCGGGGAGCCGGAGACATGCCAGAGCGGAGTGGGCCGGCCCGCGGCGAGGACCTTCGCCTGAGGCGGCTTCTCGACGTTCATGTGCGGGCCGGGGTCGGGTCCGTCCATCCCCGCGTACCGCGCGCCGAGGCCGACGCCCAGCTCCTCGGCGACGAGGATCAGTTCACCCATGCCGCCGAGCGGCCCGGGCCCCGAGCAGGCGATGGCGGTGGCCCTGCCCCCGCTGCGGTCGTCCCCCGCGAACGCCGCCCCGGTGAACAGCCAGCCGACCGGCAGCGGCCACGGCATCCACACCGGCACCCGGGCGCGGTGCACGACCACGCCGAGGGCCTCGACGCTGGGCGGGATCACGGGCTGAAGCGGATGCACCGTGCCGTGCACATCGCACTGCCAGGAATCGGCAAAGAGGCCGGGAGCCCTGACCCGGCCACCACACTTCGGGCAACTGGGTTCGCCCCTCATAGGGCTCAACGGTCCTCCCCGTCCTTGCCCGCGTCAAGGACGATCACCCGTCCGGCGCGGGCCGGCCGCGCCAAAAACTACGTGCATCTTGCATTTATTAGCCCACCTAACTTATTGTGTGTATAAGACAACGATCCAGTCGGTGCACAGTGAGGGAGCGGGCATGATCAACAGCACGGAAGGCCCCGCGGAGGGCGACACGTTCGACGCCGGCGCGGGTGGCATCCTGCGTCAGCCGAGGGCCGTCTGGGCGACCGCCGGGGCGTCCGTCGTCGCCTTCATGGGCATCGGACTCGTCGACCCGATCCTGCCGTCCATCGCCCGGGGACTCGACGCCACGCCCGGCCAGGTGTCCCTGCTCTTCACCTCGTACTTCCTGATCACCGCCGTCGCGATGCTGCTGACCGGCTTCGTCTCCAGCCGGATCGGCGGGCGCAGGACCCTGCTGCTCGGCCTCGCGCTGGTCGTGGTCTTCGCGGGGCTCGCGGGCACCTCGGGATCGGTCGGCGAACTCGTCGGCTTCCGGGCCGGCTGGGGACTGGGCAACGCGCTGTTCGTCTCCTCGGCCCTCGCCGTGATCGTCGGCGCGGCGGCCGGCGGCAGCGCCGCGGCGATCCTGCTCTACGAGTCCGCCCTGGGCCTCGGCATGGCCTGCGGACCGCTGCTGGGGGCCCTGCTCGGCAACGCCAGCTGGCGCTACCCGTTCTTCGGCACCGCGTTCCTGATGGCGGTCGGCTTCCTGTGCATCACGGCGTTCCTGAAGGAGCAGCCGAAGCCCGCGCGCAAGACCTCGCTGCTCGACCCGCTGCGCGCCCTCGGCCACGGAGGTCTCGCCTCCGCCGCGGCCTCCGCGTTCTTCTACAACTACACGTTCTTCACCGTGCTGGCCTTCACCCCGTTCGTGCTGAACATGACCCCGTACAGGTCGGGCGCGGTGTTCTTCTGCTGGGGCCTGCTGCTCGCGGTGTTCTCGGTGATCGTGGCCCCGCGCATGCAGGCGCGGTTCGGCTCGCTGAAGGTGCTGGGCGGCTCCCTGGTGCTGCTCGCCGCCGACGTCCTCGTCCTCGGTTACGGCGACCACACCACCGCCGTGCTCTGCACGGTCCTGTCCGGCGCCTTCATCGGCGTGAACAACACCGTGTACACGGAGCTGGCCCTCGGGGTCTCCGACGCCCCGCGTCCGGTGGCGAGCGCCGGCTACAACTTCGTGCGCTGGTTCGCCGCGGCGGCGGCCCCGTACTTCGCCCCGAAGATCGAGGAGTGGAGCGACAGGCGCGTCCCGTTCGTGGTCGCCGCGGTCACCGCGCTGCTGGGTGCGGTCGTGGTCTACGTACGGCGCGACGCGCTCACCAGGAAGGCCGAGGAGCTGGAGCCGGTCCACGCCACCGAGGACGGTGTCGCGGTCTTCGCCAACTGAGCCACTGGGGACGCGATTTGACGCCTCATCACATTCGAGCCGCCGATTGGACCGGCCGGCCGGTCAGTCCAGGGCAACGGACCTGCGCAGCGGATCGCGCAGGTCCGTTCCGCCGTTCAGCCAGCGCTCCTGGAGGGCTCCCGCTCCATGGACCCGCTTCCAGGCGGCCTCGTTGGGCGTCATCGGGAGCAGCGGCAGGAAACGCACCGGATCGGCGGGGGCGTCCAGCTCCAGGTCCTCCACCAGACCGCCGGACTCGGCGACCAGGACGGAGGTGAACGGCGCGCCGGGCCACAGCGGTTCGCCCACGTCGAGCGAGGCACCGGGGGCCACGACCAGACCCTCGACCTGGGGGGAGGCGGCGAGCACGGCGAGCGGGCGAAGCACCTTGTCGGTGTCGGCCCCGGCCGGGCGGACTGAGAGGACCAGTTCGGCGCGCGGGCCCTTGACCGGATCGGCGAGCACGGCGGTGGGATCGGCCATCGGCTGGGCGGACATGCCGAGCGTGGCGTAGCGCACGATGTCGCCCTCGGAGAAGCGCAGGACCTCGATGCGGTCGGTGCCCAGGAAGGTGACCGCGGCCCGCGCGTCGGGTTCGCCCAGCGCGGAGCGCAAACGGGCCTCGACCAGAGGAAGAACATCAGCCATGAACCGAGCATAGGCCGCGTCAATTACGCCACCGCGCACCGGACCCCGGTCAACAACGCGCAAAGCGGGGCCTTGACGTATCGGTGCGCTGATACTCTTGGCCGCTGGTCGGAGCAGTGCATGACCGAGGGCCCGCAGGCCCTCTTCGGCACTGCGGGAGTTGCTCCCCGACTCCGACGCACTGAGACTGATCTGACTCCCCTTCGGAGGGAGACAGACTCCCCTTCGGGGGATGGACCGTCCCTCACGGGGGACCGACCGGAGGAGGTGGGGCTGCAATGGATCGAAGTCGATCGTGCAGTACCACCCGCTCTTCCTGTCGCTGAGTTCGTAGCCGGTTCCGCGGGGTCTTCGGCCCTGCCGGCTGCCGCCTCCCGCAATCGTGTGCGCGCGTGTCAGCGTTGCCCGGCGCACCACGGAAGAGCGCTTCGTTTCCGCCTGATCTGTCCGATCTGAACCCCTGATCTGTCTGATCTGAATCAACAGCGAAGCTGCCAACACGACGGTGCGGTGCTCCCCGCTTTGTGGACGTGCCAAACATCCGCAGTCAGGACGTCCCCATTCCGGGTAGTTCCAACCGTCGCCGGCCGCCTCCGTTGCGAGAAGGAGCCTGCCATGTCGATGATCCGTGACCTGCGTGCCGCGGTCCGTCCCCGCCCGTCCCTGCGCAAGGACAGTGGCTCGTACGACACCACCCGCGACCCCGGCACCCCGTCGGCCGTGGTCGACTGCGCCGTCTACCGCGACGGTGCCCGCGCCGCGACCCGCGCGCCGCTCACGCCGCAGGAGGCCATGCGCCAGGTGCGGCGTGACGGCGGGTTCGTCTGGATCGGCCTGCACGAGCCCACCGAGGACGAATTCGCCGGTATCGCCCGCGAGTTCGGGCTGCACCCGCTGGCCGTCGAGGACGCCGTCCAGGCCCACCAGCGGCCCAAGCTGGAGCGTTACGACGACTCCCTGTTCACCGTCTTCAAGACCATCCACTACGTCGAGCACGACCGGCTGACGGCGACCAGCGAGATCGTCGAGACCGGCGAGGTCATGTGCTTCACCGGCGGGGACTTCTTCATCACCGTCCGGCACGGCGGGCAGGGCTCGCTGCGCGGGCTGCGGCACCGTCTCCAGGACGACCCCGAACTGCTCGCCAAGGGCCCCTCGGCGGTGCTGCACGCGATCGCCGACCATGTGGTCGACGGCTACATCGCGGTCGTGGACGCCGTGCAGGACGACATCGACGAGGTCGAGACCGAGGTGTTCTCGCCGGGCCGCAAGGGCACCCCGCGCGGCACGGACGCCGGACAGATCTACCAGCTCAAGCGCGAGGTGCTGGAGTTCAAGCGGGCGGTGTCGCCGCTGCTGCGCCCCATGCAGCTGCTGAGCGAGCGCCCGATGCGGCTGATCGACCCCGACATCCAGAAGTACTTCCGCGATGTCGCCGACCACCTCGCCCGGGTGCAGGAGCAGGTCCTCGGCTTCGACGAACTGCTCAACTCCATCCTCCAGGCGAACCTCGCGCAGGCCTCCGTGGCGCAGAACGAGGACATGCGCAAGATCACCTCCTGGGCCGCGATCGTCGCCGTGCCGACGATGGTCTGCGGTGTGTACGGCATGAACTTCAAGTACATGCCGGAACTGCACGCGCGCTACGGCTACCCGGTGGTCATGGGCATCACGGTCGGCCTCTGCCTGTCCATCCACCGCATCCTGAAGCGCAACGGCTGGCTGTAGGAGGGGCTCGATAGTCTGGGCCCCATGACGCAAGAGCTGCTCGACCAGGCCCTCGTCGAGGAGGCCACCAAGAAGTCCGGGCTGATCTGGGTGCGGGACGCCGACGCGCCCGCGCCGGCCGGTCCGGATGCCGGAGCGCCCACCCGCGCGCTGTGGCACGTGTGGCACGAGGGCGCGGCCTGCCTGGTCGGCGACGGGCCCGGCGAGCAGCCGCTGCCGGGACTGGCCGACGGGGGCCGGGCGGTCGTCACCGTACGCAGCAAGGACAAGGGCGGACGGCTCGTCACCTGGTCCGCGAAGGTCGTGGAACTCGCCGCGGGCACCCCCGAGTGGGAGGCGGCCGTCGGCGAGCTCAAGGGCAAGCGGCTGAACGCCCCCGACGGCGAGGCCATGCCGGAGCGCTGGGCCCGTGAGTGCCGGGTGGTGCGCCTGGAGCCGACCGGCGCGACGGCCGCGCTGCCCGACGGCTCGCTCGCCGAACGGCCGCTGCCGACCCCGGCGACGACCCGCCGTCCGGTGCCGGCGGCGCTGCCCCGCCTGCTGCTGAAGCGGCGCGGGAAGCGCGGCTAGGGCCTGCCCGACAGTTCCCGTCCGCCCGGGCTACGACGACGGCAGCTGCTGCCCGTAGTCGACCGTGTCCTTCGTGGGCGGCTCCGCCAGCTTGAAGTCCTTGCCCCAGTCGGTCATGCGGAGCGTGCCGGCGTTGCCCGCGCGCCCGAGCAGGACCGGGTACGGGGTGCCCTGGAGGGAGACGTCCAGGGTGCCGCCGGAACCCTTGTCGCCGGTGATGCGGATGGTGCGGACACCGGACTGCTCGTGGTGGCCGTCCTTGGCGAGGGCGCCGTGCAGCCCGAGCAGCCCGTCGAGCAGGACGTCCTTGTCGGTGAAGCCGCTGAAGCGCTTGTACACGGGGTCGCCGGTCGGCACCTTCACGTACATGCCCTCCAGCTTGTCCGCCGCCGCGGTGCCCGAGGGCTTGCCGCCGCCCTTGGCGTCCTCGTGCGCCCAGAACTCGGCGTCGGCCTTGAGGAAGAGGTGCCGGCCGACCCGCAGCAGATGGAAACCGGCCCCCTTCGAGGTGACCGAGCCGGTGCCGCCGTCCGACTTGAGGCGCATGTCGAGGGTGTAGGTGGTGCCGCCCGAGACGACGGTCCCGGAGAGCCGCACGGTCGGCGCCTTCCCGGCCGCCGTCCTCGCCTTCGCCTGGATGGCGGCGGCGGACAGCTTGCCGACCCCGTTCGTGCCCGCGTCCGGATCCCCGCCGCCGCATCCCGTCAGCACCGTCCCTGTCACGGCCAGCACGCATGTCGCGGCCACCGTCACGGTTCTGCGGGTACGGCCCTGGGGAATTGCGGTCACAGGTGGGGCTGCCTCTCGTGCGCGGTCCTCAAACGGCGTACGGCAGCGTACCGGTGCGGCACCCGCCCGGCGGAGGCAGTCCGTCCGGACCGCCCACCAGGGCGTACCCGACCGGGACGGGCTAGCCTGAAGCCCACCCGAGCGGACAGACCGGCATAGAACATATCGAAGCGAAGGAGGCGCGTGCATGGCCGCAGCCGCCCCCCGGATCTTCGTCTCGCACCTGTCCGGTGTCGCCGTCTTCGACCCGAACGGCGACCAGGTGGGACGTGTGCGGGACCTCGTCGCCATGCTGCGCGTGGGGCGACGGCCGCCGCGCATGCTCGGCCTGGTCGTCGAACTGTCCACGCGCCGCCGGATCTTCCTGCCCATGACCCGGGTGACGGGCATCGAGTCCGGCCAGGTCATCACGACCGGCGTCCTGAACGTGCGCCGCTTCGAGCAGCGGCCCACCGAACGGCTCGTCTTCGGCGAGCTCCTGGACCGGCTCGTGACCCTCGTCGAGACGGGCGAGGAGGTGACGGTCCTCGACGTGTCGATCCAGCAGCTGCCGGCCCGCAGGGAGTGGGAGATCGGCCGGGTCTTCGTGCGCAAGGGGCGGGCGGGCGCGTTCCGGCGTGCCAAGGGCGAGACGATGACGGTCGACTGGTCCTCCGTCACCGGCTTCTCGCTGGAGGAGCACGGACAGGGCGCGGAGAGCCTGCTCGCCACCTTCGAGCAGCTGCGGCCGGCCGACCTCGCGAACGTGCTGCACCATCTGTCGCCGAAGCGGCGCGGCGAGGTGGCCGCCGCCCTCGACGACGACCGTCTCGCCGACGTGCTGGAGGAACTGCCCGAGGACGACCAGATCGAGATCCTCGGCAAGCTCAAGGAGGAGCGCGCGGCGGACGTCCTGGAGGCGATGGACCCCGACGACGCGGCCGACCTGCTGGCCGAGCTGCCCACCGAGGACGTGGAGCGGCTGCTGACGCTGATGCGGCCGGGCGAGGCGGCGGACGTCAGGCGGCTGATGGCCTACGCGGAACGGACGGCGGGCGGGCTGATGACCACCGAGCCCATCGTGCTGCGGCCCGACGCGACCGTCGCCGACGCGCTCGCCCGGGTCCGCAACCCCGACCTCTCCCCCGCGCTCGCCGCCCAGGTGTACGTGTGCCGCCCGCCGGACGAGACGCCGACGGGCAAGTACCTGGGGGCGGTGCACTTCCAGCGGCTGCTGCGCGATCCGCCTCCCACCCTGGTCGGCTCGCTCGTCGACGACGACCTCCAGCCGCTGGCCCCCGAGGACGAGCTGCCGGTGGTCGCCGGGTTCTTCGCGACGTACGACATGGTCGCGGCGCCCGTCGTCGACGAGAGCGGCTCGCTGCTCGGCGCGGTGACCGTGGACGACGTACTGGACCACATGCTGCCCGAGGACTGGCGGGAGACGGAGTTCCACCTGGACGAGGGCGTGCACGAGAGCATGCACGCGCAGACCCACGCGGAACACCCCGAGGGACGCCATGGCGCCTGACCGTGAGGCCCGTGAGCGGGCCGCCACGGGGGCGACCGCCTCCCGTCCGCGCACCCGGCTCGACCAGCCGAAGCCGCCGCGGCACAGGTTCCTGCCCGAGTGGGACCCGGAGGCCTTCGGGCGGCTCTCGGAGCGCATCGCCCGTTTCCTCGGCACCGGACGGTTCATCGTCTGGATGACGGTCGTCATCATCGTGTGGGTGCTGTGGAACATCTTCGCGCCGCACGACCTGCGCTTCGACAACTACCCGTTCATCTTCCTGACCCTGATGCTGTCGCTCCAGGCCTCCTACGCCGCCCCGCTGATCCTGCTCGCGCAGAACCGGCAGGACGACCGGGACCGGGTCAACCTCGAACAGGACCGCAAGCAGAACGAGCGCTCCATCGCCGACACCGAGTACCTCACCCGCGAGATCGCCGCGCTGCGGATGGGCCTCGGCGAGGTCGCCACCCGGGACTGGATCCGCAACGAGCTCCAGGACCTGGTCAAGGAGCTGGAGGACCGCCACCTCGACGGTCACGGGGCCGGACGGGTCGTATTCCCGGCGGAACGGTCGCAGGGACGTGACGTAGACGACCGCTGACGGGGCTTTCCGGGGCACATGGGGAGCGCCGTACCATCGTCCCTATGGCTACGGAAGACGCGGTGCGTGAAGCACTGGCGACGGTGAACGACCCCGAGATCAACCGACCCATCACCGAACTGGGGATGGTCAAATCGGTGGAGATCGGTGCAAATGGCGTGGTCGCGGTCGCCGTGTACCTGACGGTCTCCGGCTGCCCGATGCGCGACACGATCACCCAGCGGGTGAAGGAGGCGGTCTCCCGGGTCGAGGGCGTCACCGCCGTCGAGGTCGAACTCGACGTGATGAGCGACGAACAGCGCCGTGAGCTGGCGACCGCGCTGAAGGGGGGCACCGCCGAGCGCGAGGTCCCCTTCGCCAAGCCCGGCTCGCTCACCCGGGTGTACGCGGTCGCCTCCGGCAAGGGCGGCGTCGGCAAGTCCTCGGTCACCGTGAACCTGGCGGCCGCGATGGCCGCCGACGGTCTCAAGGTCGGTGTCGTGGACGCCGACATCTACGGCCACTCGGTGCCGCGCATGCTCGGTGCGGAGGGCCGGCCGACCCAGGTCGAGAACATGATCATGCCGCCGTCGGCGAACGGCGTGAAGGTCATCTCCATCGGCATGTTCACCCCGGGCAACGCGCCGGTCGTCTGGCGCGGCCCGATGCTCCACCGCGCCCTCCAGCAGTTCCTGGCCGACGTGTACTGGGGCGACCTGGACGTCCTGCTCCTGGACCTGCCGCCGGGCACGGGCGACATCGCGATCTCCGTCGCCCAGCTCGTCCCGAACGCCGAGATCCTGGTCGTCACGACCCCGCAGCAGGCGGCGGCAGAGGTGGCCGAGCGGGCCGGCTCGATCGCCGTGCAGACCCACCAGAAGATCGTGGGCGTCGTCGAGAACATGGCGGGGCTGCCGTGCCCGCACTGCGACGAGATGGTCGACGTCTTCGGCACCGGCGGCGGCCAGTCGGTCGCCGACGGTCTGACCCGCACCACCGGGGCGACCGTCCCGGTCCTCGGCTCCATCCCGATCGACGTCCGGCTGCGCGAGGGCGGCGACGAGGGCAAGCCGGTCGTCCTGACCGACCCCGACTCCCCCGCCGGCTCGGCCCTGCGCGCCATCGCGGGCAAGCTGGGCGGCCGTCAGCGCGGCCTGTCGGGCATGTCGCTGGGCATCACCCCGCGCAACAAGTTCTAGGTCCGGCCCGAAGGTTCCAGGTCCGGCCCGAAGGGTGCGGGGCCCGGTCCGACGAAGGAGGGGGCGCCGTCCGTGCGGACGGCGCCCCCTTCCTCGTAGCGGCTGTCCGGGACCCGCGGTGGCCCGCGGGTGCCCGCGCGGCCGCCCCGGGCCTCCCAGCCGCCGCCAGGGCCCTACTGGGCGTATGCCGCGATGTCCTTGACCATCGCGAAGCCGAGCCCGTACGCGCTCATCCCCCGGCCGTACGCCCCCAGGTGGACGCCCTCCTGGGTGGAACCCGCGAGGACCCAGCCGAACTCGGACTCGCGGTAGTGGAAGGCCGTGGGGACTCCGTCCACGGGCAGGGACAGGGTCGACCAGTCCTCCCCGTCGAGATCGTCGGCCAGCACCCACGCGGTCTCGGTCTGCTGGTCCAGCCAGTCGTCGCGCAGCGTGTGGTCCATCTGGCCGGGCCAGGTGAAGGACAGCAGCCCCACACCGGCCAGCCACGCCGCCGAGGACACCGAGGTGGCCTCCAGCAGTCCCGTGCCGTCCGCGCTGCGCCGTACGGGGCTGGCGGCGACGGTGACCACCACCGCGAACCGCTCCTTGTCCTCGCCCGGCTCGGGGCGCACCGAGGGCTCGTCCCCGTGTCCGACAGAACCGTGCTCGACCATTCCGTCCGCCGAGGTGCCCACCTGCATCAGCCAGCGCTGTCCCGTGAAGGCCTCGTCGAGGCCGTACCAGGGGAAGGGCGCCAGCAGGTAGCCGTCGACCGTACGCCGGGCGGAGGGGAGCGGTTGCCCGCCCTCCGCGGCCGGCGCCTGCGCGCCTACCCGACTTGTCGTCTCCATCTGCCGGACGCCTCCTTGCTCTCGTCGGACCGGGCGGCCCGCCCCCCTCGGGCGTCCTGGTCGGTCCGCACAACAACTGGGCAGCATAGCCACCCTGCTCCGAGCACCGGTGAAAGCGCCCGGCGCGTAAGGCGCACGAACGGCGTATTCGGACCGCGCGGGGCCCGATCGGGGCCGATGAAGGGCCCGGTCGCGAAGAACGCGGCCCCGGTACGCCGTTCGGATCAGATGACGGCGTACGGACCGGAGGACGGCGTACGGACCAGGTGCGCCGGCGTCGCGGGGATCAGGTGGCGTCGGCGTCGTAGGGCGGGTGCTCGTCGGCGTCGAGCTTCTCGCGCTTCTTCGTCATGTCGACGGAGCCGCCCGGGGTGCCGTTGGAGGACCCGGCGGAGGACTCGGACTCGCGGCTGTGCACCGCGTCCGTGACCTCGGCCATCTCCTTCTTCAGGTCGAAGCCGTTGCGGATCTCCTTGAGCCCCAGCTCGTCGTTGTCCATCTGCTTGCGTATGAACGTCTTGGGGTTGAGATCCTCGAACTCGAAGTCCTTGAACTCCGGACCGAGTTCGTCGCGGATGTCCGCCTTCGCGCTGTCCGAGAACTCGCGGATCTTGCGGATCGTGCGCGACACGTCCTGGATCAGCTTCGGGAGCTTGTCGGGACCGAACACGAGCACGGCAAGGACGACCAGCGTCACCAGCTCAAGCGGTCCTACGTCATTGAACACCTGGTAGCTCCTCGCGATGCTCTCGGTCCTCGGCCCTCGGGAAGTCTTCCGTGGTCCGGGCCGAGTCCAACGGTACCCGGCGTACCTGTCCGTCCGGAACTGTCCCGGGGCTTCCGGCTTCGTGTGCGGCGAGGGTTTTCCATGATGTTTGCCGTCCGGAGCTGCGACGTCGTGCTCGACTGTGAGGTTCGTGTCACTCGCGGGCCCCGGTGCCCGCGGCCCTCAGCCGCCGTCCGCCGAACCGAGGACGAGGGTGATCGTCCGGTCCGCGCCGCCCCGCCTCACGGTCAGCCGGAGGCGGTCGCCCGGCCGGTGGGCGCGGGTCCTGACGATGAGTTCCTCGCCCGAGTGGACCCGGGTGCCGTCGACCTCGGTGATGACGTCGCCGGCCCTGACGCCCGCCTTCGCGCCGGGCCCCCCGGCGGCGACGGCGGGACCGCCGCCGGCCGCCTTGGCACCGACCCGCGCCCCGTCGCCCGCGTAGTTCATGTCGAGCGTGACACCGATCACGGGGTGGGTGGCCCGGCCCGTGTTGATCAGCTCTTCGGCGACGCGCTTGGCCTGGTTGACCGGGATGGCGAAGCCGAGCCCGATGGAACCGGCCTGGCCGGTCTCCAGGTCGGAGCCGCCGTCGGCGGAACGGATGGCGCTGTTGATGCCGATGACACGGGCCCGGGAGTCGAGCAGGGGCCCGCCCGAGTTGCCAGGGTTGATCGGCGCGTCGGTCTGGAGGGCGTCCACGTACGAGACGTCGCTGCCGTCGCCCTTCTCGCCGCCCGCCGTGATGGGCCTCTCCTTGGCGCTGATGATCCCGGAGGTGACCGTGTTGGCGAGGTCGAAGGGCGCGCCGATGGCGACGACGGGGTCGCCGACCTGGACGCTGTCGGAGTTGCCGAGCGGCATCGGGGCCAGACCGTGGACTCCCGAGACCTTGACGACGGCGAGGTCGTAGCCGCTGTCGTGCCCGACGACCCTGGCCCTCGCGGTCTGACCGCCGCTGAACGTCACGGTGATCGTGCCGCTGCCGCCGGCGGGCCGGATCACGTGGTTGTTGGTGAGGATGTGTCCCTCGCCGTCGAGCACGAACCCGGTGCCGGTGCCGTCCTCCTCGCTGCCGTGCACATGGAGGGTGACGACGCTGGGCAGGGCGTGCGCGGCGATCCCGGCGACACTGTCCGGGGCGCGCCCCGGGGCCTCCTTGGCGGCCTGCGGCAGCTCGATGTCCGTCAGTCCCCCGTTCCGCTCCAGATACGCCCCCACGGCGCCGCCGACGCCCCCGGACACCAGGGCGAGGGCGACGGCGCCGAGCACCAGGGCTCGGCGCGCCCTGCCGCGCCGCTGCGCGGCGGTGGGCACCGCGACCCCGTTCTGCTGGAAGGGCCCGCTCCCGGGGGGCGGGCCGTCGTGCCGCGCGGATCCGGGCGTGGCCCAGGGGTCGTAGTTCCGCCAGGGATCGGGGGTCACGTCCTCGACGGGCTCGGCCTGCTCGACGGAGTCGGCGGGTGCGACGTACGCGGCGGACTCGGCCGGGGCGGAAGCCGCGGGGTCGGAAGCCGCGGGGTCGGCGAGGAGCTCGGACATGGGGGATATCGGCTCCGGGGTCCCCGAGGACTGCCCGGGCTCAGGTTCCGGTCCCTGTTCCGGTGCGCGGGGCGGGGGCAGGGCGGTGGGGTGCGCGGAATCCGGCGCGGGATCCGGTTCCGTGGGGTGTGCCGGTGCGGTGTCCGCGCCCGTGCCCGAGGGCCGGGGTCGACTCCACCACTTCGCCTTCGTGGGCCTGCCCTCGTTCATGCTCTCCCCACACCCGGCCCGCGGCACAGCTCGCCGACGGCCACCACAGACTGGTCGATTCCGCGTCCGTGATCCCTCCCGCGGACGCGGCCCACCCCGGATTCAACCAGGTTCGCGGGCCGCGGCGCAGAGGGTGGTGTCAGTGAACGTCTCGCGGGGTGGGGGACGAGGAGGACGTGGGGGACGGTGTGACGGCGGGGTCGGCGAGCAGACCCGGATGCGGGGTCAGCGCGAGCGGCTGGGTGTCGGTGAGCGGACGTATCAGCGGGGACATCGCGGCGGCGCCGGCGACCACCGGGGTCGTCAGCGTGTGCACGGCGTCCTGGCCGCGGCCCGCCGGAGGGGGAACCCCGGGCAGCAGCGGGGCGGACACGCTCGTCGGTGCGACCGGACCGCTGCCGAGCGACCGCTCGCCCTGGGCGAGCAGCGGTCCGGTGGAGCGGCGGCGCTGCGACTCGGGAGTCGAGGTCGCTCCCGTGCCCTGGGTCCGTGACGGTGTCACGTTGCTCCCGGCGCCGCGCGCGTCCGTGTCCCCGGGCATGCCGGTGGTCACCCCGCCGAGCGCGACGGCCGCGAGTGACACCGCGCCCGCGGCGACGAAGGCGAACCGCAGCCCGCGCGACGCGGACCGCTCCGCCTCGTGGCGGCTGACGTCGTGGATGCGGAAGCCGCGGCCCGCGGAGGGGGGCAGCACGTCGGTGTGCGGTCCGGCCGGAACGTATCCGAAGGGCTCGCCGCGCATTCCGAAGACACCGGGCAGTCCGGTGCCCGCGGAGCCGCCGTGCAGTCCGCCGCCGAAGCTGCCTCCGTTCAGCCGCGGGCTGTCGGAGTCGCCTCCCCCGGGGAGTCCCTGGAGGCGGGCGAGGAAGCTCTCGGAGGGCGGCGGCGGGGCCATCTCCGCGAAGACGTTCTTCAGTCGGCGCTGGGCGTCGGCCTCGGCCTTGCACTTGGCGCAGGTGGCGAGGTGGGCCAGGACGCGGTCGCGCGACTCATGGCCGAGCTCTCCGTCCACCAGGGCGGAGAGTCGGTCCCCGAGGTGCTGCTCGGCAGGGGTGGGACGGGTTCCACTCACGCGGTCGCGCCTCCTCCCCCCAGCACGGGCACACGGGCCGCGAACGAGCGACGCTCGGCGCGGGCCTCGGGAGACCGGTGTGCCAGGGCCTTGCGCAGCTGGGAGCGGCCGCGGTGGATACGGGAGCGGACCGTGCCGAGCTTGACGCCCAGCGTCGCGGCGATCTCCTCGTAGGACAGTCCCTCGATGTCGCACAGGACGACGGCGGCGCGGAACTCGGGCGCGAGGGTGTCCAGCGCCTGCTGGACGTCGGCGTCGAAGTGCGCGTCGTTGAAGACCTGCTGCGGGGAGGGCTCGCGGCTGGGCAGCCGCTCGGCCGCGTCGTCGCCGAGGGCGTCGAAGCGGATGCGCTGCTTGCGGCGCACCATGTCGAGGAAGAGGTTCGTGGTGATGCGGTGGAGCCAGCCCTCGAAGGTGCCGGGCGTGTAGGTCGACAGCGAGCGGAAGACGCGGACGAAGACCTCCTGGGTGAGGTCCTCCGCGTCGTGCTGGTTGCCCGTGAGGCGGTAGGCGAGACGGTAGACGCGACCGCTGTGCGTGCTGACGATCTCCTCCCACGTCGGGGGAGTCCACGCCTGCGACTCCGCGTCGGTGGTGAACGTCGCGGTCTGCGCCGGGGCAGCAACGGGGAGCTGGTCAGCGTTGTCGGTCACGGATTTCGGCTCACCCGTCGATCTGAGCAGGCGCCGAAGCACCCCTCCCCGATCCACAGGCGCAGCCGCACCTCCCCTGTCGGCTCTGGTGGTGTCCAGTGGAGCCCCTACCATAGCCACCTCGCCCGTTAGCTCCGGATAAGCGGTTTTACGCGAATTTGATACGGGCTCATATGGGTGCGCCGACGTCCGTCCTCGGCCCCGCTCCGTGTACCGGCCCATCGTCTTCCCCCCGCTCGGATCTCCCATCCCCTTAAACGCCCGGTCCCATCCGCAGGTTCCCAGCACCAACGGATACAGTCACGCCCAGGCAATCACGGGGACAGGAGAGGGTCATTACCGGCAACCGGCAGACGAGCTGGGCGGCGTTCGCCGACGCCTTTGTCGCCGAGGACGAGGCGCTGCGCTGGGCCCGGGACCGGGCCCACGAGGCCGGCCTGCGCTCGGTGACGCCCGGCACGGGCGCCGCGCTGCGTCTTCTCGCCGCCACCGTGGACGCGAAGGCGGTCGCCGAGATAGGTACCGGGACCGGCGTCTCCGGAATTCATCTTCTGCACGGCATGCGGCCGGACGGGGTACTGACCACGGTGGATCCGGAGCCGGAGCGCCAGCAGTTCGCCCGCCAGGCCTTCCGCGCCGCCGGTTTCGCCAGCAATCGCGCGCGCTTCATCCCGGGCCGCGCGCTGGACGTCCTGCCCCGTCTCGCGGACGCGGGATACGACCTCGTGTTCTGCGACGGCGACCGGCTGGAGAGCCTGGACTACCTCGCTGAATCGTTGCGCCTGCTGCGTCCGGGCGGGCTCGTCGCCTTCGAGGGCGTCTTCGCCGACGGCCGCACCGTGGACTCGGGACCGCAGCCGGTCGAGGTGAGCCGGCTGCGCGAACTGCTGCGCGCGGTACGTGAGAGCCAGGAGCTGGTGCCGTCGCTGCTGCCGGTGGGCGACGGCCTGCTGTGCGCGGTCAAACGCTGACCGCGGCTCCGCCCGCCGCCGTACCCCGCACCCGTCCCGCTTCCCGTCGCACGCCCCTGACCAGGGCATACATCCTTCCCGGCCGCTGCCGGGCGGGCGGCGCCCTCGTCGCGTGCGCCGGAAACACAACTTCCCCGGCACCAGGTACGGTGCCGGGGAAGCCGAAAGAGGTAGGGGTCGCGTTCCGCGTCAGCCGACGACCTTCTTGAGGGCGTCGCCGAGCGCGTCGGCCTCGTCAGGGGTCAGCTCGACGACGAGCCGACCGCCGCCTTCGAGCGGAACGCGCATGACGATGCCCCGCCCCTCCTTGGTCACCTCGAGCGGGCCATCGCCCGTCCGCGGCTTCATGGCCGCCATGCTCGTTCCCCTTCCTGAAACCAGCTCATCGTCGCCGACGGCCCCCTCGGAGGGCACGCGCGTCCCCTCATAGGACACACGTCACCGGCATCGAACACATTGCTTCCAGGCCATTATCTCGCATCTCAGGACCCGATGACCAACATCAGTCGGCATCGCTTGCGCAACGCGCTTGAGCAAAACCACCCAATTCGGCGATGTGGCTGCGATACTTCGCCGCCGCATCGCCTTCCATGGTCCGGAATTCTTTGATGCAGGTCACATGTAAGCACCGCGCCACCGTCGGTGATCTCCGCCATGCTGTCATCGGACACTGGACGTACCGGCCGGTACGACGAGCCGCGACCCCCGGAAGGGACCCACCATGGCCGACACCGTGCTCTACGAGGTGAGCGACGGACTCGCGACGATCACGCTCAACCGCCCCGAGGCGATGAACGCGATGAACATCGAGACCAAGGTCGCCTTCCGGGACGCGGCGCAGGCCGCCGCCGACGACGACGCGGTCCGGGCGATCCTGCTGACCGCGGCCGGCGACCGTGCGTTCTGCGTGGGCCAGGACCTCAAGGAGCACATCGGGCTGCTGGCCGCCGACCGGGAGTCGGGGTCGGGCGGGACGATGCGGACCGTGCGCGAGCACTACAACCCCATCGTGCGGGCGCTGACCGGCGCCGCGAAGCCGGTGGTGGCCGGGGTCAACGGCGTGGCGGCCGGTGCCGGATTCGGTTTCGCGCTGGCCGCCGACTACCGCGTCGTCGCCGACACCGCCGCCTTCAACACGTCCTTCGCCAATGTCGCGCTGACCGCCGACTCGGGGATCTCCTGGACGCTGCCCCGGGTGGTCGGCCCGAGCCGTGCCACCGATCTGCTGCTCTTCCCGCGCAGCATCAGCGCCCAGGAGGCGTACGAGCTGGGCATCGCCAACCGGCTGGTCCCGGCCGCCGAGCTGCGGGCCGAGGCGGAGAAGGTGGCGCGGGCGCTGGCCTCCGGGCCGACGCTCGCGTACGCCGCGCTGAAGAAGTCCGTCGCCTTCGGGCTCACCCACTCGCTGGAGGAGACCCTGGAGAAGGAGGACGAGCTCCAGGGGCTGGCCGGGGCGTCGGAGGACCACACCATCGCGGTCCAGGCCTTCGTGAACAAGGAGAAGCCCAAGTACCTGGGGCGCTGACCGTCCCGGGCGCGTCCGCCGCGGTCCGCGGCGGACGTGCCTCGCCCCCTCAGGGGCACCCGCGTCATCGGGCGTCGCGCGCCACGCAGTCCGCCAGATGGTCGTTCACCAGGCCGCAGGCCTGCATCAGCGCGTACGCCGTCGTCGGGCCCACGAAGCGGATGCCGCGCTTCTTGAGCGCCTTGGACAGAGCGGTCGACTCGTCGGTGACGGCCGGTACGTCGGAGAGCTTCTCGGGGGCCGGACGGGTGGCCAGGTCGGGGGCGAAGGACCAGATGAGCTCGTCCAGCTCGCCCGGGGCCCACTCGGCCAGCACGCGCGCGTTGGCGACGGTCGCCCGGATCTTGGCGCCGTTGCGGATGATCCCCGGGTCCGCGAGCAGGCGTTCCTCGTCGGCCTCCGTGTAGGCCGCGACCTTGGCGATCTCGAAGCCGGAGAAGGCCGCGCGGAAGCCGGGGCGGCGGCGCAGGATGGTGATCCAGGACAGCCCGGACTGGAAGGCCTCCAGGCACAGCCGCTCGTACAGGGCGTCGTCGCCGTGGACCGCCCGGCCCCACTCCTCGTCGTGGTAGGCCACGTAGTCCTCGGTGGACAGCGCCCAGGGGCAGCGCAGCGCGCCGTCGGCTCCGGCCAGCGCCTCGCTCACTGCTCACCCTCGGCGTGCTTGCGCAGCGAGGTCGTGGCGCTCGCCGCGCGGGCACCGGCGAGAGCGGCCTCCAGGTCGGCGATCCGGGCGTCCCGCTCGCCGATCTCGGCGCCCAGCCGGCCGAGCGCGTCGTCGACGTCCGCCATGCGGTAGCCGCGCACGGTGACGGCGAACCGCAGGGCGTCCACGTCACCCTTGTGGACCGGGCGGTCGTACGGCAGGGGATCGCGCAGCCGCTCGGGTTCGGCGTCGGGAAGGGGCGTGCTGTCGCCGCCGCCCACCACGGACAGGGTCACCGCGGCGACCACGACGGCGAGGGCGACGACCAGGAACAAGAACATGAACATCGCTGAGGTCCCCACGCTCTGGTGCCGGCGCGGTCGCGTCGGCGCGAAACTACTGGTGCTGACGAAAGCAGTCTGACGCTGGAAGTGTCAGGCTCCGATCGTGCCATGCGAGTCTGACAGTTAAGGTCGCAGGCGGCTTATCGGTGCGACTTACTGGGAGAGGTCACAGGGGATGCTCAGGCTGGGCAGGCGCGAATTCGAGGCGCACGAGCCGGTGATCATGGCGATCGTGAACCGGACCCCGGACTCCTTCTACGACCAGGGGGCCACCTTCCGCGACGAGCCCGCCCTCGCGCGCGTGGAGCAGGCGGTGTCCGAGGGCGCCGCCATCATCGACATCGGCGGGGTCAAGGCGGGACCGGGCGAGGAGGTCACCGCCGAGGAGGAGGCGCGCCGGACGGTCGGCTTCGTCGCCGAGGTGCGCCGCCGCTTCCCCGATGTGGTCATCAGCGTCGACACCTGGCGGCACGAGGTCGGCGAGGCGGTCTGCGAGGCCGGCGCCGACCTGCTCAACGACGCCTGGGGCGGGGTCGATCCGCGGCTGGCCGAGGTGGCCGCCCGGTACGGGGTGGGGCTGGTGTGCACGCACGCCGGGGAGTCCGAGCCGCGCACGCGCCCGCACCGGGTCGCCTACGAGGACGTGATGGCCGACATCCTGCGGGTCACGCTCGGCCTCGCGGAGCGCGCGGTCGCCCTCGGGGTGCCCCGTGAGTCGGTACTCATCGATCCCGGGCACGACTTCGGGAAGAACACCCGGCACAGCCTGGAGGCGACACGGCGGCTCGGGGAGATGGTCTCCACCGGGTGGCCGGTTCTCGTCTCCCTCTCCAACAAGGACTTCGTCGGCGAGACGCTGGACAGGCCGGTCAAGGAGCGGGTGGTCGGAACGCTGGCGACCACCGCGGTCTCGGCGTGGCTCGGGGCCCAGGTGTACCGCGTCCACGAGGTCGCCGAGACCCGTCAGGTGCTGGACATGGTGGCGTCGATCGCCGGGCATAGGCCGCCGGCGGTGGCCAGGCGCGGACTGGCGTAGCGGACGGGACGCGCGGGGGACGCGGCCGCGCGCGGGGCGCGGGAGGCGCCGGCTCCGCGGCCCCTCCCGTACCCCCGTCGCCTCCCGGGCCGCCGGCTAGCGGCCGGCCTCCTTCGACACCAGTGCCACCGCTTCGTCCACGTCGTCGGTCACGTGGAACAGCATCATGTCCTTCTCCGCCGCCTTGCCCTGGGCGACGAGGGTGTTCCTGAGCCAGTCCACGAGGCCGCCCCAGTACTCCGTGCCGAACAGCACGATGGGGAAGCGGGTGACCTTCTGCGTCTGGACCAGGGTGAGCGCCTCGAAGAGCTCGTCCAGGGTGCCGAGGCCGCCGGGCAGCACCACGAACCCCTGGGCGTACTTGACGAACATCATCTTCCGGACGAAGAAGTAGCGGAAGTTCAGGCCGATGTCGACGTACGCGTTCAGCCCCTGCTCGAAGGGGAGCTCGATGCCGAGGCCGACGGAGATGCCCTTCGCCTCCAGGGCGCCCTTGTTGGCGGCCTCCATGGCACCGGGCCCGCCACCGGTGATCACCGCGAACCCGGCCTCGACCAGTCCCCGGCCGAGGGCGACACCCGCCTCGTACTCGGGCGAGTCGACCGGCGTCCGCGCCGAGCCGAACACGCTGATCGCGGCCGGGAGTTCGGCCAGCGTCCCGAAGCCTTCGATGAACTCCGACTGGATGCGCAGCACCCGCCAGGGATCGGTGTGCACCCAGTCCGAGGGACCGCCCGCATCCAAGAGCCGCTGATCGGTGGTGCTCGCCTGCACCTGGTCCCGCCTGCGCAGCACCGGGCCCAGCCGCTGCTCCTCCGGTGGCCGCTTCTTGCCCCTCGGGTCTCCAGTAGCCATGTCCACTCCCTCCGCGTACGGATCTCCCCCGCTCCGGCCGAAGTCGTCGCGGGGGAAGGTCGTTCCGCCCCAGCGTAGATCTCCGCTGGTTACGGCGGGGGGACGTCGGCATGTCCGCCGTGGACAGCCGACGGGTACACGGTCCGCCTCAGGCGGTGAGCCAGGCGCGCAGCCGCTCCTCGCCCGCGAGGATCTTGGCCGTTTCCACGCGCTCGTCCCGCTTGTGCGCCAGGTGGGGATTGCCGGGGCCGTAGTTGACCGCCGGAATGCCGAGCCGGCTGAAGAGCGAGACGTCCGTCCAGCCGTACTTGGGCTGCGGGGTGCCCCCCACCGCCTCGATGAAGGCGGCGGCGGCCGGGTGGGACAGGCCGGGCAGGGCCGCGCCGCTGTGGTCGTCGATCACGAACTCCTCGACGCCGCAGTCCGCGAAGACCTCGCGGACGTGCTCGATCGCCTCCTCCTCGGAGCGGTCGGGCGCGTAGCGGAAGTTGACGGTGACGACGCACTCGTCGGGGATGACGTTTCCGGCGACCCCGCCCGAGATGTTCACCGCGTTCAGACCCTCGCGGTACTCGAGACCGTCGATCACCGGGTGGCGCGGCTCGTAGGCGGCGAGCGCGGCGAGGATCGGGGAGGCCGCGTGGATCGCGTTGGAGCCCATCCAGCCGCGGGCGGAGTGGGCCCGCTCCCCCTTGGTCTTCAGCAGGACCCGCAGCGTGCCCTGGCAGCCGCCCTCGACCTGCCCGTCGGAGGGCTCCAGGAGAACCGCGAAATCGCCCCGCAGCCACTCGGGACGGGCCTCCGACACGTGCTTGAGCCCGTTCAGATGGGCGGCGACCTCTTCGTTGTCGTAGAAGACGAAGGTGAGGTCGCGGTTGGGTTCGGGGACGGTGGCCGCGATACGGAGCTGGACGGCGACGCCCGACTTCATGTCGCAGGTGCCGCAGCCCCACAGGACGCCGTTCTCGTCGAGGCGGGAGGGCACGTTGCCCGCGATCGGCACGGTGTCGATGTGACCGGCCAGCACGACCCGCTCGGCGCGGCCGAGGTCCGTGCGCGCCACGACGTTGTTGCCGTACCGGTCGACGGTCAGGTGCGGCAGGGCGCGCAGGGCCGTCTCGACGGCGTCCGCGAGCGGCTTCTCGGTGCCGCTCTCCGAGCGGAAGTCGACGAGCCACGCGGTGAGACCGGCTGCGTCGAGGGTGAGGTCAAGGGGGGTGTCGGCCATGGCGTCGACCCTAGCGCGCCGCGTCCGGGCGTACCGAAAGCAGCCGGATGCGGTCGTATCCACCGGACGCGCGCGCGTTGTCCACACCCCGGGATCGGCCCACAGCGCTCTCCAGTACCTTGTACGCGTGTCTGAGCCGTCCCCCACTCCAGTCCGGCGCCGCCGCGGGCGCCTCCTGCGTTTCGCGGGGGCCCTCGTGGTCCTGCTCGCGGTCGCGGGCTACCTCGGCGTCCAGTACCTCACGGGCGGCGTGGGCGCGCCCCGGTGCAAGGTCGTCTCCGGCAACGCCGACGGCGCGTCGTACGAGTTCACCCCCGAGCAGGCGGTGAACGCGGCCACGATCTCGGCGGTCGGCACCTCCCGCGGGATGCCCGAGCGGGCGGTCGCCATCGCGCTGGCGACGGCGCTCCAGGAGTCGGGGCTGCGCAACATCCAGCACGGCGACCGGGACTCCCTCGGCCTGTTCCAGCAGCGTCCGTCGCAGGGCTGGGGCACCGAGAAGCAGATCATGGACCCGACGTACGCGGCGGGCGTCTTCTACGAACACCTGGCGAAGGTGCCCGGGTACTCGCGGCTGCCGCTCACCGTCGCCGCGCAGCGGGTGCAGCACAGCGGCTTCCCCCAGGCGTACGCGAAGCACGAGCCGGACGCCACCCTGCTCGCCGCCGCCCTGACCGGCCGCGCGGCGGCCACCCTGACCTGTCAGGGACGGCCGGCCGCGACCACTCCGGCGGGCGGCCCGGCGCCGGTGCGCGCCGCGCTCGCGCGGGACTTCGGACGCGATGTGCTCCAGGAGGCGGGTGCCACCGTGGACGCCGCGGGTTCCTCGGCGGCACCCGTGTCGCCGGCCTCGGACTCCCCCGTGGCCCCGGCCTCGTCGGCGTCCCCGGCCGCCCCCGCCGCCACGGAGGCCGACCGGACCGTGACCGTCCCCGTGCGCGGGGAGGGATCCGCGACCGGGGCCGGGACCGGCACGCTGCGCCGCGGCTGGGAGCTGGCGCACTGGGCCGTGGCCAACTCCTCGGTCCTGCACATCGACCGGGTGTCGTACGCGGGCCGCGAGTGGACCGCGGGCACCGCGGAGGGCTCGTGGCGCACGGCCGACGACAAGAGCGGTCCGGGGGCCGGCGAGGCCGCGGCCGAGGTCAGGATCGTGACGGGGCAGTAGCGTGACCGGGCAGTAGTGCGGGGGCTCACTCCTGGGGAGGACGCGGGCCCCGGCGGACGGGCCGGGTGCGCGCTTTCGGGTGCTCACCCCCAGGTCCGCGAAAACCCTTGGGAGCAAAGGGCTGCGGCGAGGGCACGGACCCTGTGACCAGGTATTGTTTGCCCGTTTTTATCCACAACCGATAATGCGACGCATTACCAACTCTTTGCGGCGGGCCACCGCAACCTTCGCGGACTTCGAGCGGTAAGGCAGGGCGCTTCCCCGTTCTCTTCCGTCTAAGGAGCACCATGTCCCTCTCCCTGACCCGCCGGATCGCCCGTGTCGCGCTGCTCGTCGCGGCCGGAGCGGCGCCCGTGGTCGGCGCGGCCGGCTCCGCCTGCGCGGCCACCGACCTGCCGGTCACTCCCGGCCTCGGCGGGCTGACCGCCCTGGACGGGGCGAACGTCGGCAACACCGTCGACGGAGCGGCGCACGACGTCACCGGGATCGCCGGCAAGTCCGGCGGCCAGGCGGTCAAGCAGGCCCTCCCGGCCGGCGCCAAGGTCGCCAAGAAGGCCACGCCCGCCGCGCGGAAGGTGGCCGGGGACGCGACCGGCCAGGCCGGGGGCCTCCTCGGTGCCACCACGAAGACCGCGTCCGGCGGCGGACTGCCCACGGACGCCGTGACCAAGGGCGGTCTGCCGACGGGTCAGCTGCCGCTGAAGGGCCTGCCGCTGGGCTAGGGCCCGCCGTTCGGCTCGCGCCTGCGGCCGCGTCCGTACGACGACGGGGGTCAGGGGAACTCGCTTCCCCTGACCCCCGTTCCGCTGTCGCGGGGCCGTGCCGCCGGGCCGGGCCGCGGGACACCGGGTCGTGGTGCCCCTCGCGGGCGCGGCTACCGCAGGCGTTCCACCGCCGCCGCCACCCGCTCGTCCGAGGCGGTCAGGGCCACGCGCACGAACCGCTCGCCCGCCTCGCCGTAGAAGTCGCCGGGTGCCACCAGGATGCCGAGCTCGGCCAGGTGGGCCACCGTGGACCAGCAGGACTCGTCCCGGGTCGCCCAGAGGTACAGGCTCGCCTCGCTGTGCTCGATCCGGAAGCCGTGGTCCAGGAGGGCGTCGCGCAGGGCGGTGCGGCGGGCCGCGTAGCGCTCGCGCTGCTCGCGGACGTGGGTGTCGTCCGCGAGCGCGGCGACCACGGCGGCCTGGGTCGGCGCGGAGGTCATCATGCCGCCGTGCTTGCGGATCGCGAGGAGCTCGCCGAGCACGGCGGGGTCGCCCGCGAGGAACGCGGCGCGGTAGCCGGCCAGGTTCGAGCGCTTGGACAGCGAGTGGACCGAGACGATCCCCTCGTAGGAGCCGCCGCACACGTCGGGGTGCAGCACCGAGACCGGGTCGGCCTCCCAGCCCAGCTCGATGTAGCACTCGTCGGAGAAGACGAGGACGCCGTGCTCACGGGCCCAGGCGACGATCCGGGTGAGCTCCGCGGCGGACAGGACCCGGCCGGTCGGGTTCGACGGCGAGTTCAGCCACAGCAGCTTCAGGCCCGCCGGGTCCAGCTCGGTCGGGTCGTCGTAGACCACGTGCTCCGCACGCGCGAGCCGCGCGCCGACCTCGTACGTCGGGTAGGCGAGGCGCGGGTGGGCGACCTTGTCGCCGGGGCCGAGGCCGAGCTGGGTCGGCAGCCAGGCGACCAGTTCCTTGGAACCGACGACCGGCAGGACGTGACGGTGGGTGACATCCCGCGCACCGAGCCGCCGCTCCACCCAGCCCGTCAGCGCGTCCCGCAGCTCGGGCGTACCCCACACCGTGGGATAGCCGGGCGAGTCCGCGGCCGCGACCAGGGCCTTCTGGATCAGCTCGGGCACCGGGTCGACCGGGGTGCCGACGGACAGATCGACGATGCCGCCCGGGTGAGCGGCGGCCGTCGCCTTGTAGGGCTCCAGCTTGTCCCAGGGGAAGACGGGAAGCCGGTCGGAGACTGCGGACACGGGATCAGGCTCACTTTCTCGTACGTACGCCCCGTACGCACGGGTACGGGCTGCTGCACGGATGCCGCGCGCCGGCACGGCAAATGCCTCGGTCCCGTACAGCGACCGGAAGGATCGGGCCGTACGGGACCGGGGCGACGTTCCGCCGGCTGCCGCTGGGTGGGACCCAGCGAGCCGCCTACTGGTTCTGCGGCGGGAGCGCGGCGACGAAGGGGTGGTCGCGCTCGATCAGCCCGAGCTTGCTGGCGCCGCCGGGCGAGCCGAGCTCGTCGAAGAACTCGACGTTCGCCTTGTAGTAGTCCTTCCACTCCTCCGGAGTGTCGTCCTCGTAGAAGATCGCCTCGACCGGGCACACCGGCTCACAGGCTCCGCAGTCGACGCATTCGTCCGGGTGGATGTACAAGGACCGGGAGCCCTCGTAGATGCAGTCGACCGGGCACTCCTCGATGCACGCCTTGTCCTTGACGTCGACACAAGGCTGCGCGATGACGTAGGTCACGCTGTCGTTCCTCCTCGATAGGGCGCTGGCGGGCCTGTCGTAGGCTCCGCCGCCTGGCGCGCGGGAGCGCGGCTCGTCGATGCCCGCCCCTAGTATCTCCGTTCTTGGGCATGATCCGAACAGGAGGGGTGAACTGACCTGTGGAATTCTCCGCCGCCGGCCGCCTGGAGGTCCGCGTCACGGCTGCTGACGTGGGCAAACGCGTCTCTGTGCGGCGCCTGACCGACAATGGAGACACGGTGGAGAAGTTCACCGATACGGTCGGTGTTCTCACATCATGGGACGACGGTGTGCTGCTGATCACACGACGGACCGGAGAGCGTGTCCGGATCGAGGAATCCTCCCTGGTCGCGGCCAAGGTCGTACCGTCCGCGCCCGCACGGCGGCGCGGCCCCGCGGCGTCCTACGAGGAACTCGCGCGTGTCGCCGCGCGGGCCTGGCCCCCGGTGGACAGCGAACGGCTCGGCGGCTGGGAGCTGCGGGCGGCGGGCGGGTTCACCCGGCGCGCCAACTCCGTGCTGCCGCTGGCCGACCCGGGCGTGCCGCTCGACGAGGCCCTCGCGTACGTACGGCACTGGTACGCGGCCCGTGACCTGCCCGCCTACGTGCAGACCGCCACCGGCGCCGAGGGCACCCAGGAACTGCTGTGCGCGGAGCTGGAGGAGCGCGGCTGGACGCGCGAGGTGAGCGCCGGGCTGTGGACCGGAGCGCTCGCGCCCGTCGCGGACCGGGAGGCACCCGGGGTGACGCTCTCCCGCGCGGCGGACGAGGCGTGGCTCGGCCGCTACCAGCGCAAGGGCGTCGGCGAGACGGCCCTGAAGGTGCTGAGCGGCGGTCCCTCGGTGTGGTTCGCGACGGTGCCCGGCGACCCGGGCGCGGCTCCGGCGGCGATCGGGCGGTGCGTGGTGGACGGCCGCTGGGCCGGCTTCGCCGCCGTGGAGGTCGACCCGGGTCTGCGCCGCCGTGGCCTCGCCACCGCCGTCATGGCCGCGCTGGCGGCCCGTGCCCTGGAGGAGGGCGCCTCGGCTGCGTGGCTCCAGGTGGAGACGGACAACACCGGGGCACGGGAGCTGTACGCCCGGATGGGCTTCGCCCCGCACCACGCGTACCACCACTACCGGGAGCCGTCCGGACCGGTCACGCGGGCGAGCGCCGATGCCGACGCCTCACCGGGGACGGGCGGCGCGCCGGGTGACGCCGGTCCGGCCGGCGAGCCGTATCGATCGACGTGACCGGGCACGAGTGGGCCATGCGGTTCCCTGAGCCACCCGAGCCCGGCCGGGCCGACGAGGTACGGCGGCGGTTCGCCGACGAGGCGCGCGCCGAGCGGCCCGATCTGGCGGAGCTGTGCCTGCTGGTGGGTGCCGCGGCGGACGGGACGCTGGACGACGCCGGGATGGACGCGGCGCAGGTCCTGCTGGACGAGCTGGCGGGCCGGCTGCCCTTCCGTCCGGGCGGCCCGCTGCCGTGGGCGACCGCCCTGGCCGAACTCCTCGGCGGGCGCTGCGGATTCCGGGGCTCGCCGGGCGACTACCAGCGACTGGAGTCCTCGCTGCTGCACGCGGTGCTGCGCCGGCGGCGCGGGCTGCCCATCCTGCTCTCGGTGGTGTGGATGGAGGTGGCGCGGCGGGCCGGGGCCCCGGTCCACGGGGTCGCCCTGCCCGGTCACTTCGTGGTGGGCTTCGGACCGCCCGAGCGGCAGGTGCTCGCCGATCCCTTCGACGGCGGGCGCGTGCTGACCGGCACCGACGCGCAGCTCTTCGTCGCGGGCGCGACCGGCGCCCCGCTCGACCCGTCGATGCTGTCCCCCGCCGATCCGCTGGACGTCGTCCTGCGGGTCCTGAACAACGTCCGGGCCTGGGCCGCCGCACGGCCCGAACGCTCCGACGTGGCGCTGTGGTCCGTGGAACTCTCCCTGCTGCTGCCCTCGCACCCGGCGCGCCTGCGCTACGAGCGGGCTCAACTCCTGGTCCAGCGGGGGGACTTCCTGGCCGGCGCGGCCGAACTCGACGCCTACGCGGACGTGGTGGCGGCGGTCGACGAACCGTCCGCGTCGCGGATCCGAGGCCAGGCCCACGCGGCACGGGCGATGCTCAACTGAGGCGGTGGCCGGCCCCGCCGCTCACAGCCAGCCCTTCTCCCGCGCGATCCGTACCGCCTCCGCCCTGTTGCGGGCCGCCAGCTTCTGGATCGCGGTCGAGAGGTAGTTGCGGACCGTGCCCTGGGAGAGGTGGAGTGCCTTGGCCAGTTCGGCGTTGGTGGAGCCGTCGGCCGCGGCGCGCAGGACCTCGCGTTCGCGGTCGGTCAGGGGATTGGCGCCCTCGGCCAGCGCGGCCGCCGCCAGCGTGGGGTCGATGACACGCTCCCCCGCCAGCACCTTGCGTACGGCCGCGGCGAGTTGGGCGGCCGGGGCGTCCTTGACCAGGAAGGCGTCCGCGCCGGACTCCATGGCGCTGCGCAGATATCCGGGGCGGCCGAAGGTGGTGAGGATGAGCAGCTTGATGCCCGGGAGCTCCTTGTGGACCTCGGCCGCAGCCTCTATGCCCGTCATGCCGGGCATCTCGATGTCGAGGAGCGCCACGTCCACGTCGTGGGCGCGGGCCGCCGCCAGCACCTCGTCGCCGCGGGCCACTTGGGCGACCACCTCGATGTCGGGCTCGAGTCCCAGCAGGGCGGCCAGCGCCTCGCGGACCATCGACTGGTCCTCGGCGAGCAGGACCTTGATCGTGCGGCTCATGCACCGGATCCTACGGGGTCCTCCGCCGGGCCCGCCGGGGTCCGGCCGTCCTCCAGGGGCGCCCGTGCCACCAGCCGGAATCCGCGCCGTACACGGCCCGCCTCCATCGATCCTCCCGCCTTCTCCAGGCGCTCGGTCAGACCGGTCAGGCCGTTGCCGGGCGCCGCGCCCGAGGTGCCGCCCGAGCCGTCGTCCTCCACCGAGAGTTCGAGCACGGGACCGTCCAGGGTCTGGCGGCGGACCAGTCCCACGGTGCAGCGCCGGGCACCGCTGTGCCGTACGACATTGGTGACGGCCTCGCGCAGCGCCCAGGCCAGCGCGGACTCGGTCTCCTCGGGGACGCCGTCGAGGTCGGGTTCGGCCGGGAGGTCGGCGATCACGTCGGCGGCCGTCAACGCCACCTGCGCGCCCGCGAGTTCACCGGCCAGCCGCGGCCTGCGGTAGCCGGTGACCGCCTCGCGCACGTCGACCAGGGCCTGGCGGCTGACCTGTTCGATGTCGGCGACCTGCTGGGCCGCCCGCTCGGGGTGGTCGGGGAGCATCCGCCCGGCCAGTTCGCTCTTCAGCGTGATCAGCGAGAGCGAGTGGCCGAGCAGGTCGTGCAGGTCGCGGGCGAGCCGCAGGCGCTCCTCGTTCGCGGCGAGCTGGGCGACGGTGGCCCGCGCCTTGCGCAGTTCCACCGTCGTACGGACGAGCTGGCGCACGCCGGTCATCGCGAAGCCGATGAGGACGACGAGCAGGACCAGGTTGCGGGCGTCGTCCTCGCCGCCGTGCAGGCCGACGAGCAGCATCACGACGGCGGTCAGCGGGATCGTCCAGTAGGAGACGCGCAGCGGGAACGTCGTCCCGCAGGCGACCGAGACGTACACGAACAGGCCGAGCCAGGGAGCGCCGAGCGTCAGGCACAGGACGACGGCCAGGACACCGAGTGCGAGCACCATGAGCGTGACGGCCAGGGTGCCCGTGAATGCCTTGCCCATGTGCCGGAAGACCAGCGTCAGATAGACCGCGACGAAGGCCGCGAGGCCCACCCAGCCGGCCGCGGTGGCCGCCGGTGTGTGGGTGCCGGAGGCGAGGTCGTGGACCGGTGAGCCGAGGAACACCAGCCAGATGACGATCCACACCGACTTGCGCAGGGCCTCGCGGAGGTTGCGGGGGGACTCCCCCATCCTCACGATCCGGTCCGTGCGGGCCGTGTCGGGCAGCGGGTCTTCCGTCATGGCGTTCACGCCTTCAGCGTGTCCTTCCGGTACAGCCAGGCCGCGCCGCCCGCGAAGAGGGCGAAGGACACGGCGAGGATGGCGATGTCCTTCGCGTGCGGGGCGTTCCCCAGTTCGATGGCCTGCCCCAGGGCAGCGTACGCGTGCGTGGGAAGCCACTTGGCTATGTTCTGGAGCCAGTCGGGGAAGGTCGTCGTCGGCATCCACAGGCCGCCGAGCATCGACAGACCGAAGTAGACGATCATCGTGATGGGCCGTACCGCGTCCCCGCTGGCGAGGTAGCCGATGGCGACGCCGAGCGCGGCGAAGACCAGGCTGCCCGCCCAGATCACGCCGGTGAGCGCGAACCACTGCCAGACGTCCAGGCGTACGTTCTTCACCGCCGCCGCGACCACGAAGACGATGACGATCGAGGGCAGGCTGATCACGGCCGCGCTGGCCGTCTTGGCGAACACATAGCCGCGGCCGGGCAGCGGGGTGAGCCTCAGCTGCCGTACCCAGCCGCTCTCCCGCTCCTTGGCGATGCGCTCGCTGTTGCCCATCAGGACGGCGGTCAGGGCGCCGAAGGAGGCCATGGAGACCATGAAGAAGGTCGGCAGGGTCAGGCCGGTGCCGGGGACCTTGGTGTGGTCGTCGGCACTGCCGGCGATCAGCAGGAACAAGGCCGAGGGGTAGATCACCGAGAAGAACAGGAACTTCCGGTTGCGCAGGGCGCGGGTGATCTCCAGCTTGATGAGACTGTTCACTTGGACGCGGCCTCCTCGGCGGCGGTGCCGGCACCTTCGTGGGCCCCGGCGGCGGTGAGCGCGGCCTCTTCGGCCTCGGTGATGGCGACGAATGCCTGCTCCAGGCCGAGCCCGGCGACTTCGAGGTTGCGGGGGTAGACGCCGAGCCCGTACAGCGCGTGGACGGTCGCGTCCGCGTCGGAGGACTGGATGCGGACGGTCTGCCCGGATCCCGCGGCGGAGCCGCTTCCGGACACCGTGACCGAGGTGAGGAACGGCAGCGCGCGCAGCCGGGCCTCGTCGATCACGCCCTCCAGGTCGAAGGACACACGGCGCGCTCCGGCCTTGGCCTTGATCTCGGCGGCGGTGCCGTCGGCCAGCAGCCGTCCCCGGTGCAGGACGAGGACGCGGTCCGCGATGGCGTCGGCCTCCTCCAGGTAGTGCGTGGCGAACAGGACCGTACGGCCCTGGTCGGCCTGCTCGCGCATGGTGGCCCAGAAGGCCTGCCGGGCGGAGACGTCCATGCCGGTGGTGGGTTCGTCGAGGACGATCAGATCGCTGTCGCCGGCCGTGGCGAGGGCGAAGCGGACGCGCTGCGCCTGGCCGCCGGAGAGCTTGTTGACCTTGCGGTCGGCGATCTGGGCGATGCTCGCGCGGGCGAGGACCTCGCTGGGGCGGTACGGCCTCGGGTGCAGGTCGCAGGCGAGCTTGACCAGTTCACCGACGGTGACCTCGTCCATCAGGCCGCCGCTCTGGAGCATGGCGCCCACCCGGCCGGCGACGATCGCCTCGCGCGGGGCGGTGCCGAACACCCGGACCGTCCCGCTGTCGGCGTTCTTGAGGCCGAGCAGCAGGTCCAGCGTGGTCGACTTGCCCGCGCCGTTGGGGCCGAGCAGGGCGACGGTCTCGCCGGGGTGGAGTTCGAGCGTCAGCCCGTCCACGGCCCGGACGTTCCCGTAGCTCTTGGTCACCGATTCGAACCGGACCACCGATGTGCTCGTGGTCGCCGCTGTCGTTGTCATGTCGTCCATCGTGGAGGAGAGGGGGGAGTCGGCGGCAGTGCGCTGTGTCCTGGGTCGCGGATGACAGATGTCATGTCTGCGACCCCGGTCCGGCACGGCAGAAGGGCACCCCGCCGGTGGAGTACCGGTGGGATGCCCTCCTGTCGTGCCTGCGGCGCCCGCTAGTTGGGGTTGGTGGGGATGGTCACGTCGCGTTCGGCGGTCGTCTTCCCGACCAGCGCCCTTCCTATGGCGGAGGCCACGTCCTCCGGGCTCACGGCCTTCTTGCTGCCGTCGCCCTTGGTGATCGTCACACCGTCGAAGGCGTGGCCGTACAGCGACTGGAGCACGTTCAGGTCGTAGTGCTCGACGAGCTTGCCCTGGACCGGCCGGACGCTCAGGAACTTCCAGATGGACTTCTGCGGGCTGAAGGGGATGTAGTGGCTGGCGTCCGTGCGGATGATGATGGTCGCGGACATGGCGACCGTCGCGAACGTCGACATCTTCCGGTCCACCTCGGCCTTGCTGACCGTCGGCTGACGGGTCGTGGTGGCGACCTTCACCGGAGTGGCCGCGCCGGTCTCCACCTGCGCGCGGTACGCGTCCTCGACGGCCTGGAGGGAGGGGCCGACGTCGATGCCCTTGCCCGCCTTGCCGTAGACGGCGACGGCCTTGCCCGGCTGGAACTTGATCGTGCCGTCGTTCGCCGAGCCCGAGCCGCTGGCGGCGCGCTCCAGCGCGGCCTGGAGCTTCTCCTCGTCGACCGGCATCACGGGGTCCACCACGCGTCCCTGGCCGAACAGCGAGCCGATCACGGAGATCGGGTTGTAGTCGCTGCCCGCGGCGGCGCGGACGGTGGCCTGGCTGTCCAGCTGGAGTCCGGCCTGGTCGGGCCTGAGCTTGACCGTGTCACCGTCGACGGACAGCGTGAGCGGCTTGTTCGTCCGGTCGCCGAGTGCCTCGTCGAGCTTCTTGACCGCGTCGTCGCGGGTGCCGCCGCCGATGTCGACGCCGAGCACCGTGGTGCCCTTGGGCACGTCGGAGTGGTTCATCAGCAGTCCGGCACCGTAGGCGCCGCCCGCGAGGAGCACGACGAGGGCGCCGAGGAGCGCCGGCTTGTTGCGGCCCTTCTTCTTCGCCGGCTTCGCCGGGGCGGTGGGCCGGCGGACCGGCTCGGGGAGCTTCGGCGGGGTGTGCGAGCGGGGGCCGTCGTTGCGCTCGCCCTCGAACGCGAAGTCGTGGCTGGGCGACACGACGGGCATGCCGCTGGTCAGCGTGTGTCCGGAGACGTTCTCCGCGGGGGCGCCGTAGCCACCGGGACCCGGTTCGGGTGCCGGCTTCTGCGGCGTCAGGATCGCGGTGTCGTCGCTGAGACCGCCGCTCAGTCCGCCGCGGGTGCCGGTGCCCGCGGCGGGGTAGCCCCTGCCGGTGCCCCGGTTGCCGGTGGCCGGGCCGGACTGCGCGGCCAGGCTGCCGGGGGCCGCGCCCGCACCGGTCGGAGGCCGCAGCGGGCCGTCCCCGGTGGTGGGGCCCGAGGTCGGACCGGCCGGGCCGCCCCGGCCGTTCTCGGAGAAGTACGGGAGGTCGTCACGGCGCGGCTCGCCGGATCCCGCGGGCGCACCGGATCCGCCGGACGAGCCGATGGCCGGGAACGAGCCGGTGTCGCGCAGCGCGCCGGAGACGTCGAAGGAGCCCGTGCCGCCGCCGTGGCCGGGGGCCACGGGTCCGGCGCCGGTGGCACCGGGGAGCGGTGCGCCGTTCGCGCCGCCGGGGCGGCCGCCGGTGATGCCCAGCGGTCCGGCACCGGTGGACGGCGCGGGCCGTCCCGTGCCGGGGGTGCCCGCCGCGGGCGCGGAAGGCGCGGTTCCGGCCGGAGCCGAAGCGCCGGGCATGCCCGCTCCGTTGGTCGAGCCGCCGCCCTGCCCGCCCTTGGGGGGCGTGCCGGCCTTGCGGGGCGCGAACCAGTCGCTCGTCTTCTCCTCGGCCGGCGCCGGCTGGTCCACGGGCGCCGCGGCGGGGGCGGACGGGGCCGGGACGGTGGCACTCGGACCGGCGGCGCCCGCGGGCGAACTCGCGGCCTGCGGCGCCGGTGTGCCGGTCTGGGCGCCGTCGCCGCCCCCGGACGACGCGTCGGCGTCGGCGACGGGCGTGCGGACGACCACGGGCGGGATGGGCCGCGATCCGGGGATGTTGATCCGGATCCGTGTCGTCAGGGTTGTCTCGGTCTTGCGCTCCTCCGTCGGCCCGGCGGCCGAACGGCCCGCGTCGGCACCGTTCTCGGAGGCCGCGGGCGTGCCGTACGGCGGCGTCCCCGACGGGTACGCGGCTCCACCGCGCCCGTTGGGCCCGGAGGACGAACTGTCAGTTTCACGACTCAAGGCAGGTTCTCCCGGTTGGCTCCGCCGCCCGTTTCCTCGACCTCATCTCGGGCAGCTCGGCGGCGCGCACCACCATACTGGCCATGTCCGGCCCGCAAACCTCGCCCGTCCAGGAATCTCGCACCGGACCGGCACGGGACCGATACGGCGAAGTGGTACGTCACTTGCCAAGTCGGGCACCGGAAGGGCCCGGTTGCCGCCCCTGGCCGAGAGTGGCGCACATCACAGCCGTCGCCATGCCGCCGAGCAGGAAGAGATACGAGCCGACTCCCGCGCCGAAGAGGAAGTCACCTTCCGGGCGGCTTGCGGTGAGCAGGACGACGGCGACCATCCAGCCCGCGGCGGGGGCGACGGCCCCGGCCCGGGACTCCGCCGCCCGCGCGCCGCCGAGGAAGAGTCCCGCGGCGCCCGCCAGGGCGAGCAGCAGCCCGAGGGGGAACCAGCCCGGCTGCACCAGCGCGCCCGCGACGCCGACGACGGCGCCGAGCAGAAAAAGCCCCAGGTAGGCGGCGATCCGCCCGCCCGAGGGGCGCGTCAGGGGCTGGGCGAGGAGGCTCCCGCCCCGCTGTCCGTTCGTGCTCATCGCTGCTCCGTCCCCTCGAAGAGGTCGCGCTCGCGCGCCGCCGGGCGCGGGGCGTCGGCCAGTTCGTAGTACTCGGTGGTGAAGAGCGGCTGGGCCAGCTCGTTCGAGAGGACGAACCAGGGCCCGTCCACGGTGATCTGGGTGGCGTGCGCGCGCATCGCGGCGGCCTTGGCCGCGGCGTACGCGGTGCCGTCGATCTCGGTGGTGACGATCGCCTCGTCGACCACGCCCGGCACGTCCCCGACGGCGGCGGTCCGGTCGAACGGCAGCCCGGGGAGGGCCTCGCGCAGCCGGGCGAACGCCTCCTCGGCGACCGGGCGGGGCACCCGGTTCCAGTACGTCTTGGCGATCCGCCAGGCGTCGCCGAGATCGGGGCGGTGGGCGGGGTCGGCGGCCAGCTCGGCGGCGCGCACGGCCACACGGTGGGCCTGGATGTGGTCCGGGTGCCCGTAGCCCCCGTCGGGGTCGTAGGTGACGAGCACCTGGGGCCGCACCTCGCGGATCACCTCCACGAGATGGTCCGCGGCGGTGTCGACGTCCGCGGCCCAGAAGGCGCCGGCGCGGTGGTTCTGCTCGGCGCCCATCATCCCGGAGTCGCGGAACCTCCCGGGGCCACCCAGGAAGCGATGGTCGGTGACGCCCAGTTCCTTCATGGCGGCGCTCAGCTCGCCGGTCCTGTAGGGGCCGAGTCCGCCGTCGCGGTCGGGGGCGAGATGGGCCAGTTCGGGCGGAATGACCTCGCCCTCCTCGCCGAGGGTGCAGGTCACCAGCGTCACCTGGGCGCCCTCGGCCGCGTAGCGGGCCATGGTCGCGCCGTTGTTGATCGACTCGTCGTCCGGGTGCGCGTGCACCAGGAGCAGACGCCGGTCGGGCAGTTCCGTCATGGAGCCCACCCTACGAGGCACCGGCCGCCCTCGGTCCGCCCGCCGGGCCCCGTCGCGCCGCGTCGGGCGGGGGCCGCCGCACGGCCCGGGAGGCCGGCGGAGCGGCGGTCCGCGCGCACGGACGAACGGACTCGTTTCGGGGAGGCCGGACGGGGCAGGCGGGGAGCGGGAGTCGGACGTACGCCCCGCCGCCGGTCCCGGCGCGGATCAGAACTTGATGCTGCCGATCATGCCCGCGATGTTGGTGGTCAGATCGCTGATCGTGGGAGCGATCGTCGAGGAGGCGAGATAGAAGCCGAGCAGCATGCAGACAACCGCGTGACCGCCTTTCAGCCCTGACTTCTTGATCAGGAGAAAGACGATGATCGCCAGCAGCACCACCGCCGAAATCGAGAGTGCCACGGCGGTTCACCTCCAAAGTTCCCAGGGACCTGGGGTCCGGTACGGGGTCGGACATGGGGGGTCGGTCGTTCCCAACAGCAGCCAGCAGGTTCCTACCCACACAGCGCTAGTGATCATAACTATCCGTACGCGCGCATCGATCGGCGCACGGCCGCACAAGGGGGCGCATGGCCAATATGGTCGAGGCATGACGAACGAGCCTCTCTCCTTCCCGCGCCGGTACGCCCGCACCCAGCGGTTCACCTCCGGCGCGCCGCGCGCGTTCACCGTGTCCCCCGACGGCTCCCGCGTGGTGTTCCTGCGGTCCCCCTCCGGTACGGAGCGGGCGAACCAACTGTGGGTCCTCGACGTGCCGGAGGGCCGCGAGCGGGTCGTGGCGGACCCGGCGGCGCTGCTCGGCGGCGCCGTCGAGCACCTCTCCCCCGAGGAGCGCGCGCGCCGCGAGCGCAGCCGCGAGGGCGGTGCGGGGATCGTCGGCTACGCCACGGACGCGGCTGCCGAGTTGGCCTCTTTCACCTTGTCAGGACGGTTGTTCACGGCGGAGCTGCGGGCCGGCACGGCACGTGAACTCCCGGTCCCCGGGCCGGTGATCGACCCGCGCCCCTCGCCCGACGGCAGGCTCGTGGCGTATGTGTCCGGCGGCGCGCTGCGGGTCGTGGGGGCCGAGGGCGAGGGCGACCGGGCGCTCGCAGAGCCGGAGGAGGCCGCGGGTCCCGGTGCCGTCTCCTACGGCCTGGCCGAGTTCATCGCGGCCGAGGAGATGGGGCGTTCGCGCGGCTTCTGGTGGTCACCCGAAGGGGACCGGCTGCTCGTCGCGCGCGTGGACGACACGCCGGTGCGGCGCTGGTGGATCTCCGATCCGGCGCACCCGGAAGCCGATCCGCAGCGGGTCGCGTACCCGGTGGCGGGCAGCGCCAACGCGGAGGTGCGGCTCTTCGTGTTCGGGCTCGACGGGGTCCGCACGGAGGTGTCCTGGGACCGGGCGCGCTACCCGTATCTGGCCCATGTGCACTGGTCAGCCGCCGGTGCGCCGCTGCTTCTCGTGCAGGCCAGGGACCAGCGCAGCCAGCTGTTCCTGGCCGCAGACCCGGACACCGGGGCGACCCGGATGGTGCACGCCGACGAAGATCCAACTTGGCTCGATCTTTTCCCTGGAGTGCCGTGCTGGAGCCCGGGCGGACAGCTCGTGCGGATCGCCGACGAGGGCGGCGCGCGGGTACTGGCGTTCGGCGAACGTCCGCTGACCGGGGCCCAGTTGCACGTCCGCGCGGTGCTCGACGTCTCGGCCGACGACGTGCTGGTCTCGGCCTCGGCGGGCGAGGACGCGAGTTCACCCGAAACGGGTGAAGTACATGTGTACCGGGTGAACGAACTCGGCCTGGAGCGCGTCTCGCAGGAGCCGGGCGTGCACGCGGCGGTGCGCGCCGGGGGCGTGACCGTGCTCGTGTCCTCGGTGCTCGACCGGCCGGGCGTCCAGGTACAGGTGCTGCGCGAGGGGAAGAAGGCGGCGACCATCTCCTCGTACGCCGAAGATCCCGGTTTGTCCCCGCGCGTGACACTCACACAGGGGGGCGCACAGAAAATCCCATGCGCCGTGCTGTTGCCCACCGACTATGACGGCGACGACCCCCTGCCCGTCCTCCTCGACCCCTACGGCGGTCCGCACGGCCCCCGGGTGCTCGCCGCGCACAACGCGCACCTCACCTCGCAGTGGTTCGCCGACCAGGGCTTCGCGGTGGTCGTCGCCGACGGCCGCGGCACCCCGGGGCGCTCCCCCGCCTGGGAGAAGGCGATCCGCGACGACCTGACCCTCTCCCTCGACGACCAGGTCGAGGCGCTGCACGGGCTCGCCGGGCGGTTCCCGCTCGATCTGTCCCGGGTGGCCATCCGCGGCTGGTCGTACGGCGGCTGGCTCGCGGGGCTCGCCGTGCTGCGCCGCCCCGACGTCTTCCACGCGGGCATCGCGGGCGCCCCGGTCACGGACTGGCGGCTGTACGACACGCACTACACCGAGCGGTACCTCGGCGATCCGGCGGCCAACCGGGCGGTGTACGAACGCAGTTCGCTGGTCACCGACGAGGGACTGTCCGCCCCCGCGGACACCCACCGGCCGCTGATGATCGTGCACGGCCTCGCCGACGACAACGTGGTGGTGGCGCACGCCCTGCGGCTGTCCTCGGCCCTGCTGGCGGCCGGCCGCCCGCACGAGGTGCTGCCGCTCTCCGGGGTCACGCACATGACCCCGCAGGAGACGGTCGCCGAGAACCTGCTGCTGCTCCAGGTGGACTTCCTGCGACGCGCTCTCGGAACGAACTGACCGACCGGGAAACAACGAGCCGGGGTGACATGGCTGCACCCCGGCTCGTTCACGGCACCCGCACGGCCGTACGGTGTTCACCCTGCCGCGTCCGTATATCGGTACCGCTTCCGTCAAGTTGCCTGTGTGTTAACGACGTTCGTTCACATTTGTGGCGCTATGCCGTCCCCTCGGTCGGCTCCTCCGGCGGCACGACCTGCTTCTCCTCCGCGAAGTGGCAGGCCGAGTCGTGGGCGGCCGGGCCCTCGACGAGCCGGAACTCGGCCGGCACCGCGAGCAGCGGCACCTCCAGCGTGCAGCGCTCCTGCGCCTTCCAGCAGCGGGTGCGGAAGCGGCAACCGGAGGGGATCTTCGCGGGCGAGGGCACGTCCCCGTGCAGGATGATCCGCTCCCGGTGCTCACGGGCCTCGGGGTCGGGCACGGGCACCGCCGACAGCAGCGCCTGGGTGTAGGGGTGGGTGGGATGGTCGTAGATCTCGGTGTCCCTGCCGGTCTCCACGATCCGCCCGAGGTACATCACCCCGACCCGGTCGGAGATGTGCCGCACGATCGACAGGTCGTGCGCGATGAAGACGTAGCTGAGCTCGAACTCGGCCTGGAGCCGGTCCAGCAGGTTGATCACCTGCGCCTGCACGGAGACGTCGAGCGCGGAGACCGGCTCGTCGGCGACGATGATCTCGGGCCGCAGCGCCAGGCCCCGCGCGATGCCGATGCGCTGGCGCTGGCCGCCGGAGAACTGGTGCGGATAGCGGTTGATGTACTCCGGGTTGAGCCCGACCACGTCGAGCAGCTCCTGGACCCGGCGCCGCCGGTCGCCCTTCGGCGCGACCTCGGGGTGGATGTCGTACGGCTCCCCGATGATGTCGCCGACGGTCATGCGCGGGTTGAGCGAGGTGTACGGGTCCTGGAACACCATCTGGATGTTGCGGCGCACCGCCTTCAGCGCCTTGCCCGACAGCCGGGTGATGTCCTCGCCCTTGTACTTGATCGCGCCCTCGGTCGGCCGCTCCAGGTTGACGAGCATCTTGGCGACCGTGGACTTGCCGCAGCCGGACTCGCCGACGATGCCGAGGGTCTCGCCCCGGTCGAGGTGGAAGTCGACGCCGTCGACCGCCTTGACCGCCCCGATCTGCTTCTTGAAGAGGATCCCCTGGGTGAGCGGGAAGTGCTTGACGAGTCCGCTGACCTCCAGCAGCGGCTCAGTTGCGGCTTGAGTCATCGAGGCACTCCCTCCAGAAGAAGCAGGCACTGCCGCGGTCCGCGTCGACCTCCGCGAGCGGCGGCACCTCGGTGCGGCAGATGTCCTGGGCCATCGGGCAGCGCGGGTTGAAGGCGCAGCCCGGCGGAATGTGCATCAGGTTGGGCGGCAGGCCCTTGATGGCGTAGAGCTCCTGGCCCTTCTGGTCGAGCCGCGGGATCGAGTCGAGCAGCCCCTTGGTGTACGGGTGGGCGGGCGCCTTGTAGATGTCGTGGACCGGGGCCGTCTCGACGATCCGGCCCGCGTACATCACCGCGATCTTGTCGGCGACGTCCGCGACCACGCCCAGGTCGTGGGTGATGAGGATGAGCCCCATGTGGAGCTCGCGCTGGAGCTCCGCGAGCAGGTCCATGACCTGAGCCTGCACGGTGACGTCGAGCGCGGTGGTCGGTTCGTCGGCGATGATCAGGGCGGGTTCCAGGGCCAGCGCCATGGCGATCATGATGCGCTGGCGCATACCGCCGGAGAACTGGTGCGGATAGTCCCGCACGCGCTCGGCGGCCCCCGGGATGCGCACGTGCTCCATCAGCTCGATCGCCTTGGCGCGGGCCTCCTTGCGCGACATCCCCCGGTGCACGGTGAACATCTCGCCGAGCTGGTCACCCACGTTGATGACGGGGTTCAGGGACGACAGCGCGTCCTGGAAGATCATCGCCATCTCGGCGCCCCGGACCTTGCGCCGCTCCTCCTCCTTGAACTTCAGCAGGTCCTTGCCCTGGAAGAGGATCTCGCCGCCGGTGATCTTCCCGGGCGGGATGTCGAGAATGCCCATCACGGCCTGGGCGGTCACCGACTTGCCGGAGCCGGACTCGCCGAGCACGGCGAGCGTCTCGCCCTCGTCGACGCTGTAGTTGACCCCGTTGACGGCCTTGGCGACTCCGTCCCGGGTCCTGAACTCCACGTGCAGATCGCGTACTTCGAGCAGCACGGCGGTCACCTCAGCTTCGGGTCGAGGGCGTCGCGCACCGCGTCGCCGAGCATGATGAACGCGAGCACGGTGATCGCGAGCGCGCCGGCCGGCCACAGCAGCATGTGCGGGGCCTGGCGGATGTACGCGGAGGCCGAGGAGATGTCGATGCCCCAGCTGACCGTCGGGGGCTTGAGGCCGACACCCAGGTACGACAGCGTCGCCTCCAGCGAGATGTACGTACCGAGCGCGATGGTCGCGACGACGATGACCGGCGCGACCGCGTTCGGGGTGATGTGCCGCAGCATCATCCGGGAGTTGGAGGCGCCCAGCGCGCGGGCCGCGTGGACGTAGTCGTTCTCCTTGGTGGTGATGACGGAGCCGCGCGCGATCCGGGAGACCTGCGGCCAGCCGAGCAGCACCATGAACCCGACGACCGGCCAGATCGTGTTGCTGGTCACCACGGAGAGCAGGACCAGACCGCCGAGCACGACGGGGATCGCGAAGAAGATGTCGGTGATCCGGGACAGGATCGAGTCGCCCACCCCGCCGTAGAAGCCGGCCAGGCCGCCGAGGAACGAGCCGAGCAGCGCGACCCCGATCGTGGCGAGCACGCCGACGCTGATCGAGACCCGGGTTCCGTAGACGGTCCGGGTGTAGACGTCGCAGCCCTGGCCGTCGAAGCCGAAGGGGTGTCCGGACTGCGAGCCCTCCTGGGCCTTGGCGAGGTCGCACTGGAGCGGGCTCTGGGAGGTGATCAGCGAGGGCCAGATCGAGATGACGACCAGGAAGAGGATGACCAGTCCCGAGATGATGAAGACGGGGTTGCGGCGCAGGTCCCGCCAGGCGTCGGACCACAGGGAGCGCGGCTTCTCCTTCGGTCCCGTGCCCTCCGGTCCCCCCGGCGTCCGCTCCAGGGTCTCCGCCTCGCTCGACCCGAGGTCCATCGTGCCGCCGAAGCCGGTCGGGGCGATGGCGAGGTCCTCCGGCGGCGGGCCTTCGGGACCGTGGTGGAATTCCTCTTCCTCGTACGGCGGCTGCTCAGGCATAGCGGATCCTCGGGTCGAGTACGGCGTACAGAAGGTCGACGAGCAGGTTGGCGACCATGAAGATGAGGACGAGGATGGTCACGAAGCCGACGACGGTCTGGGTGTTCTGGCGCACGATCCCCTGGTAGAGCTGGTAGCCGACCCCGTGGATGTTGAAGATCCGCTCGGTGACGATCGCGCCGCCCATCAGCGCCCCGATGTCGGTGCCGATGAAGGTGACCACGGGGATCAGCGAG
Organism: Streptomyces sp. f51; assembly: GCF_037940415.1. NCBI lineage: Bacteria > Bacillati > Actinomycetota > Actinomycetes > Kitasatosporales > Streptomycetaceae > Streptomyces > Streptomyces sp. f51. The sequence goes on along the minus strand of NZ_CP149798.1, from coordinate 4,826,256 downwards.
TTGCGCAGCAGATGCCGGATGGTCACGCGCCGCCGCGGCAGGCCCTTGGCGACGGCGGTGCGCACGTAGTCGGACCGCTTGTTCTCCGCGATGGAGGTCCGGGTCAGACGGGTCACGTAGGCGAGGGACACCGAGGCCAGCACCAGGCCGGGCACGATCAGCTCGCCGAAGGTGGCGTCCGGGGAGACGGACGGTTTGATCCAGCCCCATTTGACGCCGAGCAGCAGCTGGGCCAGCAGACCGGTGACGAAGGTCGGCACGGAGATGACCACGAGGGTGAGCAGCAGGACGCCGGTGTCGACGGGCCGGCCGCGGCGCAGACCGGTGATGACGCCGAGCGTGATGCCGATGATGATCTCGAAGAAGATCGCGACGATCGTCAGCCGGATGGTGACCGGGAACGCGGAGGCCATCAGCTCGGTGACCGGCTGTCCGTTGAACGCGGTGCCGAAGTCGCCGGTGAAGATGTGGCCGAGGTAGGTCAGGTACTGCTGCCACAGGGGCTTGTCGAGGCCGAACTCCGCGCGCAGCTGGGCGGCCGTGGCGGGGTCGCACTTGCGCTCGCCGCAGAGCCCCGCGATGGGGTCGCCCATCACGTTGACCATCACGAAGATGAGCAGGGTGGCGCCGATGAAGACCGGGATCATCTGTAGCAGTCGCCGGATGACGTACCGTCCCATGAGTGCTCCGGGGATAGAGGGGCGGACCGGTGCGAGCGGCCCGCCCCGGGCGGCTCAGTTGACGGTGATCTCGTTGTAGACGGGCACGCTGAACTGGTTCAGGGCCACGTTCGAGACCTTGTCCGAGTAGCCGGCGCTGCCGTTCTGGTACCAGAGCGGGATGGCGGCCATGTTGTCCCCTACGACGCCTTCGGCCTGCTGGAAGAGCGAGATGGCCTTGCCGGTGTCGGTCTCCGCGTTCGCCTGGTTGACGAGGTTGTCGAACTGCTTGTTCGACCACTGGCCGTCGTTGGACGAGGCGTTCGTGTAGTAGAGCGGCTGGAGGAAGTTCTGGATCAGCGGGTAGTCCATCTGCCAGCCGGCCCGGAACGGACCGGGCATCTTGTGCTGCCCGATCTGGTTGCGGAAGTCGGCGAAGGTGCCGATCGGGTTGCCGACGCAGGCCTTGTTGTTGCCGAGGGCGTTGTTGATCGAGTTGCAGACCGCGTCGACCCATTCCTTGTGGGAGCCGGTGTCCGCGTTGTACGAGATCTTGACCTGCCCGCCGGGCAGGCCTCCGCCCTCCTGGACCATCTTCTTGGCCTCGGACGGGTTGTAGTCGCAGTACTTGCCGCACAGACCCTTCTGGAAGCCGCCCTTCTCGCCGAGCACCGGTGAGGTCCAGTCGCTCGCGGGGGTCCGCGTCTTCTGGAAGATGGTGTCGGTGATCTGCTGGCGGTTGATCGCCATGGACAGTCCCTGACGGACCTTGGTGGCGCCGCTGGTGTTCCACTTCGGGTCGTAGAACGGGAAGGCGAGGGTCTGGATGATGCCGGCCGGGGTGTTGATGTACCGGCCGTTCAGGTCGGAGTTCGCGTTCTTGAGCTGGGCTGCGGGCACGTCGTCGACGAGGTCGAGGTTGCCGGCCAGCAGGTCGTTGTAGGCGGTGTTGTTGTCCGTGTAGACCTTGAGGGTCACACCGTCGTTCTTCGCCTTGTCGTCACCGGGGTAGTCGTTCCACTTCACCAGGGACATCTGCGAGCCCTTGGTGTAGTTGTCGATGGTGTACGGGCCGTTGCCGACGGGCTTCGCCACCCAGGCCGCGTGGTCGCTGAAGAACGACTTGGGCAGCGGCGAGAAGGCCGCGTAGCCGAGGGTGTCGGGGAACGTCGAGAACTTCTGGGTCAGCGCGACGGTGAACGTGTCCGTTCCGGTCACCTTGAGCCCGGAGAGGGTGTCGGCGGTCTGCTTGCCGGTGTCGGGGTGCGTCTTGTCGTAGCCCTGGATGTAGCCGAAGAAGTACGCGTTCTTCTGGTTGTTCTTCAGGCTGGCGCCGTAGTTCCAGGCGTCGACGAAGGACTGGGCGGTGACGGCCTCCCCGTTGCTGAACTTCCAGCCGCTCTTGACCGTGATCGTGAAGTTCTGCGAATCCGTGGTCTCGATCTTCTGGGCGAGCATGTCCTCGGCGGCGCCGGTCTTGGCGTTGTACCGCTTGAGCCCGCGGAAGATCATGTCGAGGACCTTGCCGCCCTGCACCTCGTTGGTGTTGGACGGCTCCAGCGGGTTCTGCGGGTCACCCCAGGAGGCGCTGACCGTGCCGGAGCCGCTGCTGCTGCCACCCCCTCCGCCCCCGCAGGCGGACGCCGCCAGGGCTACCGCCGCCGCGCATGCGGCCCATTTGGCGTGCGTGGCTCCACGCATGGAGTGCCTCCTCGAGAGTGCGCTGTGCCGCCGGCGCCGGGGTCGGGGTCGGGCGTCCGGCTCCGGTGCGCTGTGCCTATGGGGCCCAATATCTGTCCATACGGGGCACATCGCACATTTACCCCACCCTTCCGGGTGGCGATCCATCCGGAAGGGGGCACTCCGGACGCTCCGTCAAATGATCTTGACCAACGATCAAGACGATCTTGACCTTTGGCGCAACAGATCTTCACGCATCGATGCGGAACTGTTCATTCCAGTGCACGAGATGTACGCATTCCGAGACTCTGGCGTCCGGATAACGAACTCATTGCCCGTTTCGCCACATTGGTCCGAATCCGGACACAGAACGGCCACAGTGCGCTACACGCGTAGTTACGCTGAGGTCAAGCCGAGGCAAAGAAAGTAAAGAGAAAACCAAGGCGACCGAGATTTTATTGACCTTGCATGAATTGCGTTGAAAAAGTCCGGCGTAGCCCGTAGGGAGCGCCCTGCGGAGCCCTTGACCCCTCGGGCCTGGAGCATCATGACCCCCCCTACTCCATCCGCGGCCGCCCCACTTGAGGTGACCGACGAGACCGGCAAGACCCCGGCTCCGTCTTCCACCCCCAAGGGCTCAGAGAGTCGCTCCCCGGGTCGACTCGCCTGGAAGCGGTTCCGGCGCGACCGGACCGGTGTCCTTTCCGCGTACATCGTGGTCTTCTTCTTCGCGATCGCGATCTGCGCGCCGCTGATAGCCAAGCTGTACGGGAAGAACCCGTACGAGCAGTACGGCCAGGAGACGGACGGTCTGCTCAACGACTTCGCCTTCCCGGTCAAGCCCAACGGCGGCATCGACGGCAACTTCTGGTTCGGCATCGAGCCCCAGCTGGGCCGTGACGTCTTCACGTTCCTGCTGTACGGCATCCGCACCTCGCTGATGATCGCCACCGCCGCCACCCTGCTGACCACCGTGGTCGGTGTCGTCATCGGCATCACCGCGGGATACCTCGGCGGCCGGACGGACTACCTCGTCGGCCGGGTCATCGACATCCTGCTGTCGTTCCCGTCCACGCTTTTCTTCATCGCCTTCATGCCGGTCGTCTACACGCTCTTCGTGCCCTTCAACGAGGACGTCCCGACCTGGCTGCGGGCCACCTGCCTGATCCTCGTCCTCTCCGCCTTCGGCTGGGCCTCCATCGCGCGTCTGCTGCGCGGTCAGGTCCTCGGCCTGCGGGAACGTGAGTTCGTCGAGGCGGCGAAGGTGACCGGCGCGTCCTCGCGCCGCATCGTCTTCAAGGAACTGCTGCCCAACCTCTGGACGCCGATCCTGATCCAGTCCACCCTCATGCTGCCGGCATACGTCACGGCAGAGGCGGGACTCGCCTTCCTCGGCGCGGGCATCCAGGACCCGACCCCCGACTGGGGCGTCATGATCCAGCGCGGCGCCAGCTTCTACACGGAAGACATCACCTTCATGATCTTCCCGGGCGTCTCGATGATCATCTTCGTCCTCGCCTTCAACCTGCTCGGAGACTCGGTCCGCGACGCACTCGACCCGAAGTCCAAGCGCTGACTTCCATCCCAGCCCCGGTCGAAGTCGTCCGGCTGGTTACCCGTCTCTCAATTCACCCACCACTAGGCAGGTAAGCCATGTCCTTTTCCCGCAGAAACTTCCTCATAGCCACTGGTGTGGCCGCCGGTGCGACCACGGTGCTCAGCGCGTGCAGCAGCGGCAACGGAGGCGGGAGCGGCAGCAACAAGGCCCCGTCCGTGGCGAAGGCCAAGGCGGCCACCATCGCGGTCGGCACCAAGGCCGACTCCACCGGTCCGGCCCCCGAGGTCGCCGGCGCGGTCAAGGGCGGCACGATCTACACGCTCGACCAGATCGACTGGGACCACCTGGACCCGGCGCAGCTCTACTCCTCGTACGAGGGCGCCTGCTCGGTCCTGTTCCTGCGCGGTCTGACCGGCTACAAGGTCGACTCCAAGGGCGGCACCACCCTCGTGGGTGACCTCGCCACGGACGCCGGCACCGCGGCCGACGGCGGCAAGACCTGGTCCTTCACGCTGAAGGACAACGTGAAGTGGGAAGACGGCGCCGACGTCACGATCGAGGACGTGCGCTGGACCTTCGAGCGTCTCTTCGCCTCCTTCGTCACCCAGGGCCCCCGCTACCCGCAGGGCTGGCTCATCGGCGGCGACAAGTACAAGGGCCCCTACGCGGGCAAGCACCTCGACTCCATCGAGGTCAGCGGCAAGACCATCACGTTCAAGCTGAAGGAGGCCCACGCCGACTTCAACTTCATGGTCGCCATGCGCGGCTTCTCCATCGTGCCCAAGAAGCACGACACCAAGGAGAAGTACGACAAGCACCCGCTCTCCTGCGGCCCCTACAAGATCGCCAGCCGCAGCATCGGCAAGGGCGCGTCGCTGGTCCGCAACACCCACTGGGTCGCCGAGACGGACCCGCTGCGCAACGCGTACCCGGACAAGTTCGAGTTCCAGTTCGGCTTCCAGTCGCTGGCCTCCACGGACCGCTACATCGCCGACCAGGGCAACGACCAGTTCACGCTGTCGCTGCTCAACGAGGTCGCCGCCGAGCGCATCCAGAAGGTCATGACGGACCCGACGCTCAAGAAGCGCGTCCTGACCCAGGTCGACACCACCTGCTACTACTTCGCGATCAACACCAAGCGCGTCACCGACGTCAAGGTGCGCCAGGCGCTCAACTTCGCGTGGCCCTCGAAGCAGCTCCAGCAGATCCGCGGTGGCTCGCTCTCCACGGCGACCGCCACCACGATCATCAGCCCGCTCACCCCGGGTCACAAGGACTTCGACCTCTACGAGAAGAAGTCGAAGCCCATGGGTGACCCCGAGAAGGCCAAGGCCCTCCTCAAGGAGGCCGGCAAGACGGGCCAGCGCATCGTCGTCGCCATGCAGCAGTCGGACAACGCGGTCAAGCAGGCCGTCGCGATCAAGACCGCGCTGACCAAGGCGGGCTTCACCCCGGTCGTGAAGCAGGTCGACAAGACCTCCTTCTACAGCCAGATCGGCCAGCTGGACAACCAGTACGACATGTTCGCCGCCGGCTGGGGCCCGGACTGGCCGGCCGGTTACGCGGTCATCCAGCCCTGCTTCGACAGCAGCCAGATCGCCGACGGCGGTGTCAACTGGCCGCAGCTGAAGGACGCGAGCGTGGACAAGGCGATCGCCGCCGCCACGATCGAGCCCGACGCGAAGAAGGCCGCCAAGATGTGGGGCGACATCGACGAGCAGATCATGCAGCTCGCCGCCGTGGTTCCGGACTACAACCCGATCCGCAACTACTTCCACGGCTCCAAGGTCGGCGGCGTGATCTACGACTCCGGCAACACCTGCATCGCACTGGGCAAGGTCTACGCCGCGAAGGCCTGACCCCGCTTCGGGGCGGCGGCCACCGTGCCGCCGCCCCGGCCCCTCTCACCCCCACCCCACACTCCCGGCGACGGCGCCCCGTCCGGAAAGTCACGCCATGCTCCGTTTTCTAGTCCGCCGTGTGATCGGCGCACTTGTGATTCTGCTGATCATCAGCGCCGTCACCTTCATGCTCTTCTACGCGCTCCCGCGTGACCCCGCCCGCATGGCGTGCGGCAAGGTCTGCACCAAGGAGCTCTTGGATCAGGTCAGGGTCAACCTCGGGATCGCCGACCCACTGCCGGTGCAGTACTGGCACTGGCTGGAGGGCATCTTCGCCGGGCGTGACTACGGCGGTCTGGGCAACTGCAACGCCCCCTGCCTCGGCTTCTCGTTCACCAACCGCGAGCCGGTCCTCGCCACGATCAAGGACCGCATGCCGCTGACGATCTCCCTCGCGCTCGGCGCGTCGGTCTTCTTCCTCATCATCGGTGTCGGCACGGGCATGATCGCCGCCGTCAAGCAGGGCAAGGCCGCCGACAAGATCGCCAGCTCGTTCTCGCTGATCGGCTCCTCGCTCCAGATCTACTTCGTCGGCTACATCGCGATGTACTTCCTGGTCCAGCAGCTCGGCATCCTCGAGCAGCCCTCGTACACGTCGTTCTTCGACGACCCGGCCGCCTGGGCCGGCGGTCTGCTGCTGCCCTGGCTGACGCTCTCGATCATCTTCACCGCGAACTACACCCGTATGACGCGCTCCCAGCTGGTGGAACAGCTCAGCGAGGACTACGTGCGCACGGCCCGCGCCAAGGGCCTGTCCCGGCGCGCGGTGTTCTTCCGCTTCGCCTGGCGCGGAGCGATGGGCCCGATCGTCACGATCTTCGGCATCGACCTGGGCACGCTGATCGGCGGCGCCATCATCACCGAGTCGGTCTTCAGCCTCCAGGGCATCGGCAAGCTCGCCGTGACCGCCGTCGAGGCGAACGACCTGCCCATGCTGCTGGCCGTCACCGTGGTGGCCTCCGGGGCGATCGTCTTCTTCAACATCCTCGTGGACGCGGTCTACGCCTTCATCGACCCGCGGATCCGGCTCGCCTGACCCCGGCGCCCCGCCGCCGTTCCCCCGCCGACCCGCAAGCTACCCCTCGCATCACCCCCCAGGAGCGTCCCCGTGACGAGCACCGATCAGCAGCCCTTCCTGTCCGTCAGGGATCTGAAGGTCCACTTCTCCACCGAGGACGGCGTCGTCAAGGCCGTCGACGGTCTCACCTTCGACCTGGCCAAGGGCAAGACGCTCGGCATCGTGGGCGAGTCGGGCTCGGGCAAGTCCGTCACGAACCTGACGATCCTCGGCCTGCACGACCGCGACCGCACCGCCATCGACGGCGAGATCCTGCTCGACGGCAAGGAGTTGCTGACCGCCTCCGAGCGGGAGCTGGAGAAGCTGCGCGGCAACAAGATGTCGATGATCTTCCAGGACGCGCTGGCCTCGCTGTCCCCGTACCACACCATCGGCCGGCAGATCGGCGAGACGTACCGCAAGCACACCGGTGCCTCCAAGAAGGAGGCCCGGGCGCGGGCGATCGAGATGCTGCGGCGCGTGGGCATCCCGCAGCCGGACGTCCGGGTGGACGACTACCCGCACCAGTTCTCCGGCGGTATGCGCCAGCGCGCGATGATCGCGATGGCGCTGGTCTGCGACCCCGAGCTGCTCATCGCCGACGAGCCGACCACCGCGCTCGACGTCACCGTGCAGGCCCAGATCATGGACCTGCTCAAGGACCTCCAGCAGGAGTTCGGCACCGCGATCATCTTCATCACGCACGACCTCGGCGTCATCGCCGACATCGCGGACGACGTGCTCGTGATGTACGGCGGCCGGTGCGTGGAGCGGGGCACCAAGAAGGAGGTGCTGCGCGCGCCGCAGCACCCCTACACCTGGGGCCTGCTGGGCTCCATGCCGAGCCTGGACGGACCGGTCGACGTTCCGCTGTCGCCGATCCCGGGCTCGCCGCCCTCGCTCCTCAACCCGCCGTCCGGCTGCCGCTTCCACCCGCGGTGCACCTTCGCGGAGAAGGTCACCGGCGGTCTCTGCTCCACCGAGCAGCCGCCGCTCCAGGTCACCGACGGACGCGGTGCCGCCTGCCACCTCACGGCGGACCAGCGCCGCGACTTCTTCGCCGACTTCGCCGCGACGCGGTCGCACTGACGTAACTGAGACGGGACTTCACGATCATGAGCAACACGAACCCCCTCCTGGACGTCACCGGACTGACCAAGCACTTCCCGGTGATGGGCGGCTTCCCCTTCAAGCGGAAGATCGGCGCGGTCCAGGCCGTGGACGGTCTCGACTTCCAGGTCGCCGAGGGCGAGAGCCTCGGCCTGGTCGGCGAGTCCGGCTGTGGCAAGTCGACCACGGGCCGGCTGGTCACGCGTCTGCTGGAGCCCACCGGCGGCAGCATCAAGTACCGCGGCCAGGACATCACGCACGCCAACCGCAAGCAGCTGGCGCCGGTCCGCTCCGAGATCCAGATGATCTTCCAGGACCCGTACGCCTCGCTGAACCCGCGGCAGACGGTCGGCAAGATCATCTCGGGTCCGATGGAGATCAACGGGATCAACCCGCCCGGCGGTCACGAGAAGCGCGTCCGCGAGCTGCTGGAGACGGTCGGTCTCAACCCCGAGCACTACAACCGCTTCCCGCACGAGTTCTCCGGCGGCCAGCGCCAGCGCATCGGCGTGGCCCGCGCGCTCGCGCTCCAGCCGAAGCTGATCGTCGCGGACGAGCCGGTCTCGGCGCTCGACGTCTCCATCCAGGCGCAGGTCGTCAACCTGCTCCAGGACCTCCAGCGGGACCTGGGCATCGCGTTCCTGTTCATCGCCCACGACCTCGCGATCGTGCGGCACTTCTCGCAGCGCGTCGCGGTGATGTACCTCGGCAAGATCGTCGAGATCGCCAACCGCGAGGACCTGTACGACAACCCGCGCCACCCGTACACGCGCGCGCTGATGTCCGCCGTTCCCGAGGCGACCGCGGACGACGTCCCGACCCGTGAGCGCATCCTGCTCAAGGGTGACGTCCCCTCGCCGCTCAACCCGCCGTCCGGCTGCCGTTTCCGCACCCGCTGCTGGAAGGCGACGGAGAAGTGCGCGACCGACGCTCCGCCGCTGGTGCAGATCTCGGGCAGCAACGACGGTCACCTGACGGCCTGCCACTACCCGGAGACGACGGAGACCGTCCCGGCCCCGCGTCTCGCCAAGGACCCCGAGGCGGCGGTCTGACACACCCCTTTTCGTCAGCCGCCCCCTTTCAGGAACCGACCTTCCCGGCCCATTGACCCGAGCCCACGAACGCCGGTTCCAGGGGAACGAAGGCCCGCACCACTCCGGTGCGGGCCTTCTCCCGTGTGGCGGCACGGTCCCGCTCAGGCCCCGCCCATCTCCAACGGGCCGCGTTCCATGCAGAATTCGTTGCCCTCCGGGTCCGCGAGGAGGACCCAGCCGCCGCCGTCGGGGCGGATGTGGTCGGCGACGCGGCGGGCGCCGAGGGACAGGGCGCGTTCGACCTCGTCGTCGCGGGTGCGGCCGTGCGGGGTCAGGTCGAGGTGGACGCGGTTCTTGACCGTCTTGCCCTCGGGGACCTGAACGAACAGCAGGGTCGGGCCGCCTGACGGATCCTCGATGACCGCCTCCGGGTCACCCGGCTTGTCGTCGTCGTGGAGCGGCCTGCCGAGCAGCCTGCTCCAGAACAGCCCGACGTCGTAGGGATCGCCGGTGCAGTCGAAGGTGATCGTACGGATGGTGGGGTGCGAGAGCGGTGCCTCGGTCATGGTCAGTCCCCCGTCCGGCCGTCGGCCAGCTCGCGCAGGATGTCGATGTGGCCGTTGTGCCGGGCGGTCTCCTCCACGAGGTGCAGGACGATCCAGCGGAGGTCCACGTGCCTGCCGTCGCGGCCGGGCCGCTCGGCCCTGGCGTCGAGGTCGTGGGCGGCCACCAACTCGCTGTAGCGGGAGCTCTGTTCCTCGTACTCGTCGAGCAGCTGCGACAGCGGGAGGTCGACGGCGATGCGCATCTCGCGGTCGGGGTCCTCGTCCGTCCAGGGACCCTTGTCCTCCTCGCCGAGGAAGACCACCTGGAACCAGTAGTACTCGACCCAGCGGAGATGGTTGATCAGCCCGCTCAGCGTCATCAGCGGCGATCCGGGCAGCGGAGCCTTGCGGGCGTCCTCCGCCGACAAGCCCTCGCACTTGGCGCGGGCGGTGGCACGGGCGTAGTCGAGGAAGGTGGCCAGCTGGGTGCGCTCGTCCCAGGCCGGGGGCCTGTCCGTTCGTTTCTGTGAAGTCATCGGGGTGAAGCATCCCGGCCCGCCCGGCCGATGTCGAGCGATTAACATCCCCGGGAAGGCGGCTCGCGTCTCGACGTCAACCATCCGTCCTGCGGCTGCTGTTGTCCGGGGGTTCCGCCGTGCGGCGGCCCGTCCGGCCTGGCCACCAGTTCCGCCTCGAATCCGTCGCCGTTCTCCAGATAGGCGGCCCGGTGGCCGGGACCGCCCGCGTGGGGGTGCCGGTCGGGGAACAGGAGCGTCCAACCGTGTGCCGGGGCCTCGGCGACGAGAACGTCGAGTTCGGCTCCGCTCGCGACGTGGAAGGCGAGGTGGTTCAGTCCCGGGCGCAGACGGTCGTGGCGGCCGGCGGTCAGGGCGGGGGACTGCTCGAAGACGAGGTAGGTCTCTCCCAGCCGCCAGCTGCGGCCGTCCGGCCAGTCCTGGTACGGCGCGTACCCCAGCCGCTCCAGCAGCCAGCCCCAGGAGCGCACGGCCCGCTCCAGATCAGGTACCCACAGCTCGACGTGGTGCAGCATCTCGTCCCGATTCTCGTGAGCGGTGCCGGAGCCGGTCGTCTCCCGGTTCCCTTGTACCACCCGTTCAACCTGCGATTCTTTCCGGCCACTCGCTCACCCGATTCCTTCCCGATCAACGGTTTCGGATGGCCCGGCGGGCTGACAGACTGCTGCGATGACTGACCGTTCGTTCAGTGACGTCTCGCTCGCCGCCCTGTACGACGCGCTGAATCCGTGGGGACCGAGCGACGACTTCTACCTGGATCTGGTGATGTCCGCACGGTCCGTGCTCGATGTCGGATGCGGGACGGGACGCCTGCTGACACGTGCCCGGCGGGCCGGTCACGAGGGGCGCCTGTGCGGGCTGGATCCCGCCGCGGCGATGCTGGTGCAGGCACGCGGGCGGGCCGACGTCGAGTGGGTGCTCGGGGACCTCGGATCGGTGCGCTGGGAGCGGGAGTTCGACCTCGTGGTGATGACCGGGCACGCCTTCCAGGTGCTGCTGGGCGACGAGGAGGTGCGCTCCGCGCTGGCCGCCGTGCGGCAGGCCCTGGGCGACGGAGGGCGGTTCGTCTTCGAGACCCGCAATCCCGGCGCCCGGGCGTGGGAGACCTGGCGGCCGGACCGGGCGCGCGAGGTGCGCGACGCGGACGGGAACGCCGTACGGGTACGGCACGAGGTGGAGGCCCCGGTGCTCGGGGACCGTGTGACGTTCAGCGAGACGTTCGAGCACGCGGGCTGGGGGTGCCCGAGGGTCAGCCGCAGCACGCTGCGGTTCCTGGGAGCGGACGCCCTGCGCGGGTTCCTCGGCGAGGCCGGGTTCGTCGTGCGGGAGCAGTACGGGGACTGGGCGCGCCGGCCGCCCTCCCCCACCGCACCCGAGATCATCACGGTCGCCGGCCGGGCCTGACCGGACGGGGGCCCAGGCCCGTACGCGAACGGAGCCACGGCCCGTACGCGGAGGGAGCACCGCCCGTACGCGAAGGGGCCCGCGCGCGACGGCGGCGGGCCCCTCACGTACGGCGGGTACGCCCTAGGGAGTGTCCTCCAGGGCCACCAGTGCCGGGTCCAGCACGATGTCCTCGTCGCGGGCCTCGGTGGTCGGGTCCTCCGGGAAGTGGCACGCCGTCAGGTGACCCTCGCGGTTGCCCGACAGACGGACCAGCGGCGGCTCCTCCTGGGCGCACTTGTCCTGCGCCTTCCAGCAGCGGGTGCGGAAGCGGCAGCCCGACGGCGGGGAGATGGGGGACGGCACGTCGCCCGCGAGCCGGATGCGCTCCCGGGGAGCCTTGTCGGACGCCTCCAGTTCGACCTCGGGGACGGCGGAGAGCAGGGCGTGGGTGTAGGGGTGCCGGGGCCGGGTGTAGATCGAACCCCGGTCGCCGACCTCGATCACCTTGCCGAGGTACATGACGGCGACGCGCTGCGAGAAGTGCCGTACCACCGCCAGGTCGTGGGCGATGAACAGGAACGCGATGCCCAGTTCGTTCTGCACCTTCTGGAGCAGGTTGACCACCTGCGCCTGGATGGAGACGTCCAGGGCGGAGACCGGCTCGTCCGCGACGATCAGCTTCGGCTCGGGCGCGAGCGCGCGGGCCACGCCGATGCGCTGGCGCTGGCCGCCGGAGAACTCGTGCGGGAAGCGGTTGTAGTGCTCGGGGTTGAGACCGACGATCTCCAGCAGCTCCCGGACCCGCTTCTCGCGGCCGCCGGGCGGCTCGATCCCGTTGACCTCCATCGGCGCGGAGATGATCTTGCCGACGGTCTGGCGCGGGTTCAGCGACGAATAGGGGTCCTGGAAGATCATCTGGATCTCGGAGCGGACCGGCGCCAGTTCCTTGCGGCTGGCGTGACTGATGTCCTGGCCGCGGTACTTGATGCTGCCGGCCGTCGGCTCCAGCAGACGCGTGATCAGGCGTCCGGTCGTCGACTTGCCGCAGCCCGACTCCCCCACGAGACCGAAGCTCTCGCCCACGTTCACGGTGAGGTCGATGCCGTCCACGGCCTGCACCGCGCCGATGGTGCGCCGGATGGGGAAGCCGCCCTTGACCGGGAAGTGCTTGACGAGGTTGTCGACCACCAGCAGCGGCTCGGCCGAGCCGTCGGAGCCGGCGGCGCGCGGGGCGGGCAGCGTGGCGGCGCCCGCGGTGACGTCCTTCTCGACGTCTTCCTTCATGACGCTCTTCTCCCTACCGCAGCCGGGGCTTGATCTGCTCGATGAAAATGGTCTGCTTCTGCTCGGCCGTGAGGTGGCACGCGCCTCCCCGGCCCGCCGGCAGCAGCGGGAGCTCGTCCACGCAGCGCGCGCCCCCGACCTCGCCCTGGAAGGTGCAGCGGGGGTGGAACCGGCAGCCCGACGGCGGCCTCAGCAGGGAGGGCGGCGCGCCGGGGATGGGGGCCAGCGGGGTGTCGAGGTCCGAGTCGAGGCGCGGCATCGAGTTCAGCAGGCCCCAGGTGTAAGGGTGCTGGGGCGCGCGCAGCACCTCGTTCACCGTGCCGCGCTCCACCGCCCCGCCCGCGTACATCACCATGATGTCGTCGGCCATGTCGGCGATGACGCCGAGGTCGTGCGTGATGAAGATGATGGCCGAGCCGAACTCCTGCTGGAGGTTCTTCAGGAGGTCGAGGATCTGGGCCTGCACGGTGACGTCGAGCGCGGTGGTCGGCTCGTCGGCGATCAGCAGGTCGGGGTCGCAGACCAGTGCCATCGCGATCATCGCGCGCTGGCGCATACCGCCGGAGAACTGGTGCGGATAGTCCTTCGCCCGCTCCTTGGGGTTGGGGATGCCGACCTTGCCGAGCATCTCCACCGCCCGGTCCCAGGCGGCCTTCTTCGACGCCCCGGTGTGCTTCCAGAACGGCTCGGCGATCTGCCGGCCCACCGTGTAGTACGGGGACAGCGCCGTCAGCGGGTCCTGGAAGATCATCGCGGCCTTGTTGCCGCGCACCTTCTCCAACTCCGACTCGCGGGCGGTGATCAGCTCCTGCCCGTCGAGCACGATCTCGCCCTCGATGCTCGTGAACATCGGGTTGTGCAGGCCGAGGATCGTCAGGTTGGTCACCGATTTGCCGGAGCCCGACTCCCCCACGATGCCGAGGGTCTTGCCCCGTTCGAGGTCGAAGGAGAGCCCGTCGACGGCCTTGACGACACCGTCCTCGGTCTTGAACCGGACGTACAGGTCACGCACCGACAGGAAGGGACCCTGGTCCGCAGGGGTGCCGGCGCCCGATTCCTTGGTCAGAGTGGTCACGGATTGCTCCTAGGACAGCCGCACGCGCGGGTCGATGAAGGCGTAGCAGGCATCCACGATGATGTTGAACAGAAGGATCATGGCGGCGGAGAAGAGCATCACGCCCAGCAGCAGGGGCAGGTCGCTGAAGAACACCGATTCGACGGCGAGCTTGCCGAGGCCGGGCAGTCCGAAGGTGTACTCGGTGATGATCGCGCCGCCCAGCAGCGAGCCGAGGTCGATGCCGAAGATGGTGACGATGGGGATGAGCGAACCGCGCCAGGCGTAGCGGAAGAAGACGTACTTGCGGGACATGCCCTTGGCCCGCGCGGTGCGGACGTGTTCCTCCTGGAGCTGCTCGATCATCGACGAGCGCGCCATACGGGTGTACTGCGAGGCGAAGATCGTGGACAGGATCACCCAGGGGATGATCAGTCCGGTGAACCAGCTGACCGGGTTCGCGGTGAAGTCGTTGTAGGCGGGCTTGTCGAAGAGGTGGCTCTGGTAGACGAGGGCCGCCAGGGCCAGCGGGCCGAGGAAGTAGATCTGCATCGAGCTGAGCACCATCGCGCCGGCGGTGACCGTCTTGTCCACGAGCGTGCCGCGCTTCCACGCGGAGAGCATGCCCGTGCCGAGGCCGACGACCAGGAAGCACACCGCGGCCCCCAGGGTCAGCGACACCGTCGTGGGCAGGCGGTCCATCAGCGTGCCCCAGACCGCCTCATTGGTGTGGTACGAGTACCCGAAACAGGGTGCGGGGCACGGTCCCTGGTCGAAGCCGTTGCTGCCCAGCACGAGGTTGTGCAGGAAGATCCAGTACTGCTCGGGGATCGACTTGTCGAGGCCGAGCACATGATGGATGTTCGCGAGGTTGGCGGGCGTGCAGGTCTTGCCGCACATCAGCAGGCCCGGGTCCCTCGGCATCCCGAAGAACAGCAGGAACGCGACGATACTCAGCAGGAAGAGAATGACGGCGGCGCCGAGTGTCCGGCGAATGAGGAAGCGCAGCATGACAGGGGCAGCTCTCAGACGTCAGCGGGCCCGGCGGGGCCCGGCGCGGTTGCCTCGCCGAGGGCGAGCGCGCCGGGCCCCGTCAGGGCGACGGTTACTTGACGAACAGGCGACGCGGGTCGACGCCACCGATCACGTCGTCGTAGACCAGGCCGCCGACCTTGGAGCCGGCGATCTGGGACTGCTTGTAGTACGCGGTCGGGACGACGTTGACGATGTCCTTGACCAGGTACTGGTCGACCTTCTCCCACTCGGCCGCGCCCTTGACCGGGTCGGTGATCTTGTTGATGCGGTCGATGTCCGCGTTCACCTTGGGGTCGTTGACGTGCGAGTAGTTCTGCGCGCCGTCGGCGATCGCGCGGCCGTCGTACAGCGGCGGGATCACGGTCGAGGCGGACGGCCAGTCGGCACCCCACGCGGTGTGGAAGATGTCGTAGTTGTTGTCGACCTTGCCGACCTGGTCGTAGTAGGTCTCCGCCGGGATCTCCTGGCGCTGGACGTTGAAGCCCGCCTTCTGGAGACCCGCCGCCATGGCGGTGGAGTACTGCTGGCCCTCGGGGGTGTTGATGTAGCCGAAGGTCAGCTTCATGCCCACCTTGCCGGCTTCCTTCAGCAGGGCCTTGGCCTTCTCCGGGTCACCGGCCGGCTTCTTCTTCTTGCCGAACGGGTCGAAGGAGGCGTCGTAGCCGCTGACGGTCGGGCTGATGAGACCGCCGGCGACCTCCATCGCGTCGGTGCCGCCGTAGGCACGCACGAACGGCGTGATCGGCAGGGCGTAGGCGATGGCCTCGCGGACCTTCTTGTCCTTCAGGGCCGGGTGGGTCATGTTGATGTTCATCTGGCCGACGTAGGGCTGGAAGCCCGAGACCGTACGGGACTTCATCTTCGGGTCGGCGAGGACCTTGGAGAGGTTGCCCGCGTCGACCTGGTTGTTGAAGCTGACGCCGGCCTGGTCGGCGCCGGTGTCCGCGAGCAGCGTCTTGGTGGACGTCTCGAACTGCTGGTTGAACGTGATGTTGAACTGGTCCACGTACTGGTGACGGATCGGGTCCGTCTTCGGGTCCCAGTTGGTGTTCTTCACGAGGACCATCGACTTGCCGGACTTGAACGACTGGATCTTGTACGGTCCGGTCGTCACGGGCGCCCGGTCGTACTTCGTCTTGGTGTCGCCCTTGGCCGAGACGACCGCGTAGCCCGCCATGGCGAGGGCGTACGGCAGGTCGGGGTGCGGCGTCTGGAACTTGAAGACGACGGTCTTCGCGTCCGGCGTCTGGAGGATGCTGTCCGGCAGGTGCTTGCCCTTGTAGGGGCCGTCCTTCAGCAGCTTGCGGTAGTCCGCGCCCGGGCTGTTGGCGAGCCACTGCTGGATGTAGGGCGGGCCCTGGTTGATGAACGGGGCGAAGAGGCGCTCGAAGGTCTGGCGGACGTCCTTGGACGTGATCGCCGAGCCGTCCTCGAACTTGATGCCGTCCTTGAGCGTGTACTTCCAGGTCTTGCCGCCGTCCGTCGTGGTGCCGGAGTCGGTGGCGAGGTCGCCGACGATCTCGTGCTTGGAGCCGTCGTCGCTCGTGGACTTGTAGCCGGTCAGACCACGGTGGATCAGCGTGGCGAGGGACCCCTCGTCGGAGACGTAGATCTGGGCCGGGTCGAGGTGCGCGTAGCTGTCACGCTGGAGCACCTCCATCGTGCCGCCGCTCTTCGCGCCGGGTACCTCGGCCGCGGGGCCCGTGGAGTCGGCGGTGCTGCCGAACTTGATCGACGCCTGCTGCCGCTGCGCGTTCTCCTTGTCCTTGTTGTTGTTGTTCCCCTTGTCGCTGCCGCCCTTGCTGCAACCGGTGAGCACGAGAGCTCCCGCCGCGAGCACAGAGATTGCGGCGTATGCGTGGCGTCCGCCCCTACTCATCACTCAGATTCCTACCCATCTGTTGTCACCGGTGCGAACAAGTGCACCTGTGGTGCCTGTGAGTTGCGGTCTGCGGTCTTCGGACCTGTGACTGCGCATTGAGGTGCTGTGGAGATGCCGATCGTGATCGGGGCGAAGGCGCCCACAACTCTGTGGTCAGCGAGCCGTCTTGGGATCGAAGGCGTCCCTGACCGAATCCCCGAGCAGGTTGAACGCGACGACGAAAATGATCATCGAGACGCCCGGGAAGAACATGTAGGTGATGTCGTTCTGGAGGACGAGTTCCGTGGATGCCTTGGAGAACATCTGGCCCCAGTCGGGCGTCGGTTCGACGATCCCGACGCCGAGGAACGAAAGACCCGCCTCGATCGTCACGAAGTTGGGGAGCAGATAGGTGGTCTGCACCAGGAGCGGTGTCACCACGTTGGGCAGCACTTCCTTGCGGATGATCCGCCAGGGGGAAGCCCCGCTCACCTTGGCCGCTTCGATGAACTCCCTCTCGCGCAGGGCGAGTGCGGTTCCCCGCAGGATGCGGGCGAGGCTCATCCAGCCGAGCGCCCACTGGACGGCGATCAGCGCGATCACCCGTACGTAGGTCGGTGTCTCGTCGCGCGGGCTCACGAAGAGCGAGACCACGACCGGCATGCTCGCGATGAAGAACAGCTGCGAGGGGAAGGCCAGCAGGAAGTCGATGACACGGCTGATGCCGTAGTCGACCCTTCCGCCGATGTAGCCGGCGGTGACTCCCAGCAGGATGCCGGTGAGCACGACCGTGACCGTCACCGCCACGGAGATCATCAGCGAGGTCCTGATGCCGAAGATCAGCTTGGTGAAGACGTCGTAGCCGTTGCCCGGCTCCAGGCCGAACCAGAACTCGCTGCTGATACCGCCGTTGGGCTGGAGCGGCACACCGGCGCTGTCGAACAGCTCGGGGCGCTCGTCCGCGTACACCGTGTACGGATTCTTGCCGTACAGCTTGCCGATCAGCGGGGCGAGCACCCCGATCAGGAAGAAGAACCCCACGACGTAGGCGGAGATGACCCCCGAGCGGTCCCTCTTGAAACGGGTCCACATCAGTCGGCCGGGAGACCGGCCGACGAGCGGATCGCCCTCGGTTTTCGTGGTCGCCGCCTGCCCGCCGTGCGCGACGACCGGTTCCGCGCCGTCCTCAGTCTCGATAGGACTCGTCACAATTCGCCCATTCCGCAAGTGTGGGTGTGCCGTACCCGGCGCCGCCCGCCCGCCGGAGCGGATCGGGCTGTGCCGGGCCGGCGGCCGTCACCTGGCGTGCCCGGCCACCGTTCGGTTCAGAAGAGACGTCAATTGCCCGGCAGTCGTCCGGAAACCCCAGCGGGACGCGCGTAGTTGAAACCACGGCACGGTCCCGTCGGGCCGGACGTCGACGCCGGCCCCCGCGTCAGTACGCTCGGGCGCGGATCCGGGCTCGGAACTCCGCGCCGTCATCGCGGACCGCAGGGGACGATGTGACCCACAGGGTGCTGATGACACCGCACATGGGTACCTCCTCATGACTCAACCGGTGCACGGACAGGAGGGGTACTGGCTGACCTCCGACACCCCTGACGGAGGATCAAGCACCCCACTGTGCTCGTGAGTCGGCGCTGTCCCCACAGCGCATGACCCATTGACCCGAGCGTTACGCGGCTAACTATCTGACATGAGCCAGATAACCGACCACAGCCTTTAGGTCTCGGTTCCATCACAGCTGCCGCGTACATCTTCCAAAATCTGGACAAAATGATCTGCGGGAGAAGCCCCCGAAACGGACGTGTTACATGCCTATCGGTCTGGACGCACCGCATTTCGGACACGGGAGGGCGGAAACCGGGTGACAAAAAAGCCCGGATGCCCCCATGCGGGGGCACCCGGGCTCAGGTCGCCTTCGGATCAGCCGGCCGGACCGAGTGGATCAGGCCGGCGGGTCCGGTGGATCAGCCGTGCTTGGCGCGGCTCGCGGTGCGGCCGCGCTCCTTCTGGTCGAGGACGACCTTGCGGATGCGAACGGCCTCCGGGGTCACCTCGACGCACTCGTCGTCGCGGCAGAACTCCAGCGACTGCTCCAGGGAGAGCTTGCGCGGCGGGACGATCGCCTCGAACGTGTCGGCCGACGCGGACCGCATGTTCGTGAGCTTCTTCTCCTTGGTGATGTTCACGTCCATGTCGTCGGCGCGCGAGTTCTCGCCGACGATCATGCCCTCGTACACCTCGGTGCCGGGGTCGGTGAACAGCACACCGCGCTCCTGGAGGTTCGTCATCGCGAACGCGGTGACGGCGCCGGAGCGGTCGGCGACGAGCGAGCCGTTGTTACGGGTCGTCAGGGTGCCGAACCACGGCTCGTGGCCCTCGTGGATGGAGTGGGCGATGCCCGTGCCGCGCGTGCCGGTCAGGAACTCGGTCCGGAAGCCGATGAGGCCGCGGGACGGGACGACGAACTCCAGACGGACCCAGCCGGAGCCGTGGTTCGACATGTTGTCCATACGGCCCTTGCGGACACCCATGAGCTGCGTGACCGCGCCCATGTGCTCCTCGGGCACGTCGATCGTCATGCGCTCGACCGGCTCGTGGACCTTGCCGTCGATGACCTGGGTGACCACCTGCGGCTTGCCGATGGTCAGCTCGAAGCCCTCGCGGCGCATCTGCTCGACCAGGATGGCGAGCGCGAGCTCACCGCGGCCCTGGACCTCCCAGGCGTCCGGGCGCTCGGTGTCGAGCACGCGCAGCGAGACGTTGCCGACCAGTTCGCGGTCGAGGCGGTCCTTGACCTGGCGGGCGGTGACCTTGCGGTCCTTGACCGCGGACTTGGCGTCCGCGCCCTTGCCCGTGCCACCGCGGCCGACGAGCGGCGAGGTGTTGGTGCCGATGGTCATGGAGATCGCCGGCTCGTCGACCGTGATCAGCGGCAGCGCGATCGGGTTCTCGGGGTCGGCGAGGGTCTCGCCGATCATGATGTCCGGGATACCGGCGACGGCGCAGATGTCACCGGGGCCGGCCACCTCGGCGGGCTTGCGGGTGAGCGCCTCGGTCATCAGCAGCTCGGTGATGCGCACGTTGGACATCGTGCCGTCGCGCTTGATCCACGTGACGGTCTGGCCCTTGCGCAGCTCGCCCTGCTCGACGCGCAGCAGCGCGATACGGCCGAGGAAGTTGTCGGCGTCCAGGTTGGTCACGTGGGCCTGGAGCGGCGCGGACTCGTCGTAGGACGGGGCCGGGACGGACTCGAGGATCGTGGAGAAGAACGGCTCCAGGCTGTCGCTGTCGGCCGGGACGGTGCCGTCCTGCGGCTTGGTCAGCGACGCGACGCCGTCACGCGCACACGCGTAGACGATCGGGAACTCGATCTGGTCCTCGTCGGCGTCCAGGTCGAGGAAGAGGTCGTAGGCCTCGTTCACGACCTCGTCGATGCGCGAGTCCGGGCGGTCCGTCTTGTTGATGCACAGGATGACGGGCAGGCGGGCCCGGAGCGCCTTGCGCAGCACGAAGCGGGTCTGCGGCAGGGGGCCCTCGGAGGCGTCGACCAGCAGGACGACCGCGTCCACCATCGACAGACCGCGCTCGACCTCACCACCGAAGTCGGCGTGGCCGGGGGTGTCGATGATGTTGATCGTGATGGCGTCGCCGCCATCCTTCGGGTGGTACTTGACCGCCGTGTTCTTCGCCAGGATCGTGATGCCCTTCTCACGTTCCAGGTCGTTCGAGTCCATCATGCGATCGTCGAGCGACTCGGCGGCGTGCGCGGCGAAGGCACCGGCCTGCTTGAGCATGGCGTCGACCAGGGTGGTCTTGCCGTGGTCGACGTGGGCGACGATGGCGACGTTGCGGATGTCGTGGCGCGTGGCCATAGTGAGGCGCTTCTCCCGGAGTGAGTGGACGGCCTCCGCATCCGCGGGGCCACTGCCGGGCTGCACACGCCACGGCCTTACCCCATGGTACGTGGCCTTGACAGAAGCGGCCTCCGCGGGACCGGGCGCGAGGGCCGAACGCGGCCTCCGCGGGCCGCATCCCAGGGGCCGGACGCGGTGATCCCGGTCACGTTGATCAGGCGCTCTCCGCCGCCTGCGTCTCCCGGGGCGGCGCACGACGCCGGGGCCCGAACACGCCGTGCGGGGCCCGTGGCCGCCCCGTATCCAGCGACGGTCACCGGATACGGGGGGAGGTCGTACTGTTTCCGGCCACGGAATCCTCAGCCGCGGGTCACCCGCTCTTCGACGGGCTCGCCGAGGGCTTCGCGCCCTTCTTCAGGAAGCCCATGTCCTCGTACACCGGGGTCTGGAATCCGAAGGCTCCGGTGTTCGCGAGGCCGACGCGGGCGGCGGCCAGCTGGGGGCGCTGGTAGAGGGGGATGGAACCGGCGGCGGCCCAGATCCGGGCGTCCGCCTTGCGGACCAGGGAGCGCTCCTCGTCCTCGTTCAGCGTCGAGAGCGCCTGATCGAACAACTGATCGACCTGGTCGGTCCCGACGCGGGTGTAGTTCTGCTCGACGCTCAGCGAGCCGTCCGCCGCCGGCACGGGCTTGGCGTAGATCGGGCGGGCGTCGGTGGCCGGGAAGGCGGAGGCGGGCCACGAGTAGAGCGCCAGGTCGTACTGCCCCGAGGCGATGTGGTCCTTGAAATAGCTGTCGTCGGAGACCTTGGTGATGTCCGTACGGACACCGATGCGCTGGAGCATCCGTGCGATCCGGTCCGCCACGAGCCGCAGGGACTCCGAGCCCGTGCCGGAGGGCACGACGAAGCGGAGGGTCAGCGGCTTGCCGTCCTTGGCGAGGACGTTGGACGCGGCGCCCGCCGGAGCGGCCGTCCCCTTCGGCGCGGCAGTCCCCTTCGGCGCGTACGCCCCCGGGAGCCCGCCCCGGCCGGCGTACTGCCGTCCGTCCAGATGCCGGGCGGCCTGCTCGTCGGTGTGGGCGCCCGGCCTCACGCCGGCCTGCTGCTCCTGCCGACCGGCGTGGTCCTTGGGGTCCTGCGCGGGCTCCCGGGGGGCGTCGGCGGGCTTGTCGTCCTCGCCGAGGTCGTAGGTCCCGCCCGCGCCCGGCCGGTCGTCCTCGGTGCTGTCCCCCTTCTTGCCCTTGGACCCGGCGGCCTTCTCCGTCTTCTTCTGCTGCGTGACCGGCCCGCCCGGCACCCATCCGGCGTCCGCGAGCAGCGCCCGCGCCTCGGCGGCGTCCTGGTTGCCGAGGGCGCCGCTGTTGTCGGCGTACGCGGCCTGTCCGGCCAGGGCGAGATGGCTGCCGACCGGTTCGGCGGGCAGGCCGAGCGGCTGGAGGACGACCCGGGCGAGTCCCTTGCGGTCCAGGGCACGGGCCACCGCGCGACGGACGCGCTCGTCGGCCAGGGGGCCCGCGGATCCGTTGAGGGCGAGCTGGGTGTACGCGGGTTCGAGGGACTTGCGGACCACGAAGTGGCTCAGCGCCGACCCGGAGGAGGCGTCCTCCTTCGTGCCGGTTCCCCGGGCGCCCGCCTCCCCCCGTACGCTCCCGTCGCCCCGCTCGCCGTCGTCGCTCGGGTCGTCCTTCTTCCCCGACGTGTGCTTCCCGCTCTTCTCGCCCTTGTCCTTCTCCTCGGACGAGCCGCTCGTGCCGTGCTTCTTCTGGTGCCCGGCGCTCTCGTCCTTGTCGCTCTTGTCGCTCTTGTCGCTCTTGTCGTGCCCGGTGCTCTCGTCCGCCGGGTTCTTCCCGTCCTCCTCCTCGGACTCGTTTCTGTCGGCCTTCTTCCCCGACGGGTCCTTCTCGCTCTTCGTCCCGGCCGTGTGCCGCCCGGCCGTCGCGGAGGCCCCCTGCAACGGGGCGCCGTCCTTGTGCCGGGCCGCGAGGGTGACGCGCTCGGCCTCGGCGGGGTCGATCTCGGCCAGGTCGAGCTCGTCGTCGGCGAGCGCCTCGGCCCGCTTGTCACGGGCGACGGCCACGAGATCGATCTCGTCGAGCTTGCTCGGGCGCCCCCACCAGCGCGCGTTGCGCGTGAGGCGGACCTGGCCGGACTTGCGGTCGACCGTCTTCACCGCGAAGGGCCCCGCGCTGACCTTGAGCGTGCGCCGGGCGCCGTCGTTGAAGGAGTCCGCGGTCCCCATGACGTCCTTCGGGTACAGCGGCGAGAACAGCGCCTTCCAGTCGGCGTAGGGCCGGCTGAAGGTGACGCGGACCTCCAGGTCGTTCTTGCCCCGCTCGATCTTCTCGATCCGGTCGTAGCCGGCGTTGCGTGCTGTCCAGTACGCGGAGTCCTTGCCGGACAGGGCGCGCCACTGGGCGGCGAAGTCGGCGGCGCCGATCTCGCGTCCGTCGCTCCAGACGGCCTGCTGGTCGAGCTTGTACAGCACGACCTGCTTGGGCGACGTGCCCACGACCTTCGCCGACTCCAGGTAGTCGGAGTTGATCTGCGGCCGGCCGCTCGCGTCCAGCCGGAACATCGAGGGCAGGGCGGCACCGGCGACCCGCGAGGTCGCGGCGTCCGCGTCCGCCTGGAACGCGTTCAGCGTCGCCGGTACGGCGTCCACGGCCCAGCGCAGGGTGCCGCCGTCGGCGATCAGGTCACGGGACGCGGGCGCGATGTCCTGCACGGCCACGGGTCTGTCCGACTCGTCGTCCGCACTGCACGCGGCCAGGGCGGGTACCGCGAGCACGCCAGCGGTGAGGAATGCGGCCGAGCGCATCACCGCGCGCAGTCCGACGCCTTCGTGGGACATCACTGCAACCTCCGGGGGACGCTCCGCCGCGGGGGCTGGTCTCTTCCTGGTCCCGTTCGGCGGTATTAGTGAGTTGATCCGATCTACGTGCCAACTGAAGAGCAGTGCGGCGGAGGGGCGGCGGCGACACGGCGGCGGGCACGCCGAACCCCACTCGTGCGGCGCAATCCGGAACCGCGCCGGGGTCCGCGCCGAGGCCGGGGCACGGGTCGACGGCACGGGAGCGCACCGCCCCGCCGCCCGCATCCGCACGCCGTCCGGCCTGCCGCCGGGCCCGCCCGTCCGCTCCGGGGCGCGCGGGCGGGCCGACCGGCGCGGGGGCGAATGAACCGGCGCGCGGAGCCCGTTCTGGAGCGCGCCGGCCGTCAATCCGTGCACACGCCTTCACACGGACGCGGGTGACGCGCAACACTCGCAGGCGCATGAACGTTGCCGCCTGAAGGCCGCGGGGCCCACGGAAGTGAGGGCAAGTCATGTCCGTGCACGACGACCTGACGTCAGTCCAGCGCTGCCTCGACGATCTGCACCGGTCGGTGGGACGCCTGGAACAGCAGATGGGTGCCGGTCTGGAGATGCGCCGTGTGCGCGCCGACGCCGACCACCTGCGCGAGAGCCTCGCGCTGCTGCGCGAGTCCGCCGCGGGCCGCGCGGCCGCGCTCCCGGGCGTGCCGGGACCTGCGGGGCCGGCGTACGGCCGGCTGCCCGACCTGGTGCCCGTCCCCGACACGCCGTACGACAGCTCCCTGTGGACCGATTCCGACGACGAGGGTCTCGGCGCGCACCACGGTCCCTCCCACTAGCGCCCCCGACCTCGGCGCGCCCCCGAACCCGACCGGAGTGCGAAGTTGGCCACTGGTACGGAACCTCATCCGAACAGCGGCGGTGTGCGCGGCGGTACGCGCGCCGCGATCGCCGCCCCGCATCTGCGGACCGACCGCTGGTGGCTGGCGCCGGCCGCCACCGCGGCCGGGCTGCTGGCCTTCGTCGTGTACTCGACGTGGCGGGCCTTCTCGGACACGCACTACTACGCGGCGCCCTACGTCTCGCCGTTCTACTCGCCCTGTCTGGCGGAGCGGTGCGGGACGATGCGCTCCGGCCCGAACGCGGACCTGTTCGGGAGCTGGTGGGGCATCTCCCCCGCGATCATCATCCTGGTCTTCCCGCTCGGCTTCCGGCTGACCTGCTACTACTACCGCAAGGCCTACTACCGGGGCTTCTGGGCGAGCCCCCCGGCCTGTGCGGTGGCCGAGCCGCACAAGAAGTACTCGGGCGAGACGCGCTTCCCGCTGATCCTCCAGAACGTCCACCGGTACTTCTTCTACGCGGCCCTCGTCGTCGCCGGCATCCTCACCTACGACACCGTGCTCTCCTTCCGCGACGAGCACTACGCCTGGGGCCACATGGGCCTCGGCTCCCTGGTGTTCCTGGTGAACATCACGCTGATCTGGGCGTACACCCTCTCCTGCCACTCCTGCCGGCACATCGTCGGCGGGAAGCTCAAACACTTCTCCAGGCATCCCGTGCGGTACCGGATGTGGCAGTGGGTCGGGAAGCTGAACGCCCGTCACATGCTGCTGGCCTGGGCGTCGTTGGTGAGCGTGGCGCTCGCCGACTTCTACGTGTACCTCGTCGCGTCCGGCGCCTTCGACGATCCGCGCTTCTTCTAGATTGGGTGGAGCCCCCTGATGTCCGTGGTCGACCGACAGGAGTGGGACGTCGTCGTGGTCGGTGCCGGTGGCGCCGGACTGCGTGCCGCGATCGAGGCACGCGAGCGCGGCGCCCGTACGGCGGTGATCTGCAAGTCGCTGTTCGGCAAGGCCCACACGGTGATGGCCGAGGGCGGCATCGCGGCCGCCATGGGCAATGTGAACTCCGGCGACAACTGGCAGGTCCACTTCCGGGACACGATGCGCGGCGGCAAGTTCCTCAACCAGTGGCGGATGGCCGAACTGCACGCCCGCGAGGCACCGGACCGGGTCTGGGAACTGGAGACCTGGGGCGCGCTGTTCGACCGGACGAAGGACGGGCGCATCTCGCAGCGCAACTTCGGCGGCCACGAGTACCCGCGCCTGGCCCACGTCGGCGACCGCACCGGACTCGAACTGATCCGCACGCTCCAGCAGAAGATCGTGTCCCTCCAGCAGGAGGACATGAAGGAGACAGGTGACTACGAGTCGCGCCTGAAGGTCTATCAGGAGTGCACCGTCACACGGATACTCAAGGACGGGGAGCGGGTCTCCGGGGCCTTCTGCTACGAGCGCGAGTCCGGGCGCTTCTTCGTCCTCGGGGCGCCCTCGGTGGTCATCGCCACCGGCGGGATCGGCAAGTCCTTCAAGGTGACGTCCAACTCGTGGGAGTACACGGGCGACGGGCACGCGCTGGCACTGCTCGCCGGGGCGCCGCTGCTGAACATGGAGTTCGTGCAGTTCCATCCCACCGGCATGGTCTGGCCGCCGTCGGTCAAGGGCATCCTCGTCACCGAGTCGGTGCGCGGCGACGGCGGGGTGCTGCGCAACTCCGAGGGCAAGCGGTTCATGTTCGACTACGTCCCCGACGTCTTCAAGGAGAAGTACGCGCAGTCGGAGGAGGAGGGCGACCGCTGGTACGAGGACCCGGACCACAACCGGCGCCCTCCGGAGCTGCTGCCGCGCGACGAGGTGGCACGGGCCATCAACTCCGAGGTGAAGGCGGGCCGCGGCTCCCCGCACGGGGGCGTGTTCCTCGACGTGTCGACCCGGATGCCCGCCGAGGTGATCAAACGCCGACTGCCGTCCATGTACCACCAGTTCAAGGAGCTGGCCGACGTGGACATCACGGCGGAGGCCATGGAGGTCGGGCCCACCTGCCACTACGTGATGGGCGGCATCGCGGTGGACTCGGACACGGCGGCGGCACGCGGAGTGCCCGGGCTGTTCGCGGCCGGCGAGGTCGCGGGCGGTATGCACGGCTCCAACCGGCTGGGCGGCAACTCCCTTTCCGATCTGCTGGTGTTCGGGCGCCGGGCAGGCTGGCACGCGGCGGAGTACGCGGCCGGTCTCACCGGGCCCGGCTCCCGCCCGCCCGTGGACGACGTCCAGGTCGACGCGGCCGCCGCGGAGGCGCTGCGGCCCTTCTCGGCCGAGGGTCCCGAGTCCGTCCCCGCCTCGTCCGCCCGGGGCGCTGCTCCCGCCGCACAGCCGCCCGAGAACCCGTACACCCTGCACCAGGAGCTCCAGCAGACCATGAACGACCTGGTCGGCATCATCCGCCGCGAGGGCGAGATGGAGCAGGCCCTGGAGAAGCTGGCCGAGCTGCGGGTACGGGCACGCCGGGCCGGGGTGGAGGGCCACCGTCAGTTCAACCCGGGCTGGCACCTCGCCCTCGACCTCAGGAACATGCTGCTGGTCAGCGAGTGCGTGGCACGGGCGGCGCTGGAGCGCGCGGAATCGCGCGGCGGGCACACCCGCGAGGACCACCCGGCGATGGAGCGTTCCTGGCGCCGGATCAACCTGCTGTGCCGGCTGGCCGACCCCACCGGCGGGCTGGCCGCGACCGACCCGGTGGCCGGACAGATCGACCTGGCGAACGAGACCACCCAGCCCATCCGCCCCGACCTGCTCGCCCTCTTCGAGAAGGAGGAGCTGGTCAAGTACCTCGCCGAAGAGGAGCTGTACGAGTGAGCAGCTACGAAGCCCGCTTCAAGGTGTGGCGCGGGGATGTGAAGGGCGGCGGCCTGGAGGACTTCGGGGTCGAGGTCAACGACGGCGAGGTGGTGCTCGACATCATCCACAGGATCCAGGCGACCCGGGCGCCCGACCTCGCCGTGCGCTGGAACTGCAAGGCGGGCAAGTGCGGTTCGTGCTCGGCGGAGATCAACGGCCGGCCGCGGCTGATGTGCATGACGCGGATGTCGGTGTTCACCCGGGAGGAGACGATCACCGTCACCCCGTTGCGCGCCTTCCCGGTCGTCCGGGATCTGGTGACCGACGTCGGCTTCAACTACGACAAGGCGCGGCAGATCCCGGCCTTCGTCCCGCCCGCCGGTGTCGGCCCCGGCGAGTACCGGATGATGCAGGAGGACGTCGACCGGTCGCAGGAGTTCCGCAAGTGCATCGAGTGCTTCCTGTGCCAGGACACCTGCCATGTGGTGCGTGACCACGAGGAGAACAAGCCCGCGTTCGCCGGTCCGCGCTTCCTGATGCGGGTGGCGGAGCTGGACATGCATCCGCTGGACGCGGCTGCGGAGTCCGGCCTCGACCGCAAGGCCACGGCCCAGGACGAGCACGGGCTCGGCTACTGCAACATCACCAAGTGCTGCACGGAGGTCTGCCCCGAGGGCATCAGGATCACGGACAACGCGCTGATCCCCTTGAAGGAACGGGCCGTCGACCGCAAGTACGACCCGCTCGTGTGGCTGGGCTCGAAGATCGGCCGACGGCGGACGTAGGCGGCGGACCAGGACGCGGACCGGAACAGGACCGGGACGCCGGCCGGAACAGGACCCGGGACGCGGGCCGGAACGGGACGCGGGCCGGGACAAGGACCGGGGGGCGGCACACCGTCCCCCGCCCTCGCCCGGCCCGCCGTCATCCGTTCTCGGTGTCCGCGGGGGCCGCGCCGCGCCGGCCGGGGTGCTGCGACATGCCCTGGAGCACCATGCCCGCGATGAACAGGGGGATCCCCGCCATGGCGGCGGGTGTCAGGTCGGCGTCGGGGCCGTGGAAGGGTCCGGGCAGCACGAACAGGGCCAGGCCCGCGGCTCCCGCCAGCGCGCCCCATCCGAACAGCTTCGGGCGCACGACCCGGCGCCGGAACCACGGCGGAACCCAGTAGGCCGTCAGGGCCGCGACGCCGAATCCGGCGTACGCGACGACGAGCAGCGCGTCGATCCCCACGAGATACCAGTGCATCGGACCCCCATTCCCCCGCGCGCCGTAAGGGCGCGCGACCTGATCATGACACGCGGACCGGGGACGGTCACCTCTCCTGAGCCCTCGTCCGCGGTACGGCGTCGCCCCGGTCCTCGCCCCCCGAGGGAGGACGCGGGCGGGTCCCTCGAACCCCTCTCGCGATCACCCGTACCTCCCGTACCCCAACTGCCCCCAACTCCTCGTATACCGGTCGCGGAGGCGCTCGAACGGCCATACGCTCCCAAATGTGACGTCGCCCCAGAGCCGTAGCCGGTCGCGCCGGGTCCCGTCGCACATAGCCGTGCGGGTGGCGCATGCCGTGCTCGGGGGGCTGGTCGCGATGGGCTGGCTGCTGCTGCCACTGGCGCGGGCGGGGGCCGACGTCCCGGCCGGCGCGGCGCGCGAGACGGGCGCCGGTCCCCCGCCGGCCGCGACCGCGCAGGACGCGACGGCGACGGGCGATCTGGTGCCGCCCCTGGTCGCGGCGGGCGCGGCGGGCGCGGTCGCGGCGTACGGGTACGGGCGCCGCAGACGGCGGGCGACGACCCGGACGACACCCGGCGGCGACGCCGCGCTCGTCCCGCTGTCCGAACTCGACCTGCGGGCCGTGCGGTTGCTCGTCGAGACCGACGACTGCGCACGGGTCGCCGCCGAGGAGCTCGCTCTCGCCGCGGACCGCGCGCCGGGCGACGCCATCGAACCGTTCGTGTACGACCTGCGGCACGCGGAAGCCGGACTCGCCGCGGCCTTCCGGCTGCGGCAGCGCCTCGACGAGGCGGAGGGGTCCGGCGCCGGCGCTGACCCGGCCGAGGACGAGGACCACCGCAGGGGGGTCCTGGAGGAGATCGTCGCCCTGTGCCAGGACGCCGGGGAGCGGCTGGACGCGGCCGCTCCGGGGTTCGACCAGATCCGGGCCCTGGAGCGCAACGCGGTGGCCGCGCTGGAGGCGGCGGAGACCCGCTTCCGTGAGGCGGGCGCGCACACCCGCGCCGCCGAGGCCACGATCGCCGGACTCCACGACCGGTACACGCCCGCCGCCTCGCTCCCGGTCCTCGGCCACGCCGAACAGGCCAAGGACCGGCTCCTGTTCACGACCTCGCACCTCAACCAGGCACGGCAGTACGCGGGCCGGGGCGACGGCGCGAAGGCTGCGGCCCATCTGCGGGCGGCGGAAGGGGCGTTGGCACAGGCCCTGGACCTGGCGGACGGTGTGGACCGGCTGGCCGGTGAACTGGCCGCGGCGGAGGCCGCGCTGCCCGAGGCGATCGCGGCGGCGAAGGCCGCGCGCGACACGGTCCTGGCCCTCCCGGCGGAGGCCCGCGCCGGGCTCGTCGGGGCGCTGGGGCACGCGGAGTCCGTGCTCTCCGCGGTCGGTCACGAGACGGCGGCCGGGCCCCACGATCCGCTGGACGCGCTGCGCCGGGTCACGGAGGCGGCCGCCGGCCTGGCCGGGGCGGGCGGCGGTGACGGCCCCGACGGGCGGGACCACGCGCTCGTCCCCGCCCGCAGCGCGCTCGCCGGGGCCGCGTGCTTCGTCGGTACGCACCGCGGCGCGGTCGGCGGCGAGGCGCGGACCCGGCTGGCCGAGGCACGGCGGCTGCTCGGGCCGGGGTCCGCCCCGCTCTCGGAGGTGCTGCGGGCCGACGACCTGGCCCGGGAGGCGCGCCGGCTCGCCGAGCGGGACGTACGGGCGTACGGAAACCCCTCGGGCGGCCGCGGCGGAGCCGGAGCGGGTGGCGCGGTGCTCGGCGGGATCCTCCTGGGCGACGGCGAGGGCGGCCCGATGAGCTACGGCGGCCCCCGCACCCGGGGCCGCCGGGGGGCGTTCTTCACCTGACCGCCCCGGGGCGCGCCTCACCGGGCCGGCGTGGGACGGGGCGGGCGGGGCCCGGAACGGCTCTCGGCCCGGGGCCCCTCGGCTTTCCAGCCCTCAGGACCCTCAGTCGTCAGCCCGTCAGCCCGTCAGTCCGTCAGCCCAGTCAGCCCCTCAACTCCTCAGAACAGGCTCAGGAGTGCTTCCGCCGGGTCGGTGAGGGGGGTCCCTCCGTCCGGGAGGGGGAGTTCGAACCACACCGTCTTGCCCCGGGGGGTCCGGCGGGAGCCCCAGCCCGCGGAGAGCAGACCGACCAGCTGAAGGCCCCGGCCGCCCTCGTCCGTGTCACGGGCGCGGCGGCGGCGCGGCTGGACGAGTCCGGCGTCCCAGACCTCGCAGACGAGGGTGCGGTCGAGGAGCAGCCGCAGCCTGATCTCGCCCTCGCCGTAGCGCAGGGCGTTCGTCACCAGCTCACTGACCAGCAGTTCCGTCGTGTCGACGAGGGGTTCGAGGTCCCAGGCGACGAGCTGGGTGCGCGCGTACTCGCGGGCCCGCCCCACGCTGCGCGGCTCGCGCGGCAGGGTCCAGTCGCCGACGGACTCGGCGGGCAGTCCCTGGACACGAGCCATCAGCAGGGCGATGTCGTCCTCGCCGTGGTGGGTGTCGAGGGTGTTCAGGACGTGGTCGCAGACGTCCTCCAGCGGCCTGGAGGGGTCGGTGAGGGCGCCGACGAACGCCTGGAGGCCCTCGTCCAGGGGGTGGTCGCGCGATTCGACCAGCCCGTCCGTGTAGAGCGCCAGCAGGGCGCCCTCGGGCAGTTCGACCTCCACCTCCTCGAAGGGCTCGCCGCCCACCCCGAGCGGCATGCCGGGCGGCACGTCGAGCATCAGCGCGTTCTCGCCCGGCTCGACGAGCACGGGCGGCAGATGGCCCGCGTTGGCGAAGGTGCACCGGCGGGTCACCGAGTCGTAGACGGCGTAGACGCAGGTCGCGAGGTACACCTCGGAGAGGTCGGCGTCGCGGGGCTGGCGGCCCGCGCGGGTGGCCTGCTGGACGCCTCCGGGGGTGCCGAGGCCGCGCGCGATCTCGTCCAGCGCCGAGAGGACCTCGGCGGGTTCGAGGTCGAGCAGCGCCAAGGTGCGTACCGCGGTGCGCAGTTCACCCATCGCCACGGCGGCGCGCAGTCCGCGGCCCATCACGTCACCCACCACGAGCGCCGTGCGGTGGCCCGGGAGTTCGATGACGTCGAACCAGTCGCCGCCGACCTCGGTGGCCGCGTTGCCGGGCAGATAGCGGCACGCGATGTCGAGGCCCGAGGCCTCGGGGTCGCCCGGGGGCAGCAGGGACCGCTGGAGGATCAGGGCGCGTTCGTGCTCGCGGCGGTACAGGCGCGCGTTGTCGATGCAGACGGCGGCGCGGGCGGCGAGCTCCACGGCCAGGGCGCGGTCGCGTTCCCCGAACGGTTCGCTGCCCTTCGTACGGGAGAACTGGGCGAGTCCCACGACCGTGTCGTGGGCGACCATCGGGACGGCGAGGGTGGACTGTATGAGGCCGCCGTCGTCGGCGGGCAGGTGCTGGGGGCGCGCGGTGCGCAGGGCGTCCGCGCAGGGCGAGTTGAACGGGTAGTGGTGGACGGCGCCGACGGCCACGGGGGCCGGGCCGCCGGCGAACGGCGCGTCGGAGACGGCGCTGGCGAAGGCCACCCGGCGCAGTTCGGCGCTGCCGTCCGCGAGGCCGGGCGGGGTCTCGTCGCCGGCCAGCAGTCCCTGGTACAGGTCGACCGTCGCGAGGTCGCAGAAGCCGGGGACCACGACGTCGAGCAGTTCGCGCGCGGTGGTCTCCAGGTCGAGGGAGTTGCCTATGCGGGCGCCGGCCTCGTTCAGCAGGGCGAGATTGCGCCGGGCGGCGGCCGCTTCACGGGCGGCGGCGCGGCGGGAGGTGATGTCGGTTCCGAGCCAGGCGATACCGATGGGGCGGCCGCTGCCGCTGTGCACGCGGTAGAGGTTGATGGACCAGTGGCGGCGCTCGTCGGATCCGGGGACCTGCCCGGTGACGTGCATGTCCGTGATGGAGTCACCGG
Source organism: Streptomyces sp. f51 (assembly GCF_037940415.1). Lineage (NCBI taxonomy): Bacteria > Bacillati > Actinomycetota > Actinomycetes > Kitasatosporales > Streptomycetaceae > Streptomyces > Streptomyces sp. f51. Next base: position 4,794,063 of record NZ_CP149798.1, on the reverse strand, counting down.
TTTCGAGGACCCGGCGCAGGACCGCCGTCACCCGCTCGGCCTCCGCGTGCGGGAGATAGTCGTGGACGCCCTTGCCGCGATGGTCGTCGACGGTGCCGCCGAAGATCGAGGCGAACCGCTTGTTGGCGCGCCGGACCTGGAGATCGGTGTCGATCAGCAGGAAGCCGAACGGAGATTGACCGAAAATGGCCTGCGAGGCGGCGAGGTCCGTCTCGATCGTCCGCAGGGTCCTGACGTCCACCACGATGCATACGGCGGCCCGCTCACCGTGTTCGGTGGTCGTCGGCATGACGTAGACCTCGGCGAGGCCCTCCCTGCCCCCGGGGTCCCCGGCGCCCTCGCCCGCGCCTTCGGCGGCGGGTGTGCGGAAGGGCACGAGACCGGTCCACTCGCGGCCGTCCAGGATCTCCGCCATCTTCCGCTGACCGGACTCGCGCCGGTCCGCGGGGACGAACGCCTGGATGGGATCCAGGCCGACGGCCCGCTCCGCCGGGATGCCGAAGATCTGCTCGGCCCGCAGGCTCCACTGGTCGACGAGCCCGTCCGCGCCGATGGAGAAGGAGGCGGCCTTGATGTAGTCGTAGATGGAACCGGGCGGACTGCTCTGCCACATCGCGTCACCGGGCGCCTCGCCGGTCGCGTCTCCGGGCACCTCGCCCGTGATGTCACCCGGCACCTCACCGGCCGTCCCGCCCGGCGTTCCACCCGTCGCGTCGCCGGTCGTGCGGCCGGCCCCGTCCTCGGCCGCGTCCGCCGTCACACCGCCGGCCGCGCCCGTGGCGCCCGCGGACTCGCCCGGAACCGCGCGCGCGACATCGCCCGCCGCATCAGCCCTCGCGCCGTCCGACGGGTCCTCGGACTCCGTGGCCTTCGCTGGTATCTCGCTCACGCGAACCGTCCCCTCCAGCTCACCGCGTCCGGCACCGGTCACCGGAGGCGGCTGCCCGCAGTATCCAGCACTACGGGGCCGCACGACACGGTGTTCACGATCACAGCACGGTCCCGATGGTTTTTGGACCGGCCGCGACATACTCCCAGTCTTCTAACCAGGTGGCGCCCCGTCGAACCAAACAAGCGGACTCCGGTCGGCGGCGTGATCCGGCCGCGTGCCGCGCGGTCGTTCCCGTCTTCCGTCCCTCAGTCCGGAACGGCCAGCTCGAACCAGACCGTCTTGCCGTTGTCCGCGGGCCAGGTGCCCCAGCGTCTGCACGACCCGGCCACGAGCTGGAGTCCGCGGCCGCTCTCGTCGGAGGTGTCGGCGGCCCGTTCGCGCGGCGGGTCGGGCAGCGGGTCGGAGACCTCGACGCGCAGCGCCCCCGGCACGCCCGGCGCCCCCTCGGGACGTACGAGACGGACGCCGATCGGGCCCGTCGCGTGCCGGAGGGAGTTCGTCACCAGTTCGCTGACGAGCAGTGCGGTGATGTCGCCGAGGGATTCGAGGTCCCATTCGCGCAGCTGTCCCCGGACGACGGCGCGGGCGGTGCGGACGGCACCGGGCTCCGCGGGAAAGGTCCACTCGGCACAGTAGCCGTCAGTGTCGATCAAGCCGATCACTTCCCAGACCAGAAACCCACCCACGCCCGGTTTCGGGGGGTTAATGGGCACATACCCGATATCGGTGACGCTTTACCGCGCCCCGGGGCACGCTGTGGCGCGAACGGCGCTCATACGGGCTGCCGGATCGTCACGCGCCCTGATCGAGCCGGGGCAGTGCGCTCTTGACCGCCGGCACGTCCTGGTCGAGCCAGTCCACGTCCCAGATCTCTCCGGGTGTCAGCCAGCGCAGTTCGTCGTGGTCCTGGAGGGGTGCCGGTTCGGCCGAGCCGGGCAGCAGCCGTGCGGCCCACACCACCAGGGAGTAGCCCGGCTTCAGGGGCCACTCGCCGGGAACACGCTCCAGCGCGCGTGTGTCGATGCCGAGTTCCTCGCGCAACTCGCGCACGAGGGCGCGTTCGGGGGTCTCACCGGGCTCGACCTTGCCGCCCGGCAGCTCCCAGCGCCCGGCGAGCTCGGGGGGCGCGCTGCGGCGGGCCGCCAGCAGACGCCCGTCGCGCACCACGGCGCCCGCGACCACCACGATCGGTTCCGTCATGCGCCGGAGCCTACGGGAGCGGGAGGGGGTCCGGATGCGGCCGGTTCAGCGGGTTCCGTTCGCCCCGACGCGCTCGACCCAGTAGAGCTGCTTGTGTCCGCGGCTGTCGAGGCTGTCCGCGATCTTCTGGGCCTCGGCGCGGGTCGCGTACCTGCCCACGCGATAGCGATTGCCGTTGTCGTCCTGCCGTATGACGAGCCAGGGAAGCGTGATCATGCTGTCGTTCATCGAGCCCCTCCACTTCCCGCCTCGGGCCCCCGTCGAACCCCGCATTCCATCGAAACCGCAATCCGCATATGCCCGAGCGTACGCCTTACCTTCACGCAGCGAACACGGGTTTACACAAAGAGGTACGCAACCGGCCAGTAAGGAACGACGAGCCAGGGGGCGCACGCCACCGAACGCGCCGCTCACGACTCCCCGCGCGCCCGCGAGCAGGACGAAGTCACCCCTGTCCGCGATGCGGGAAAAGGCCGGATTCCAACCGGGCCCGCGAACGGCGCACCGGTCGACGGCCCGCGCGGCGCACCGGACGTCACACGGGAGGGACGTGACGTTCCGTCACTTCACCGGCAGGTGATAGGCGATGCGGTACCGGTCCGCCGGGACCACCACGTCGGCCGTCTCCACCGGGCGGCCCGAGGCGTAGAACGTGCGCTGGATGACGACGACCACATGACCGGGGACGCCACCGAGCGCCAGGAGCTCCTCGGCGAGGCCGGGGCGCGCGCCCACCTCCTCGGTGACGTTGTCCACGATCACGTCGATGGCCGCCATGCGCTCGACGACACCCATGCCGCCGAGCGGGCCCTCCTCGGGGAGCATCACCGGCGTACGCCCGGTCACGGCGAGCGGCTCCCAGGAGGTGGAGAGCATCATCGCCTCGCCGCCGTCGCGGTAGACGTAGTTCGTGCACATCACACGGTCGCCGGGCTGGATGTCCAGCCGCTCGGCGATCGCGCCGCTCGCCTCGACCTGCCGGCTGTGCGACTCCCAGGTGCCGCGCACGGCGAGGTCGGCCTGCTCCTGGCGGAAGGGGGTGGCGCCGCTGTCCTGGCGGTACCCGGAGCGGGCGAGGCGGCGCGGCACCGGACGCTCGCGGACGTATGTGCCCGAGCCGGAGCGGCCCTCGACCAGGCCCTCGGCCATCAGCACTTTGCGCGCCTCCAGGGCGACCGTGTCCGAGACTCCGTACTCCTCGCGGATTCTGGCCTGCGAGGGGAGCCGGGTGTGCGGTGGCAGCGAACCGTCGACGATCTTCTTGCGGAGATCGCCCGCGACGCGCAGATACGCCGGCTGCTCACCGAATGTCACTTAGCCGCTCCCATCAGGTTGTACAGACAGCAACAGCGTGGCAACCGTGGGTTGTGCCATGCAAGCGAAGGCCAGAGAATCACTCGATGTGATGACGTCTGCCCTTTGAGGGCATTACGCAGGCACTTTCTCCCCACTGTGGCTGCCGTCACACCTCGATTCCGGAGCCGTCTTCGCCGCCGCTACCGCCGCTGCCGCCCTGGTCCTCCTTCGGCGGGGTGGTGGCCAGCCCCAGAGCCTTGCGGGTCGTGACCGTCTTGTCGGGGTCCATGAACTTCATGGCCTTGTCGTAGTGGGCGTAGAAGGTGTCCGCGTCCGGCGACCCAGCGGCCTTCAGCCATTCCGCGCGGGCCCGGTCGAGATTTTTGGCCAGAACCGCGACCCGGCGGTTCACGGCGGGCGCGAACGTGTGGCCCCGGAGCATCCCGGTCTGCTTCGCGAGAGCCCCCGAGACCCTGGTCGCCCACTTCTTGTGGCCCGGCAGGTCGTCCTCGACGTACTGCGCCTCGGGGGCCGTGTCCATCGCCCGGTTGAGGATCCGCGCCGCCTCCAGATAGGCGAGCTGGTCCGCGTCGAGCGTCGTGGAGTCCTTGCGCAGCGAGCCCGTCAGGGTCGCGTGCTCGTCGGTGTTCCCGAACATGCAGGTGATCTCGCGGTCGCCCCTGCTCCAGCTCTGCCGGGTCGGCGTGAAGTAGTAGACGTCGACGTCGTCCGGGACGGCCCAGCCGTCCATCGCGTACGTGTCCGTGAGCGTGTAGCACATGTCCCCGGCCTCGGCGGAGACCGCGGAGTCGCCCGGGTAGGAACCGTCGTGCGCGGTCGCCTCGGCGAACACCTCGGCGTCGTGCTTCCCGGAGCACGGCACGAAGTCGACGTCGTAGGCGACGCCCTCCAGGGTGCCGCTCGGCGCGTCGAAGCACTGGCCCTTGTGCAGGGAGAGCGAGCTGCCGCCGCTGTCGGCCCCCTCCTTGAAGCCGTCCCAGAAGTCGCGGGCTCCCCCGGTGGCGACCATGAGCGCCAGCAGGACGACGCCGATCGACGACAGGATCATGCCCGCCACGGCCATGCCCTTGCCCCGCTCGCCGCGCTTCCTGATCTGCACGAGCGCGACGATCCCGAGCAGCAGCCCGACGGCGGGCAGGAAACAGAGGATGCCGAGGACCAGCGCCGCGATGGCGAGCCCGTTGAAGGGAGCGGGCCTGTTGTACGGGGAGTAGCCCTGCCCCCAGGGCTGGTACGGGCCCGCGTACGGACCCTGCTGGTACGGACCCTGCGCGTACGGACCCTGCGCGTACGGACCCTGCGGGGCGGGCCCCTGGGGGTACGGGGCGTGCGGATACGGCGGCGTCCCCGGCGGCGGGTACTGCCCCTCGGGCTGCTGCGGGCCGGGCGGCGGGGGTATGGCCACGTTTTCCCTTGCTCCTCATGCATGCGCGACGGAACGCGCGTACGACGGCCGAATGGCTGCGCGCATCGTAAGCGCGGCACGGGCGGGGCCGTGACGGAGGCCGTCCGGGCCGCGCCGGGGCACCGGCCGCTCCGGGACGCGCGAAGCGTCCCGTCCCGCGGTGGCGCGTCTAACCTGCACCCATGACTGCACTGCCGGACTGCTTCTGCCCGACGGACGGCACGCGGGTCCCGGCCGGCTCGCTCGCCTGGTGCTGCCCGGTCTGCCGCGGCCCGCTCGACCTGGACTTCGCGCCGACGCCTGCTCCCCTCGCCTCCCTGGCCGGCCGGGTGAACTCGATGTGGCGGTACGCCGAGTGCCTGCCGCTGGCCGCGCCGACCGTCAGCCTCGGCGAGGGCCGTACGCCTCTGGTCCCCCTGCGCGAGGACGTCCTCGCCAAGCTCGACTTCCTGATGCCGACGCTGTCGTTCAAGGACCGCGGGGCCGTGCTGCTGGCCGAACTGGCCCTGCGGCTCGGACCCCGGCGGGTGATCGCGGACAGCAGCGGCAACGCGGGCACGGCGGTGGCCGCGTACTGCGCTCGGGCCGGACTGCACTGCACCGTCTACGTCCCCGAGGGCACCTCGGCGAAGAAGCTGGAGCAGATCGGCGCGCACGGGGCGCGGCTGCGGGTGGTCGAGGGCGACCGCGAGGCGACGGCACGCGCGGCGCGCGAGGCGGCCGACGAGGACGGGGTGTTCTACGCCTCGCACGTCTTCAACCCGTACTTCCTGCACGGCACCAAGACGTACGTCCACGAACTCTGGGAGGACCTCGGCGGACGCCTGCCGGAGGTCATCGTGCTGCCGGTCGGCAACGGCACGCTGCTCCTCGGCGCCGCGCTCGCCGTGGCCGAACTGCACGCGGCCGGGCTGATCGACAGGAGGCCCGCGCTGTACGCCGTCCAGGCCGCGGCGGTCGCGCCGCTGGCCCGTGCCTGGTCCGAGGGGGCCGAGGAGCTCGTCGGCACGACTCCCGCGGCGCCCACCTTCGCCGAGGGCATCGCCATCCCGCACCCGCTGCGGGCCCGTCAGATCCTGCGCGCGGTACGCGCCTCCGGGGGTGCCTTCCTGACCGTGACGGAGGACGAGATCCGTCACGCGCAGACGGATCTCGCGGGGCGCGGGCTGTACGTGGAGTCGACGGGGGTGGCCTGCTGGGCCGCGGTCCGTGCGGGTGCCCTCGCCGGCCGCGAGGCGGTGGTGCCGCTGTGCGGCGCGGGCGTGAAGACGGGGATGGCGCGAGCCTGATCCCTGGCCGGGACCGGGTCCGGCCCCGGCCGCTCGGGCCCGGTCCGGGGCAGGTGTTGCGGGCCGCGCGGGCCCGGGCCGGGGTCGCAGGCGTCGCGGCCGGGCCGGTGTCGCAGGCCGTGCGGCCGGGGCGGGTGCCTGGGCTGCGCAGGCCCGGGCCGGGGTCGGCGCCGGGCCGGGCCGGGCTGGGCTGGGGCCGGGGCTGGAGTCGGAGCCGGTGTCGCAGGCCCCGCGGCCGGGGCCGGTCGTCCGGGTCGCGCGGTCGGTCCTCTGCTTTCCGGGCAGCCGGGGGCCTCACACCGTCATGCCCAGGCGCGCCTGCTCCTCCTCGACGATCCGGCGCGCCAGTTCGGTGTCCGACACGTCGACCGCGTCCGCCGTGGCCTCGGCCACGGCGCTGCGGCGGGCGTAGGCGTCGAAGAGGCGGGTCTTGGCCTCCAGCATCTTCACCATGCGTTCGTCCACTCCCCCGGTGGCGAGCAGACGGTACACACGCACCGGTCTCACCTGGCCCATGCGGTGGGCCCGGGCCACCGCCTGGTGTTCGATGGTCGGTTTGATCTGGGGTTCGCAGATGACGACGACGGAGGCCGCCTGCATGTTGAGGCCGATGCCCGCCGCCTGGATCTGCGCCAGCAGCACCGCGGGGCCGGTGACGCCGGCGAAGTCGTCGACGATCTGCTGCCGCCGCCCCGCCGGGACGCTTCCGGTGAGCGGACCGAACAGGGGCGCGCGGTCGGCGACGGCCGCCGTGAGCTCGTCCCTCACGACACCCAGTACGTCCTTGAAGTTGGAGAAGACGACCGTCTTCTGCCCGTTCTCGGCGGCCTCCTGAACGATCTCCCGGAGCCGGCCCAGCTTGGCCGACTTCTCGGGACGCAGGTACGCGGCCCTGCGCATCGCCATGAAGTTGCCCGCGCGCACGGCGTCCCGGTACGCCTCCTCGTCCGACGCGCTCAACTCCTCCCACTCGTCGGTGCGCTGGAGACTGGGGAGTTCCGTCAGCACGTCCTCCTGGTTGCGCCGCAGGTAGACCGGGGCCACCGCCTTGCGGAAGGCCACCGACCCGGCCAGCGCGTCCCGTTCGCCCAGGGAGTCGGCGACGGCGCCGTCGAGCATCCGGACCAGGTCACGGAACTCCACGACCCTGTTCTCCAGCGGGGTTCCCGTCATGAGGAGGGCCCGCCCGCAGCGCTCCGCCCACAGGGCGACCGCCTGGGACCGCTTGGCCCGGGGGTTCTTCACGAAGTGCGCTTCGTCGACGACGAGCAGGGCGACCTCGTCCGCGCCCGGTGCGGGGAAACCGCGCAGCGCGTCGAACGTGGTCACCGCGACCCCGCCCCGTTCCTTCCACTCGGCGAACGCGTAGTGCCGGTCGGGGCCGTGGAGCACCGTGACCCGCAAGGCACTGCGCGCCTCGACCTCCCGTGTCCAGTTCACGAGGACGCTCGCCGGACAGACGACCATGAAGCGGGACTGCCCCTCGGCGGCCAGGTGCGCCAGTACGGCGATGGCCTGGATGGTCTTGCCGAGGCCCATCTCGTCGCCGAGGATCACCTTGCGCTGCGCGAGCGCGAACCGGGCGCCGAACGCCTGGTAGCCGCGCAGCGAGACCCGCCGGTGCGCGTCGTCGAGGGGCTGGGTGCGCACCCGCTCGACGATGTCGTCCGGCAGGAACCCCTCGGCGGCGGCCGCGTCCGGCTGCCGCCCGGAGATGTCGGCGAGCAGGCTGTAGTAATCGGCGGACCGCAGTTCGAAGTCCACCCAGGCCGCGACGTCGGACGAGGGGCCCCGGAGCAGATCCACCGACGCCTGGGCGAGCAGTCCGGGAGTGCCCGCCCGCTCCGCCTCGTCCACCAGCGACCGGATCTCGGCGACCGCGGCCAGCGCGCGGGACTTCTTCTCCCTGCCCGCCACGAGCATCCGGAGCCGTCCGGCGGCGGGCCTGGCGTCGGCGAGGGCGGGACCGAGCCGCTCCGAGAGGGCGGCGGCCCGCTCCAGCGCGCGACGGGCGTCCGGGCCGGCCTCGGCCAGGACGTGCAGGGCCGTGACGAGCGCGGTGGTGCCGGGTTCGGGCCGGTCCACGTCGATGTGGACGGCCACGCTCTCGTGCACGGCCTCCGCGAGCCGGGCGGCGGCGGCGAGCATCTGGTCGACGGTGCGCTGCCCCACTCCGGGGATCTGCCGCAACCGGTAGGGCCCGGCTTCCAGGACGGCGCCCACGGTGCGCAGCCCGCTCTGCTCCACGCTCGTGAGCCGCAGCCGGCCTTCGGTGACGTCCTGGAGCCGGGCGACGGGGATGGCGTCGAGGTGGCGCCCGACGGCCGCGTCGTGGATCGGCGCGAGCGCCGCCCGTACCGCGTCCACCGCCTTTTCGTGGTCCCCCGCCACGGCCCGGGCCGCTTCGAACAGCCGCACCCCCCGAGCAACGGCATCCCGCTCCCCACGCCCCACCCGCCCCACCCCTCCTCGCCGTCCCCGCATCCTCCCACCGCCCACCCGGGCCCGGGGCCGGCCGGCCCCGGGTCACTCGCGGGACCACCGCACATGCGGTGGCCAATGATCACAAGTTGAGATGAAATCACCATATTCCCGGCGCGAATGTTCTGTCTCAGCACCGTGCGCGGCCCGGAGAGACCCCACCGGCTCGCCGGTACCCGCGTATTAACTCGCGCCCCGAGCTGCCCAGTTGTGTACTACCGTTGTTGTGCACCGCGTGCCCTCCTCGGAGGGTGTACGTGACGCGACCCGGGGAGTACGCGATGCCCTTCGGTTCGGTGATGGAGCCCCATGGTGCGCTCCCGGCGGGAGCCATCCGGCGCCGTCACCGATCAATCCGAAGGGGACGCATTCCTGTGGCTGCCGTCGAGTACATGCCCAAGCGCCGCACCTGGGTCCGTGATGTCCTGGTTGGCATCGCGGCGAGCCTCGGCTCGAACCTGGCGTGGGCTCTGGCGCAGGTCGTGGTGCACCGCCTCGGCTGAGCCGAGCGACGGGCGGGCCTCCAGGGCCCGCCCGCCTTTCTTTCTCAGCCGGGTAGTCTGCAAACGTCATTGCGGCCCGACGGGCTTCCGCTCCGCTTCGGCGGAGTCACGAAGGACATGCCCCCACCCGCACGAGTCATCTCGTGCCTGGGGACCCTTCGTGCTCCTGCAACTGTCAGCAGCCGAGCTCGGCCGACTCATAGTGGCCCGATCCGGATCTGCGCACCTCCCGCTCACAGAGCGACTGATCCATGAGCACTCCCGAATCAAGGGAGGAACGCCGGGCCAGGGGGACATCGCTTCGTGGAACAACAGCGTCCCCGTAGTGGTCAGAGCCCTACTGAACTGCGGCCTTGGCGAAGTCGAGGTGCAGATCGAGGTCGACCTCCCGCACACCAATTCCGCGGTCGACCTGGTGCTGTGCGGCCTGCGCCCCGGTACAGGGACGGATTCATACCTTGCGGTCGAGCTGAAACAAGTACGGCACGCCACGGTGGACCCGCTGTGCCCCATCGCCGTCGATCTCGGGTTCGGCGACGGGAAGAACAAGCTGCACCCGGTCCGGCAGATCCAGCGCTACTGCGAGTACATGCTGCGCTACTTACCCCATCTTCGGGAGAACGAAGACCAGTTGATGGGTGTGGCACTGCTCCACAACGCACGGAACGCGGATGTGGAAGCCCTGTTCGATCTGCACGAGAGCGACCACGGCTTCCTCTACACGCTCGATGATCTGACTCGCTTCCGAAGAGCACTCACGTCGAGATTCACCGCCGCGTCCGGGAAACGGGCGGCGTCCGCGCTGGAGCAGGCCCGCCAGGACCCGTTGCTCAAGGTCACCGATGTGGCCCGTCAACGTTCTGTTGTCGGTGGCGGTCTCACGCTCCTCGACGAACAGTACGTCGCGTTCGACCGGATCACACGGCACCTGGAGAAGACCACCCAGTTCACTGATTTGAACGTGGGTCTGTTCTACGACGCCGAAGCCGCCCACCTCCAGGCTGCCGTTCCGAGCGTCAAGCGCGTCTACATTCTGCGGGGCGGCCCGGGCAGCGGGAAGAGCGCCGTAGCCCTCGAGTTGCAGCGTTCCCTCGGGCTCACGGGCCGTGAAGCCGTACTGGCCAGCGGCTCCCACGCCTACACGGAGACTCTGCGCGAGATCATGATCAGCACGGCCCGCCGAGGGCGGACCGCAGACAAACGTCGCGCGGCCAACAGGCTGTACCGCTACTTCAACAGCTTCAGCGACAGCCCGCCGGACAGCATCGACGTCCTCATCTGCGATGAAGCGCACCGCATGCGACGCAGCTCGACACACCGTTGGATGCCGAAGAATCTACGAGACGACGACCGGCCACAGGCAGCCGAGCTGATAAGAGCCGCGAGAGTGCCGATCTTCCTGCTCGACGATCACCAGTCGATCCGTCCGGACGAGGTGGGCACCGCCGCATATCTCAAAGAGCTCGCCGAGCGCATGGGCTGCGATGTCGAAGTGACGGACCTGGAGGGCACGTTCCGAGCGGGAGGCAGCAAGCGGTACCAGCGCTGGGTTCAGCAGCTACTGGGCCTTCACCTCTCCGATCCGGTCGCCTGGAGACCGGACGGGAGGATGACGCTGACGGTCGCCGACTCCCCCGAGCAGATGGAGCGGTTCATCCGCGAACGCCATGCGGAACGGGCCACGGCCCGCATCACTGCGGGCTTCTGCTGGCCGTGGAGCAACCCGGACGGGGAACAGCTCGTCGACGACGTGCGCATCGGGGACTGGCGCCGGCCTTGGAACGTGAAGCCGGAGTACAGCGTCCCGAACGCACCACGGTCGGACCTGTGGTCGACCGATCGCCGTGGTGTCGACCAGATCGGCTGCGTCTACACGGCACAGACCTTCGAGTACGACTGGAACGGCGTCATCATCGGACCCGATCTGCTCTTCCGCGACGGGAAGTTCAAGGTGGACGGCAGCGCTTCGTGCGACCCCGCCTTCCGCGGTCCGATCGACGACGCGATCGTCACCCGGTGCGTCCTCAACGCCTACCACGTGCTCCTCACCCGCGGCGTCGTCGGCACCGTGGTCTACGCGGTCGACCCGGCGACCCACAACGCACTGCGCAGACTGATCCCAGGTGCCATCGGCATGCAGCACTACGACGGCGCCCAGCCGAAGCTCACCGCCGAAGGATCACAGCTGCCACCCGCCCACCGCAGACGGCACGGGTAATCTTGATCCCGACGTAGCCGCGGCCCGCCGGGCTTCCACTCCGCCTGGCGGAGTCACGAAGGACATGCCCCCACCCGCGCGAGATTCTTCGTGCTGCCTGGGGGCATTTCTTGCTGTTCCGCGACTCCGCCGCAGCGGTCGCTGCCGAGTGTCACTCCGGTGCCCTGTTCTTCCGCTTGACGGAGCAGTTCGTGCACGTGCACGGTCACAAGCCGGGTTCGTCCGAGGTGCGCTCGTGGGAGCGGAGCATCCCCGTGCTCGCGAACGCGCTCAACGATGCCGGGCTCGGCCGGGTGGAGATGCTCCTGGAGTACGGACTGCCGCTGAACAGCAAGCGGGCCGATGCCGTGCTGGCCGGGGTGCACCCCAAGACCGGACTGCCGTCCTACGTCGTCGTGGAGCTGAAGCAGTGGAGCAGCGCGGAGCCGGACGACGACGATCCGTCGCTGTGCCGCGTTGATGCGTACAACAGGGCGGTGCTGAACCCGGCCGACCAGGTGCGCGGCTACTGCGAGTACCTCGTCTCCTTCAACGGGGCCCTGGCCGAGCACCCGGAACGCATCAACGGCGCCGCGTATCTGCACAACGCAACCGAGTTCGGTGTCAGCGGGCTCTTCGAGGCGGAGCAGGACCGGTACGGTCGACTCTTCATCGGTGCACGACGCGGCGAGTTCATCGACTTCCTGCGTAACCGGCTGGCGCCGGAGTCGGGCGCTTCGGCGGCGGACGAGCTCGTCAACGGGAAGATCGGTCCATCGAGGCAACTCATGGCGGTGGCCGCTCAAGAGGTCCGTGAGCGTGAGCAGTTCGTCCTGCTGGACGAGCAGCAGATCGCGTACCGCACGGTCCTGAACGCCGTGCGCCGCGCCAAGCAGTCCGACCACAAGGAAGTCGTGATCGTCGCCGGCGGGCCCGGCACCGGCAAAAGTGTCATCGCGTTGTCGCTCCTCGGTGAGCTGTACCGCCAGGGCACCACCGCGCTGCACGCGACGGGCTCCAGTTCGTTCACGACGACCATGAGGAAGGTGGCGGGGGCCCGGAAGCGCGAGGTGAAGGACCTCTTCAAGTACTTCAACAGCTTCATGGCCGCCGAACGCAACAGCCTCGACGTCCTGATATGCGACGAGGCCCACCGTATCCGGGAGACATCGGCCAACCGCTACACGTCGGCGTCGAACCGCACCGGCAAAGCCCAGATCGAGGAACTCATCGACGTCGCACGCGTCCCGGTCTTCCTGCTCGACGAGCATCAGGTCGTTCGGCCCGGCGAAATGGGCACGGTCGCGGAGATCGAGGCAGCCGCTGCGAAGAAGGGGCTCCGATGTCGAGTGGTGCCTCTGGACAGCCAGTTCCGGTGCGGTGGCAGCGACGCATACCTGCGCTGGGTGGTCAGGCTGTTGGGCCTTGCTCCAGGCGGTCCGGTGGAATGGGAACCCGACGACAAGATGCACCTCACGGTCGTGGACAGCCCTCAGGAGCTGGAGACGTTCCTCGAAGGTCACCGATCGCAGGGGTACAGCGCGCGCATGTCCGCGGGCTACTGCTGGAAATGGACGAAGAAGGTGTCACCAGGCCAGGCACTGCCCGCGGACGTCGTCATCGGGGAGTGGGAACGGCCCTGGAACGTCTTCGGTGACCGCTCGGTCGCGGGCGCGCCGCCAGCCGCGCTGTGGGCAACCGATCCAGCGGGCTTCGGACAAGTGGGCTGCGTGTACACCGCACAGGGCTTCGAGTACGACTGGAGCGGCGTGATCATAGGTCCTGACCTCGTGTGGCGAGGCGACCGCTGGGTCACCGACCGTTCAGCGTCCAAGGATCCGGTCTTCAAGAAGTCGACCCCGGACGCGGATGTGGACCGACTGATCCGCAACACGTACAAGGTGCTGCTCACGCGGGGGATGATCGGCGCAGTGGTGTACTCGTCCGATGCCGAAACGCGCCGGAAGCTCCACACCCTGGCCGCCGCAACCTCGAGCCTTGCTGCCGTGTAACTCACTCGAAAGGGGGCCCGCCCGGTTGGGCGGCCCCCCTTTCGACCTGCGCGCTGAACAACCCGCCCAGGCGAGACTCCGACTAGACGTTGAACCGGAACTCCACCACGTCCCCGTCCTGCATGACGTACTCCTTGCCCTCCATGCGGGCCTTGCCCTTGGCGCGGGCCTCGGCGACGGAGCCGGTTTCGACCAGGTCGGCGAAGGAGATGACCTCGGCCTTGATGAAGCCCTTCTGGAAGTCGGTGTGGATCACACCGGCGGCCTCGGGGGCCGTCGCGCCCTTCTTGATGGTCCAGGCGCGGGATTCCTTGGGGCCGGCCGTCAGATAGGTCTGGAGGCCGAGGGTGTTGAAGCCGACGCGGGCCAGGGTGGCGAGGCCGGGCTCCTCGGCGCCGACCGACTCCAGGAGCTCCAGGGCGTCCTCCTCGTCGAGCTCGGCGAGGTCCTGCTCCAGCTTGGCGTTGAGGAAGATCGCCTCGGCGGGGGCGACCAAGGCGCGCTGCTCGGCCTTGAAGTCGTCGTCGACCAGCTCGTCCTCGTCCACGTTGAAGACGTACAGGAACGGCTTGGTCGTGAGCAGGTGCAGGTCGTGCAGCAGCTCCTCGTTGCCCGAGCCCTGGACGATGCCCGCGGAGAACAGGGTGTCGCCCTTCTCCAGGATCTCCTTGGCCGCCTCGACCGCCGCGACCTTGGGCGCGATGTCCTTCTTGATGCGCGACTCCTTCTGGAGGCGCGGCAGGACCTTCTCGATCGTCTGGAGGTCGGCGAGGATCAGCTCGGTGTTGATCGTCTCGATGTCGTCCTTGGGCGAGACCTTGCCGTCGACGTGCACGACGTTCTCGTCCTTGAACGCGCGGATGACCTGGCAGATCGCGTCCGACTCGCGGATGTTCGCGAGGAACTTGTTACCCAGTCCCTCGCCCTCGCTCGCGCCGCGCACGATGCCCGCGATGTCGACGAAGTCGACGGTCGCCGGGAGGATCTTCTGCGAGGAGAAGATCTCGGCCAGCTTGGTCAGCCGGGGGTCGGGGACACCGACCACGCCGACGTTCGGCTCGATCGTGGCGAACGGGTAGTTGGCCGCGAGCACGTCGTTCTTGGTCAGGGCGTTGAACAGGGTCGACTTGCCGACATTGGGCAGACCGACGATTCCGATCGTGAGCGACACGTTGCGACTTCCCGTACGAGAGGATGGGCGAAGGGCCCTCCAGAAGAGCGGGCCGATCCACCAGTCTACGGCGTGGACCGCCCCCGGCCCGCGAGGTATCGAACGCATGGCCAAGCTCGTTCCACGGCCACGTCTTCCCTTGTTCTCCGGCGTGTCCGATGAGCCGTTCCACACATAAAACGACCTAAGTTGGTCCAGTGGAGCAACACAGGACGCGTCCCCCTCAGTACAGACCGCGACGCGGGGCACCGGTTCCGGCACAGGGCGGGCGGGCCGCGGGCGGCGGTGTCCGGCGAGACGGACCGGCGCCGCGGCGGCCCGCGCCCGCACGGGTCGGGCAGCAGCCCGGCACGACCCGGCCCCGGCTGACCGGGCTCGGCGGCGGCCTGTTCTGCGGCGCCTCGATGTTCGTGCTGGCCTGCCTCGACGCCCTGCTGTTCGACGGGTCGGCGACCGTGTACGGGGTGCTGTTCCTGCCCGTGTGCCTGCTGACCGCGCTGTGGGTGCGGCCCGGCGACCTGGTGACCGCGCCCGTGGTCGTACCGATCGCCTTCGCCGTCGGGCTGCCGCCGCTCGCCGACGACGGCGGTGGCGGCCTCGCCGGTCACTTCATGGGCCTGGTCACCGCGCTCGCGCTCCAGGCGGGCTGGCTGTACGGCGGGACGCTGGCCGCGGTCCTCGTCGTGGCCGTCCGCAGGATCCGGCTGGTCGGCCACAGGACCGCCCAGCGGCGGGACCGGGCGCGCGGCCTGCCGTCCGGCCGGCAGGCCCGCTGACCCCCGCGTACCGCCGCGGGCGGCTCCGCCGCTACCGGGAGATCTGCGCCGCGCGCATCGCCGCGCCCACGATGCCGGCGTTGTTCTGGAGCTGCGCGGGGACGATCTCCGCCTTGATGCCCTCGATCAGCGGCAGG
Organism: Streptomyces sp. f51; assembly: GCF_037940415.1. NCBI lineage: Bacteria > Bacillati > Actinomycetota > Actinomycetes > Kitasatosporales > Streptomycetaceae > Streptomyces > Streptomyces sp. f51. Next base: position 4,778,683 of record NZ_CP149798.1, on the reverse strand, counting down.
AACTTGTCGGCCTTGCGGCTGACACCGCCGCCGATGATGAACAGCTCCGGGGAGAACAGCATCTCGACATGGGCGAGGTACTTGGTGACCCGGCGCGACCAGTGCTCCCAGGTCAGCTCGTGGTCGTCCTTGGCCTTGGTGGAGGCCCGCTTCTCGGCGTCGTGGCCGTTCAGCTCCAGGTGCCCGAGCTCGGTGTTCGGGACCAGCTCGCCGTCCGTGAAGACGGCGCTGCCGATGCCCGTGCCGAAGGTGAGCAGGATGACCGTGCCCCGGCGGCCCTTGCCGGCGCCGAACTCCATCTCGGCGACACCCGCCGCGTCGGCGTCGTTCAGCACGGTCACCGGCAGACCGCCGAGCCGCTCGCCGAGCAGCGCGCCCGCGTCGGTGTCGATCCAGGACTTGTCGACGTTGGCCGCCGTGCGGATGGTGGAACCGCCGGTCACCACACCGGGGAACGTGATGCCCACCGGGCCCGTCCAGCCGAAGTGGTCGATGACGTCCTTCACGCCGTCGGCCACCGCGTCGGGCGTCGCCGGGTGCGGGGTGAGCACCTTGCAGCGCTCCTCCGCCAGGTCCCCGCGGTCAAGGTCCACAGGGGCACCCTTGATCCCGGATCCGCCAATGTCCACACCGAAGATCTTCATGGCCCTACGTTACGACGTACGGCTGACTGTCACTTCCCGGACGGACCACCGGTGCGTGCCTCCACCAGTGCGGCCGCCTCCGCGCGCAGGTCGCGGCGCAGCTCCTTGGGGAGCGAGAAGGTGATGGACTCCTCGGCGGCCTTGACGATCTCCACGTCCTCGAAGCCGTGCCCGGACAGGAACTCCAGGACCTGCTCGACGAGGACCTCGGGGACGGAGGCGCCGGAGGTGACTCCGACCGTGGTCACGCCCTCCAGCCAGGTCGCGTCGATCTCGTCGGCGAAGTCGACCAGGTGCGCGGCGCGGGCGCCGGCGAGCTTGGCGACCTCGACGAGCCGCACCGAGTTGGAGGAGTTGCGCGAGCCGACCACGATGACCAGGTCGGCCTCGGCACCCATCTGCTTCACGGCGAGCTGACGGTTCTGCGTGGCGTAGCAGATGTCGTCGCTCGGCGGGGAGATGAGGAGCGGGAACTTCTCCTTCAGGGCGTCGACCGTCTCCATCGTCTCGTCGACGGAGAGGGTGGTCTGGGAGAGCCAGACGACCCGGGAGGGGTCGCGGACCTCGACCTTGGCGACGTCCTCGGGGCCGTCGACCAGGGTGATGTGGTCGGGCGCCTCGCCGGAGGTGCCGATGACCTCCTCGTGGCCCTCGTGCCCGATCAGGAGGATGTCGAAGTCCTCGTTCGCGAAGCGGACGGCTTCCTTGTGGACCTTGGTGACCAGCGGGCACGTCGCGTCGATGGTGGCGAGCTTGCCGGCGGCGGCCTCGTCGTGGACGACGGGGGAGACGCCGTGCGCGGAGAACATGACGATGGACCCCTCGGGGACCTCCGCCGTCTGCTCGACGAAGATCGCGCCCTTCTTCTCCAGGGTCTGCACGACGTACTTGTTGTGGACGATCTCGTGACGGACGTAGATCGGAGCCCCGTACTGCTCGAGGGCCTTCTCGACGGCGATCACGGCACGGTCGACGCCCGCGCAGTAGCCACGGGGGGCGGCGAGCAGGACACGGCGGCCAGGAGAAGCGGTCATGCCCACCATCGTAAGGCCGCGCCCGGCGGGTCGGGGATCGCCTCCTCGGGGACACTGTGGGGAGCCGGGGGCGGGACCAGGCGATTCCCGGGAGGCACGATGTCCGAGGCGCGGACCGGCGCGAGCACGGACCCGGCGGAGCGGGAGCTGCGGCGCAGCCTCGGCTTCCGGGACCTGGTCGTCTACGGGCTGCTGTTCATCGCCCCGATGGCGCCGGTCGGGGTCTTCGGGACGCTGGACGCGAGGTCGCACGGCGCGGTCGCGCTGGTCTACCTCGTCGCGACGGCCGCCATGGCGTTCACCGCCTTCAGCTACGCCCAGATGGTCCGGGTGGTCCCCCAGGCGGGCTCGGTGTTCGCCTACGCGCGCGCGGGGCTCGGTCCGGGGGCCGGGTTCGTCGCGGGGTGGATGGTGATGCTGGACTATCTGCTCATTCCGGCGGTGGCCTATCTGTTCTCCGGGATCGCGATGAACGCGCTGGTCCCCGAGGTGTCCCGGTGGGTGTGGACCACGCTGGCCGTGGTCGTGACGACGTTCCTCAACCTCTACGGGGTCCGTACGGCGGCGCGTGTCGGCTTCCTGGTGCTCGCGCTGGAGGTCGTGATCCTGGCCGTGTTCGTCGTGTCGGCGGCCGTGGTGCTCGCGCGCGACGGCGCGCAGCGCGGCTGGCTGTCCCCGCTGTCGGGCGACGGCACCCAGGGCGCGTTCGCGCTGTCGGCGGTCGTGGGAGCCGTGTCCGTCGCCGTCCTGTCCTTCCTGGGCTTCGACGCGATCGCCTCCTTCGCCGAGGAGGTCACGGGCGGTTCGGAGAAGGTGGCCCGCGCGGTGCTGTTCTGCCTGGCGCTGGCGGGGGTGCTGTTCGTGGCGCAGACGTATCTGGCGGCACTGCTGGAACCGCTGCCGTCCGCGCGGCTCGCCGCCGACCCCGCCCTCCAGGGACCGGCGTTCTACGACGCCGTGGACGCCTCGGTCGGCTCGTGGCTGCACGATCTCGTGGCGGTCGGCAAGGCGGTCGGAGCGGCCTTCGCGGCGCTGGCCGGGCAGGCCGCGGCCGGGCGGATCGTCTTCGCGATGGCCCGTGACCGGCGGCTGCCGAGGGCACTGGCGCGCACCGCCTCCGGGGTGCCGCGGGCGGCCCTGGTGTGCTCGGCGGTGATCACGCTGGTCGCGGCGGTGTGGGCGGCGCGCCGCGACGACGGCCTCGACAAGCTGGTCTCGGTGGTCGACATCGGCGCGCTGACCGCGTTCACGTTGCTGCACGCCTCGGTGGTGGGCTGGTTCGCCGTACGGCACCGCGGCGGGCCCGTGGTGTGGTGGCGGCACGTCCTGATGCCGGTGCTCGGGGCCGCGATCACCGTCGCGGTGATCACCGAGGCGTCGGGAACGGCCCAGGTGGCGGGGGTGGTGTGGCTGGCGGTGGGTCTGGTGGTGCTGTTCGCCCAAGGGCGACGGACGGCGGCCACGGGGTAGCAGCCGCGAGGGGCGGGACCGGACCGCACACGACCGGGACCGGACCGCACACGACCGGGGCCGCACCGCCGCGAACCGTGGCGGACGGCTACGGGCGTTGTCGGTGGGGGCCACTACGCTCGGTCCATGGCTCTCAACACGTCCGCGGACGCTCCGCTGCCCGTCGGCGAGGTGTCACGGCTCATCGGGGGATGGATCGACCGGCTCGGCGCGGTGTGGGTCGAGGGACAGATCACCCAGTTGTCGCGGCGCCCCGGCGCGGGCGTCGTCTTCCTGACGCTGCGCGACCCGTCGTACGACATCTCGGTGAGCGTGACCTGCTTCCGCCAGGTCTTCGACGCGGTCTCCGACGTCGTGAGCGAGGGCGCCCGCGTGGTCGTCCTCGCCAAGCCGGAGTGGTACGCGCCGCGCGGGCAGCTCTCCCTGCGCGCCACCGAGATCAAGCCGGTGGGAGTCGGAGAGCTCCTGGCCCGCCTCGAACAGCTCAAGAAGTCGCTGGCGGCCGAGGGGCTGTTCGCGGCGGAGCGCAAGAAGCCGCTGCCGTTCCTGCCGCAGCTCATCGGGCTGGTGTGCGGGCGCGCGTCGGCGGCCGAGCGTGACGTGCTGGAGAACGCCCGGCACCGCTGGCCCGCCGTCCGCTTCGAGGTCCGCAATGTCGCCGTGCAGGGCGTCCACGCCGTACCGCAGGTGGTCCAGGCGGTGAAGGAGCTGGACGCGCTCGACGAGGTCGACGTGATCGTCGTGGCGCGCGGCGGCGGCAGCGTGGAGGATCTGCTGCCGTTCTCCGACGAGCAGCTCGTCCGCGCGGTCGCGGCCTGCCGCACACCGGTCGTGTCGGCGATCGGGCACGAGCCGGACAGCCCGCTGCTCGACCTGGTGGCCGACCTGCGGGCGTCCACGCCGACGGACGCCGCCAAGAAGGTGGTGCCGGACGTGGGCGAGGAGTACGAGCGGGTGCGGATGCTGCGGGACCGCGCGCGGCGCTGTGCGCGGGCGTTCGTCGACCGCGAGGAGCGGGGGCTCGCGCACACGCTGGCCCGGCCCTGGATGGAGGATCCGCACCGGATGGTCGACGAGCGGGCGGACCAGGTCTCCGCCTTGCTCGACCGGGGCCGGCGCACCCTCGGGCATCTGCTGGACCGCGCGGACTCGGAGCTGACGCACACCCACGCGCGCGTGGTGGCCCTCTCCCCCGCGGCGACCCTCCAGCGGGGGTACGCGGTGCTCCAGCGAGCCGACGGGCACGTGGTCCGGGACCCGGCCGAGGTGGCGGCGGACGAGACGCTGCGGGCGCGGGTCGCCGAGGGTGAATTCACTGTCCGAGTCGATGCGTAGGGTGGGCGGATGACCAGCAAGGTGGACGAGGCGCTCGGGTACGAGCAGGCACGGGACGAGCTGATCGAGGTCGTACGTCGCCTGGAGGCGGGCGGTACGACCCTGGAGGAGTCCCTGGCCCTCTGGGAGCGGGGCGAGGAGCTGGCCAAGGTGTGCCGGCGCTGGCTGGAGGGCGCGCGGGCCCGTCTGGACGCGGCCCTGGCCGAGGAGTCCCGGGCGGAGGAGGCGGACGCCGGGTCCGAGTGACGAGCGGCTCCGGCCCCGGGACCGGCACCGACCCCGGCCCGGGCCGACACCGGCGCCGGCCCCGACTCCGGCCCGGCTCCCCCTGACGCCCCGCTTCGAACAGCCCCCGCGGGGCCCGCGACACGGCGGGCTCCGCTTTTTCGATCCCTCCGTCTGTGAAGCGGATCACCACGCCCCAGTTTTGATTGAACTTTAAACCTCTTCGGCGTACTGTCGTACTCGCCAACAGATCCCCCCGGATCCAACGCACATACCGAGAAGGTTCTTCATGTCTCTCGTCCTTGACCCCACCGCTCAGGACCTGCTGTTCCGCGAGGCCCGCACCGCGAACACGTTCACCGACGAGCCGGTGACCGACGAGCAGGTCCAGGCGATCTACGACCTGGTCAAGTTCGGCCCGACCGCCTTCAACCAGTCCCCGCTGCGCATCACACTGGTCCGCTCCCCCGAGGCCCGTGAGCGTCTGGTCCAGCACCTCGCCGAGGGCAACCGGGCGAAGACCGCCGCCGCCCCGCTGGTCGCGATCCTCTCCGCGGACAACGAGTTCCACGAGGAGCTTCCGGCGCTCCTGCCCCACTTCCCGGCCGCCAAGGACATGTTCTTCTCCGAGCGCCCGGTCCGTGAGGGTTCCGCCGCGATGAACGCCGCCCTCCAGGCCGCGTACTTCATCATCGGCGTCCGTGCCGCCGGTCTGGCCGCGGGCCCGATGACCGGTGCCGACCTCGCGGGTGTCCAGAAGGAGTTCCTGGACGACGACCACACCCCGCTGATGATCGTCAACATCGGCAAGCCCGGCGAGGGCGCCTGGTTCCAGCGCTCCCCGCGCCTGGACGCCGACCAGGTCATCACGACCGTCTGACCGACGACACCAGAGAACGAAGAAGGGCCCCCGGCGCGCCGGGGGCCCTTCTCCATGCCTTGGGGGTTCCGCGCGGGCGCACCCGGCGCCTCTAGGAGGTCTTCAGTGCCTCCGCCATCTTCACCAGCGTGCCGATCGACCCGGTGCCGGTCACCACCGTCGTCGCGCCCTTGCCCTCCAGGACGAGCGCGTCGTAGTGGTCGCCCTCGTAGCGCCGCCAGGTGCGGTCGCCGATGCGCCGGGTGTCCTTCGTCTGCCGTGCGCCCTGGCTCGCCGTGTCGATGAACACGGCCGGCCGCTGAGTCGACTGCTCGACCGCCACGTACTGACCGTCGGGGTCCTGGAAGCCCAGATGCCAGGCATCGAACTCGCTGCCGTCGTAGCGCACCGAGGTCGCCTTCCACGCCGAGGGCAGCCCCTCGGGCGCCGCGACGGGATAACTCGCCGCCCGGCGAGCCGTCAGCAGCTCGACCCGGTAGTCGACACGCTTGATATCGGGCTTGGAGTCGTCATGCGGGATGAAGATGTAGATGACGCCCGCCATGAGCCCGATGAGGCCCAGGGAAAGAATCATGTCCCGGACCGACTGCTTGCCTTTCATACCTGCCACGCGCCTATCGTCGCAGGTGCCCTGGTCTGCTCATCCGTGGGGCCCCCTGCTCATTTTGTAAGCCTGGCGATAGAGTCGGGACATCACCCTCATCCGGCCGTCGTCGTATCAGAAAGGTGCGTGTCGATGACCGAGCATCATCTGCCCTCCGAACTCGAAGTCCCGTCGGAAGCCCCCGACCGCAACCTCGCCCTCGAACTCGTCCGGGTCACCGAGGCCGCCGCGATGGCCGCGGGCCGCTGGGTCGGCCGCGGCGACAAGAACGGCGCCGACGGCGCCGCCGTCCGGGCCATGCGCACCCTCGTCTCCACCGTCTCGATGAACGGCGTCGTCGTCATCGGCGAAGGGGAGAAGGACGAGGCCCCGATGCTCTTCAACGGGGAGCGCGTGGGCGACGGGACCGGTCCCGAGTGCGACATCGCCGTCGACCCGATCGACGGCACCACGCTCACCGCCAAGGGCATGACGAACGCCATCGCCGTGCTCGCCGCCGCCGACCGCGGCACCATGTTCGACCCGTCCGCGGTCTTCTACATGGACAAGCTGGTCACCGGCCCGGAGGCCGCCGACTTCGTCGACATCAACGCGTCCGTGGCCGTGAACATCCGCCGGGTCGCCAAGGCCAAGCGCGTCACGCCCGAGGACGTCACGGTCGTCATCCTCGACCGGCCGCGCCACGACGGGATCATCAAGGAGATCCGGGAGACCGGCGCGCGCATCAAGCTGATCTCCGACGGCGACGTCGCGGGCTCGATCCTCGCGCTGCGCGAGGGCACGGGCATCGACCTGCTGCTCGGCATCGGCGGCACGCCCGAGGGCATCATCTCGGCCTGCGCGGTGAAGTGCCTCGGCGGCACCATCCAGGGCAAGCTGTGGCCCAAGGACGAGGAGGAGCGGCGGCGGGCGGTCGACGCCGGGCACGACCTCGACCGCGTCCTGACCACGAACGACCTGGTCTCCGGCGAGAACGTGTTCTTCGTCGCGACCGGCATCACCGACGGCGAGCTGCTGCGCGGAGTGCGCTACCGCTCCGAGACCGCGACGACCGAGTCGATCGTGATGCGGTCCAAGTCGGGCACGGTCCGCCAGATCCGGTCGGAGCACCGTCTGAGCAAGCTGCGGGCGTACAGCGCGATCGACTTCGACCGCGCCAAGTAGGACCACGCTCCGGCGCCCCAGAGGCGCGAAAGGGGCGCCCCTTGTGCGGAGGGGCGCCCCTTTTTCCTGCCGTTTTCCTGAGCCGGTACGAGCCGGCGCTCAGCCCGAGCCGGCACTCAGCCCGAGCCGGCACTCAGCCCGAGCCGGCACTCCGCCGTTTCCCGCCGTTTCCCACGGGGGCGACACGCGCCGGCGCTCGGCCTGGCGCGGCCCGTGCGGGGCACAGCGCCCCGTCCCGGGCCCGCCGGCCGGGTCAGCCGGCCGCGGCTATCGAGCCGTGGGTGGCCTTCTTGAGTTCCAGGTCGCGGCGGCGGCGCCGGGCGAGCACGACACGGCGCTCGGCGGCGGTCAGACCGCCCCAGACGCCGTACGGCTCGGGTTGCAGCAACGCGTGCTCGCGGCACTCGACCATGACCGGGCAGCGGGCGCAGACGCGCTTGGCCGCCTCCTCGCGGGAGAGCCGTGAGGCGGTCGGCTCCTTGGAGGGGGCGAAGAACAGGCCGGCCTCGTCACGCCTGCACACCGCCTCCGTGTGCCATGGCGCTTCCTGATCCCTGTCCCGCACGGGCGCCCGCTGGGCCGGAACGGCAGCTACATGCAGGGACTGATGCGGCGGTTGCAGCACGGTCTACTCCTGACGACGGCTTCGCGAGCGTGCCGGGCACCGGGAAAATTCCGCGGCACCCTCCAGGGGACGATGCAGCAAGCCCTACCCGCTGTGCGCGCGCCTATGCACTGCGTGCCGAAGCCCGGCCGTATCCACGCGTGATCGATCGTCCGCCGCGGACCGGCCGCATCCGCCGCCCGCATATTCACGAGCGTCAACGGTCCAGGTGCTTGCGCAAACTCCGGTCCAGCCGGTCCGCCACCCGCTCGTTCACCCGGTTCGTGACCCGGTCGAGGATGTCCGCGATGAGCTTGCCGCGCTTGGGCCTCGCCTCGACGTTGCCGAGGACCGCGAGACCGTCGACGTAGACCACGGGTGCGTCGGCGTCGCCCGAGTCCAGCGTGTCCACCTCGAAGTTGCCGAGCACCCCGCCGCCGCTGCCGCGCAGCGAGACGTTCTCGGGCACGAAGATCTCGACGTTGCCGAACACCGAGATCGCCTTGATCACGACCTGCTGGTACTCGAAGATCGCCTCGCTCAGGTCGATCTCGACATTGCCGAAGACCGAGTACGCGTGAATGCGCCGGCCCGCCCGCCAGCGGCCCTTGCGGACCGCGGAGCTGAAGACCGCCACCACGTTCTCGTCCGCCTCCACCGGGATCGCGCCCTGGGCGGGACGGTTGGGCGCGGAGACGTACGCGGAGGACGCGCGGCCGGTGTGGGCGGCGGGCAGGTCCCGCACGAAGCGGTCGAGTTCGCCGACCGTCTTGGTGGCCAGCACGCCCTCGACCCGCTCGGCGTGCTCCTCCGCGGTCAGCCGCCCCTCGGCGACCGCCTCGCGCAGGATGTCGGTGATCCGGTCGCGGTCGGCGTCGGAGGCGCGCAGCTCGGCCGGCTCCGCCGCCGTGGCGGCACTCGCGTCGGGGCTCTTTTGAAGGTCCACGGCAACAGCGTACCCAAACGCGATAGATCGCGACTACCCCTCTCCCGCCACCCGCGTGAAACCCGCCGGACGCCGGGCCCTCCGGTCCGGTGCCCGAACTGAGCCTTACCTCACAACCCCGGCGTCCGCGTCAGGTTCTACGCTGGTGGACGCTGCCGATGACGGCCGGCCTCCGGCGACGAGCCGAAGGGGTGCGCCCGAGGCGAGGCCCCGAAAGCTGTCTGCCGAGTGAGGAATGGGCGAGATGCCTGAGTTCGCGTACACCGATCTGCTCCCCCAGGGAGAGGACACCACCCCGTACCGGCTGGTGACCTCCGAGGGTGTCTCCACCTTCGAGGCCGACGGGCGGACGTTCCTCAAGGTGGAGCCGGAGGCGCTGCGCAAGCTCGCCGCGGAGGCCATCCACGACATCCAGCACTACCTGCGCCCGGCCCACCTCTCCCAGCTGCGCCGCATCATCGACGACCCGGAGGCCTCGGCGAACGACAAGTTCGTCGCCCTGGACCTGCTGAAGAACGCGAACATCGCCGCCGCGGGCGTCCTGCCCATGTGCCAGGACACCGGCACGGCGATCGTCATGGGCAAGCGCGGCCAGAACGTGCTCACCGAGGGCGGCGACGAGGCCGCCCTCTCCCGCGGCATCTACGACGCGTACAAGAACCTGAACCTGCGCTATTCGCAGATGGCCCCGCTGACCATGTGGGACGAGAAGAACACGGGCTCCAACCTGCCCGCGCAGATCGAGCTGTACGCCACCGACGGCGGCGCCTACAAGTTCCTGTTCATGGCCAAGGGCGGCGGCTCCGCGAACAAGTCGTTCCTCTACCAGGAGACCAAGGCGGTCCTCAACGAGGGCTCCATGATGAAGTTCCTGGAGGAGAAGATCCGCTCGCTGGGGACGGCCGCCTGCCCGCCGTACCACCTGGCGATCGTCGTCGGCGGCACGAGCGCCGAGTACGCGCTGAAGACCGCGAAGTACGCCTCCGCGCACTACCTGGACGAGATCCCCTCCGAGGGCTCCGAGCTCGGCCACGGCTTCCGGGACAAGGAGCTGGAGGAGAAGGTCTTCGAGCTGACCCAGAAGATCGGCATCGGCGCGCAGTTCGGCGGCAAGTACTTCTGCCACGACGTCCGCGTGGTGCGCCTGCCGCGTCACGGCGCGTCCTGCCCGGTCGCGATCGCCGTGTCCTGCTCGGCCGACCGCCAGGCCGTCGCGAAGATCACCGCCGAGGGCGTCTTCCTGGAACAGCTGGAGACCGACCCGGCGCGCTTCCTGCCGGAGACCACGGACGAGCACCTGGACGAGGCCGGTGACGTCGTGCGGATCGACCTCAACCAGCCGATGGACGACATCCTCGCCGAGCTGACGAAGTACCCGGTCAAGACCCGGCTCTCGCTCTCCGGCCCGCTCGTCGTGGCGCGCGACATCGCGCACGCCAAGATCAAGGAACGCCTTGACGCGGGCGAGGAGATGCCGCAGTACCTGAAGGACCACCCCGTGTACTACGCGGGCCCGGCCAAGACCCCCGAGGGCTACGCGTCCGGCTCCTTCGGCCCGACGACGGCCGGCCGCATGGACTCCTACGTCGAGCAGTTCCAGGCGGCGGGCGGCTCCAGGGTGATGCTCGCCAAGGGCAACCGCAGCAAGCAGGTCACGGACGCCTGCGGCACGCACGGCGGCTTCTACCTCGGCTCCATCGGCGGTCCGGCGGCCCGGCTCGCCCAGGACTGCATCAAGAAGGTCGAGGTCGTCGAGTACGAGGAGCTCGGCATGGAGGCCGTCTGGAAGATCGAGGTCGAGGACTTCCCTGCGTTCGTCGTCGTCGACGACAAGGGCAACGACTTCTTCCAGGACCCGGCGCCCGCCCCGACCTTCACCACGATCCCGGTGCGGGGCCCGGGACTGGCGTAGTGCGGGCCCGTACGGCGTACGCCCGTTCGGGTGACGCCGTACGGGTGACACGCCCGTGACGCCTTACGCGTGGGGAACGGCCGCCGACGAGGCGGCCGTTCCGGCGGGAACACCGGCGGGCTCCGGGACGCTGTCCCCCATGGAGGTGTCACCCATGACGGATGGCCAGGACGACGGCGCGTACCGGATCGAGCACGACTCCATGGGCGAGGTGCGGGTGCCCGCGGACGCGAAGTGGCGGGCGCAGACCCAGCGCGCTGTCGAGAACTTCCCCGTGTCGGGGCAGCACCTGGAGCGCGCGCACATCGAGGCCCTCGCCCGGATCAAGGGGGCCGCCGCGAAGGTGAACGGCGACCTGGGCGTGATCGGCAAGGATGTCGCGGAGGCGATCCAAGAGGCGGCGGCGGAGGTCGCCGCGGGCCGCTGGGACGCGCACTTCCCGGTCGACGTCTTCCAGACGGGCTCGGGCACCTCGTCCAACATGAACGCCAACGAGGTCATCGCGACGCTGGCCGGCGAGCGGCTGGGCCGGGACGTCCACCCCAACGACCACGTGAACGCCTCGCAGTCGAGCAACGACGTGTTCCCGTCGTCCATCCACATCGCCGCGACCGCCGCCGTGACCCGTGACCTCGTGCCCGCGCTGGAGCATCTCGCCGCCGCGCTGGAGCGCAAGTCCCGGGAGTTCGCCGACGTGGTGAAGTCGGGGCGCACCCACCTCATGGACGCGACCCCGGTGACGCTCGGCCAGGAGTTCGGCGGGTACGCGGCCCAGGTGCGGTACGGGGTCGAGCGGCTGGAGTCCTCGCTGCCGCGGCTGGCCGAACTGCCGCTCGGCGGCACGGCCGTGGGGACGGGGATCAACACGCCGCCCGGGTTCTCCGCCGCGGTGATCGCGGAGGTGGCGCGGTCGACCGGGCTGCCGCTGACCGAGGCCCGCGACCACTTCGAGGCGCAGGGGGCGCGCGACGGGATCGTGGAGACCAGCGGTCAGCTGCGGACCGTCGCCGTCGGGCTGACGAAGATCGCGAACGATCTGCGGTGGATGGCCTCCGGGCCCCGCACCGGACTGGCCGAGATCAGCCTCCCCGACCTCCAGCCGGGCTCCTCGATCATGCCGGGCAAGGTGAACCCGGTGATCCCCGAGGCGGTGCTGATGGTCGCCGCCCAGGTGACGGGCAACGACACGACCGTCGCCGTCGCGGGCGCGGCCGGCAACTTCGAACTCAACGTGATGCTGCCGGTGATCGCCAAGAACGTCCTGGAGTCGGTGCGGCTGCTCGCGAACGTCTCACGGCTGCTCGCCGACCGCACGGTCGACGGGATCGTCGCGCACCGCGAGCGGGCCCGCGAGTACGCGGAGTCCTCGCCGTCGGTGGTGACGCCGCTGAACAAGTACATCGGGTACGAGGAGGCCGCCAGGGTCGCGAAGAAGGCGCTGGCGGAGCGCCGGACGATTCGCGCGGTGGTGCTGGAGTCGGGGTACGTGGAGCGCGGCGACCTGACCCTGGAGCAGCTGGACGAAGCGCTGGATGTCCTGCGGATGACGCACCCGTAACAGCGCGTGTCCGGGGAGAAACGCCTGATGACGGCTCCGTAACAGCCGGTCGCCGTTGGCGCGAACCCTGACGCGAACCGCAGCGTCGCGTGCCCGGGGCACCTAATATCTGGTCATGGCAGAGGGTGGAGCGGTGAGACGAGCGGAAGCGGGCGGACGGACGGCGTTCTGGGAGCCCGGAAGCCAGATCCTGTGGCGGTACCGGGAGAACGCCGGGGAGCAGGTCCACATCTGCCGGCCGGTGACGGTCGCCCGGGACGACGCCGACCTGCTCGCGGTGTGGATGGCGCCGGGCACCGAGTGCGTGAAGCCCGTGCTCGCCGACGGTTCGCCGGTGCACGCGGAACCGCTGGAGTCGCGCTACACGAAGCCCCGCGCGGTGCGGCGCGGCCGCTGGGCCGGGACCGGGGTGCTGAAGCTGGCGCGGCCGGGCGAGCCCTGGTCGGTGTGGCTGTTCTGGGAACAGGGCTGGCGTTTCAAGAACTGGTACGTGAACCTGGAGGCTCCGCTGACCCGTTGGGCGGACGGGGTGGACTCCGAGGACCATTTCCTCGACATCTCGGTGCACCCGGACCGCAGTTGGCGCTGGCTCGACGAGGACGAATTCGCCATGGCGCAGCGGGCCGGTCTGATGGATGCTCAACTGGCGGCGCGAGTGAGGGAAGCGGGGTGGTCGGCGGTGGACGTGATCCGTGCCTGGGGCGCGCCGTTCTCGGACGGATGGCAGCACTGGAGGCCCGATCCGGGCTGGCCGGTTCCTGTTCTGCCGGATGACTGGGACCGTACGCCCGCGCACGTGTCCTCATGAGACCCTTGATGCGCCCCCGTGGTACAACCGTAGGATCGTCTTCCGCAAGGGCGCACGGCAGAAACAACTCCCGCAGGATGAGCCGGGCTTGACCATATGTCACCGAGGGGCGGCAGGACGTGAGCGAGGGGTACGAGGCGTACGGCGACGTGGCCGGCGGGCCGACGGCACGGGCCGTTTCCGGCCGCGGGCGAGCCGTACCGTGCCGGGCGGCGGCTGCGAACGCCGTCGGTCCCGGCCCTGACGACACGCAGAATCCGTTCCTGGGGCACTCATTCCGGGTATCGGGGCTGCGGGAAGAACTGCGCGCACGGCGCGCAGCCCCGGACGGACGGACTCGACACGCGTGACGGAGCACCCCACCTCGCACGAGCGCCGGCAGAGCGGCGCCGGCCCCGCGGACCCTCGCGGGGCGCTCCTGCGTACCTCGGAGCCGCCGTCCCAGCTGCCGGGATCCGGCGCGTTACCGGTACAGGCCCGCACGGGCGACGCACCGAGGGGTTCGGGCGCGTCGAAGCCGCGCGGCAAGCGCGGGAAGGCCGGCGGCCAGGTGTCCGCCGACGCCGGCGTGTCCGCGTCCTCGGGCACGGACGCGCCGCCGCCCTCGCCCGCCCCGTCCGGGCGCGGGTCCGAGCACTCGCAGCCCTCGGCGACCGAACCCGACACGCACCGCCCCCGGCCCGCGCCCGAGGGCATCCCGATCCAGCCGGACGCCGAGCAGGGGCGGTCCGCGCGCGCCACGGGCGGCAAGGAGCGCCGCACCGGGCAGGGTGTGCCGCACGGCGGTCCGATGCCGATGCGGCGGGACGGGGACCGGCTGCGCTTCGTGGGCGCCGCGACCCGGCGGATCGCCCGGGGCATCGACCTCGACGAGATCGTGATGGGGCTGTGCCGGGCGACCGTGCCGACCTTCTCCGACGCGATCCTCGTCTATCTGCGCGACCCGCTGCCGGTCGGTGACGAGCGGCCGACGGGTCCTCTCGTGCTGCGGCTGCGCCGCACGGACCGCATTCCCGAGGAGCGGGACACCGAGAGCGGTTTCCTGCCCGCGCTGCGGCCCGAGCCGAGCGAGCTGTCGGCGCTGACGGCCGAGCTGTGCGAGGTGCGCCCGGGCGGCGCCCTCGCCGAGGTGCTGCGCGGGGTGCGGCCGGTGTTCGCGGACGCGCCCGCCGCGCGCGCCGCGCTGCCCGAACTGCTCGGGGACGATCTTCCGGTGCCGAGCGGGCAGCGCGCGATCCTCGCCCCGCTGCGCGGCCGGCGCAGGGTGATCGGGGCGGCGCTGTTCCTGCGCCGGCCCGAGCGGCTCGCCTTCGAGGCGGACGACCTGCTGGTCGCGGCCCAGCTCGCCACGCACAGCGCGCTCGGCATCGACAAGGCGGTGCTGTACGGCCGTGAGGCGTACATCGCCGACGAGCTCCAGCGCACGATGCTGCCCGAGACGCTGCCGCGGCCCACGGGGGTGCGGCTCGCGTCCCGCTATCTGCCGGCCGCGGAGACGGCCCGGGTGGGCGGTGACTGGTACGACGCGATCCCGCTGCCGGGCAGCCGTGTGGCGCTGGTCGTCGGCGACGTGATGGGCCACTCCATGACGTCGGCGGCGATCATGGGCCAGCTGCGGACGACGGCGCAGACCCTCGCGGGGCTGGATCTGCCGCCGCAGGAGGTGCTGCACCATCTCGACGAGCAGGCACAGCGGCTCGGCACCGACCGCATGGCCACCTGCCTGTACGCCGTCTACGACCCGGTGTCGCACCGGATCACGATCGCCAACGCGGGCCATCCGCCGCCGGTGCTGCTGCATCTGGGCGGGCGGGCCGAGGTGCTGCGGGTGCCGCCGGGTGCCCCCATCGGTGTGGGCGGGGTCGATTTCGAGGCGGTGGAGCTGGACGCGCCGGCCGGGGCGACGCTGCTGCTGTACACGGACGGTCTGGTCGAGTCGCGGCTGCGTGACGTCTGGACCGGGATAGAGCAGCTGCGGGAGAAGCTCGCGGCGGTCGCCGCGCTGACCGGGCCGGATCATCCGCCGCCGCTGGAAGCGCTGTGCGACGAGGTGCTCGACATGCTCGGCCCGGGCGACCGGGACGACGACATCGCGCTGCTCGCCGCGCGCTTCGACGGGATCGCGCCGAGCGATGTCGCGTACTGGTTCCTGGAACCGGAGGACGCGGCACCGGGCCGGGCCCGGCGTCTGGCCCGGCGGGCGCTGGCCCGCTGGGGCATGGAGGACATGACCGACTCGGTGGAGCTGCTGGTCAGCGAGGTCGTGACGAACGCGGTGCGGTACGCCTCGCGGCCGGTGACGCTGCGGCTGCTGCGCACCGACGTGCTGCGCTGCGAGGTCGGTGACGACGTGCCCCAGCTGCCGCGGCTGCGGCAGGCGCGGGCCACGGACGAGGGCGGCCGCGGGCTGTTCCTGGTGAACCGGCTGGCGCGGCGGTGGGGGGCGACCCGGCTGAGTACGGGAAAGGTCGTCTGGTTCGAGTTGAACCGGAACTGACCGGGGTACTCGTCCGGCCTCGCCCCGGCGTGCGGGTGCCTCGCGGCGCCCGTGCCGGTGTGTGCCGGTGCCTCGACCGGTGCCTCGGCGGCGCCCGTGCCGTGCCTCGTGCCGTGCCGGACCCGGTGTACCGGTGCCGGTGCCCGACCGGGGTGCCGGTGCCTGCCCGAACGGCGGGTGCCGGACCGTGGTCCGTGTTGCCGACATGGTGTCGGCAGCGTTGACTGCTGGGGTGAGCGAAGCGACCTGACGACCTCATCTCCGACGGGAGGACGCTCGTGACGCAGGCATCCCGCAAGGCTCCGTACACGACGAACAACGTCGGGATCCCGGTGGAGAGCGACGAACACTCGCTCACCGTCGGCCCCGACGGCCCGATCCTGCTCCAGGACCACTACCTCATCGAGAAGATGGCGCAGTTCAACCGGGAGCGGGTGCCCGAGCGGGTGGTGCACGCCAAGGGCAGCGGCGCGTACGGATTCTTCGAAGTGACCAACGACGTCAGTCAGTTCACGAAGGCCGGTCTGTTCCAGCCGGGCGCTCGCACCGACATGCTGGCGCGCTTCTCGACCGTCGCGGGCGAGCAGGGCTCCCCCGACACCTGGCGCGACCCTCGCGGCTTCGCGCTGAAGTTCTACACCGAGCACGGCAATTACGACATGGTGGGCAACAACACCCCGGTCTTCTTCGTCCGTGACACGATCAAGTTCCAGGACTTCATCCGCTCGCAGAAGCGCCATCCGGTGACCGGGCTGCGCGACCACGACATGCAGTGGGACTTCTGGACGCTCTCGCCCGAGTCCGCGCATCAGGTGACCTGGCTGATGGGCGACCGGGGCATCCCGAAGACGTACCGCCACATGAACGGCTACAGCTCCCACACCTACATGTGGATCAACGGCGGCGGTGAACGGTTCTGGGTGAAGTACCACTTCAAGACCGATCAGGGCATCGGCTTCCTCACCCAGGCGGAGGCCGACGAGCTCGCGGGGTCGGACCCGGACAGGCACCGCCGTGACCTGTTCGAGTCGATCGAGTCCGGCCACGCGCCGAGCTGGACGCTGAAGGTCCAGATCATGCCGTTCGAGGACGCGGCGGACTACCGGTTCAACCCGTTCGACCTGACGAAGGTCTGGCCGCACGGGGACTATCCGCTGATCGAAGTCGGCCGCATGGTCCTGGACCGCAATCCCGAGGACTACTTCGTCCACATCGAGCAGGCCGCCTTCGAGCCCTCGAACATGGTGCCCGGCATCGGGCCCTCGCCGGACAAGATGCTGCTGGGCCGGCTGTTCTCCTACCCGGACACCCACCGCTACCGGATAGGCCCCAACTACAGCCAACTGCCGCCCAACCGGCCGCGTTCCCCCGTGAACTCGTACGCCAAGGACGGACCGATGCGCTACGAGCCGTCGCAGGCGGCCCGCCCGTACGCGCCGAACTCCTACGGCGGGCCCGCGGCCGACTACGACGGCCGGTTCGGTGACCCGGCGAGCTGGCGGACCGCGGGTGAGCTGGTGCGCGAGGCGTACGCGCTCCACCGGGAGGACGACGACTGGGGCCAGGCGGGCACGATGGTCCGCCAGGTGCTGGACGACGCTGCCCGGGACCGGCTGGTGGACAACGTGAGCGGTCATCTCAAGGCCGGTGTCAGCCGCCCGGTGCTGGAGCGCGCCTTCCAGTACTGGCGCAACGTGGACAAGGAGACCGGCGACCGGATCGCCCGGAGCGTCGACGGAGGCTGACGCGCCGGAAGGCCGGCCGGTTCCCGCGGTGCGGGGACCGGCCGGCCTTCGTGACGGCATCATCAGGCGCGCTTGACCTCGAAGTTGTCGACCTTGTCGTTCCAGTTGCCGCCGCCCGGGTAGTCCATGTTCGTGAAGTCGGCCCAGCCGTGCGGGGGAAGCAGGTCGCGCTGCCGGTCGTGCAGGACGCCCGACCGGTAGTCCCAGATGGTGGCGGTCCCGTAGTTGAGGTTCCAGCGCAGGACCCAGTAGTAGACGGAGCTCACCTTGTCGCGGAAGCCCCACTCGCTCAGGTCGTGCCTGCCGCTGCTGCTCAGGCGAATGATCTTGCCCTTGTAGTCGGCGTCCGCGTACAGGCACCAGTAGTCGGCGACGCACCGGTCGGGCGCGGTGGCGGCCTGCGTGGCGACGGCGGCGCGGGTCGCCCTGCGGACCGAGGCGGGCAGCGCGGGGTCGGTCTGCGCTTCCTTCGTCGTGTCGTAGCAGTGGACCTCGCCGCTGGGGAGCTCGGTGCAGCTGTCGGCACCCTCCCAGGACTCGGCCAGGTTGATCTTCCGCCCGTCGTACTCGGCGATCACCGGGTTCGCCGGCTCGGCGGCGGGGGTCGAGGGGTCCTGCGTCGAAGGCTCCTGCGTGGCCGTGGCCGTCGGCTCGGGGCCGGTCTCGTCCGCGGACGCCACCGGTCCGGCGGTGAGCAGCAGTGCGCCGGTCGCGGCGGCGGCCAGCAGGGCGGTGGTCAGGCGTGTGCGTATCAAGATGTGCGCTCCACAGCGATATCGAGGTCGTGCGTCCGGTCGTCGGGACGTGGACGTCGCCGTCCCCCGGTCGGGGGCGGACGGTGGACGTCGTCGTCCCCGGTCAGGAGCGACGGATACGGCGGAACGGGGCGCGCGAGGACGGCTCGGCGCGCGAGAAGAGCCGGAAGTACGGCATGACGAAGTGTTCCCCCTGTGGCGACATCGTTCCCCCGGTCGCGAACTGACGTGGTGCGTCGGCGGGCTGGTCAGGACCGCCGTGCACGGCAGCAAACATAGGCACAGGTGTACGGACCGGGACAAGGTCGTTTCGCGTGACCGGCCACCGCGGGGCCGAGGCCGCCCACCCGGCGGCGGCCGCCCCGAAAGGATCAACTCCCCTGGTGGCGCGGGGGAACAGCTCCGGCCGGCCCCCTGGGTGAGCGGTTTCCGGCCGCCCCGGCCCGGCCGGGAACCGGCCGAAACACGCTGCCCGCCGCGCCGGGGGCACACGTCCTCACGGCAGCGAAAAAGGAGGGCACCCGGATGTCCGGGTGCCCTCCTTCGGGGTTCAGCGGCTCACCCGCGCTACGGGTTGGCCTGGCCGAACGGATTGTCCAGGACGCCGCTGCTGGGCGAACTCGACGGCGAGGACGGGCTCGTCGTCGTCGGCGGGGTCGTCGTCGGCTCGTCCGTGGGGGACGGCGGGCTGCTCGTGGTGGGCGGCTGTGTCGTCGGTTCCCGCGTGGTCGGGGTCGACGACGGGGTGCTGGACGGCGACTGGGTGGCGGTGGGGAGTTCGGTCGGCGCCACCGCCGCGCCCGACGTGGTGTTCAGGTCGAACTTGGTGACGTTCCCCGCCATCGCCTCGAACGTGTAGGCCGCCCAGATCTTCGCCGGGTAGCCACCGCCGTTGACGCGGCCGCCCTCCAGGTAGAGGCCGGTGGCGCCCTTCATGGACACCTGGGCGTGGGTCTTCGCGTCCTCGCCGAACAGCAGCACCGAGGTGACCAGGTTCGGCGTGTAGCCGGTGAACCAGGCCGACTTGTTGTTGTCGGACGTACCGGTCTTGCCGGCGACCACCTGGCCGTCGCGGGACGGGTTGTCCCGCACCGACACCCGGGCCGTACCGTCGTCGACCACGCCGGTCAGCACCGAGGTGACCGTGTCGGCGGCCTCCTCGCTGATGACCCGCTCGCCGATCGGGTCCGGCATCGTGACCGAGGTGTCCTTGTGCTCGGCCGAGGCCACGATCGACGGGGTGACCTTCTTGCCGTGGTTGTCGAGCGTGGCGTACGCCCCCGCCATCTCCAGCGGGCTCGCGCCCATGGAGCCGAGGGTCTGGGCGGGCACCGCCTGGAGGTTCTTGGTGTTCATGCCGAGCTTGCCGGCGACCTTCAGCACCTCGTCCATGCCGACGTCGACGCCCATCTGCGCGAAGACGGAGTTGATGGACTTGTTCATCGCGGTCTGCACGGTGACGGGGCCGTAGCTGTGCTCGTCCTCGTTCGGCGGCGCGAAGCCGATGTCGCTGCCGACCACGGGACGGCGGTTGGTGCCGTCGTAGATCGTGTTCGCGGTGATCGGCTGCCCGGAGCGCGTCTTGGCCGCCTCTTCGAGGGCCGCCGCGAAGATCATCGGCTTGAACGTCGACGCGGCCTGGTAGTCGTGGCGCGTCGCGTTGTTGATGTAGTGCTTGAAGTAGTCCGTGCCGCCGTACATCGCGACGATCTTGCCGGTCTTGGGGTCGACCGACACGGCACCGGCCTGCATGTTGGCGTCGACCTTGCGCTTCTTCGGGTCCAGCTTGCTGGTCAGCTGCCGCTTGACCGTCGACTCCAGCAGCGCCTGCTTCTTGGGGTCGATGTTCAGCGTGATGGTCCAGCCACCGGCGTCGATCTTGGCGTTGGCGTCGCTGAGGTTGTCGGCCGAGCCCTGGGAGACCAGCTGCTGCGCGAGCTCGCTCTTGGCCTCGGTCATCAGATAGCCGGTCTCGCCCTCCATGCCCGGAGCGCCCTTGGGCTCCCTGGGCACCGGGAACTTCAGACCCGCGCGCTCGCCCGCGTCGAGCCAGTGCATCTGGACCATGTTGTCGAGGGTGTAGTTCCAGCGGGCCTGGACCAGCCGCTTGCCGGTCTTCGAGGCGACCGCCCAGTCGTACTGGCTCGGGGCCTGGAGCAGCGAGGCGAGGTAGGCGCCCTGCGCGACCGTGAGCTTCTGGGCGTCGACGCGGTAGTACGCCTGCGCCGCCGCCTGGATGCCGTACGCGTTGCGGCCGTAGTAGCTGGTGTTGATGTAGCCGGCCAGGATGTCGTCCTTGGACTTCTGGCGGTCCACCTTCAGCGAGATGACCATTTCCTTCAGCTTGCGCGTGACGGTCTGGTCCTGGCTGAGGTAGTAGTTCTTCACGTACTGCTGGGTGATCGTCGAACCACCCTGCTTGCCCTTGCCTGAGAGGGTGTTGATCAGACCTCGGGCGGTGCCCTTCAGGTCGATGCCCGAGTCTCCGTAGAAGGTCTTGTTCTCGGCGGCGACGAACGTCTTCTGGACGCTCTTGGGCACCTTGGACAGGTCGACTATCTCGCGGTTGACCTTGCCGCTGCGCCCGAGCAGCGAGCCGTTGCTGTACTTGTAGATGTTGCTCTGGCGCTTCGCGGCCGCGTTGCCCTCGGGCACCGAGACCACCATGTACAGCACGATGAAGCCGCCCATGCCGAGCAGGCAGAAGCCGAGGAACGACCCGAGGATCGTCTTCCAGTTCACGAACCGGCGTATACCGGTGCGGCGGGGCTTGCCGCCCGCCTTCCCTCCGGGACCGGAGCCCGCCGACTCGTTCCCGGACGAGCGCTGGGGCGCCGCGCGGCGGCCCTGCGCCTGCCGCGCTCGTCTCTCTTCAGCTCGTCCCATGGGTCGATCCGCTCCGCTTCATTCTCGTGTGGCACACAAGTTCGCCGGTCAGGTCAGCTCAGCAAGCTAACACCGCGCGCTATGACAAAGGGGCGCCGATCCGGTCTTTTCCGGACGTGACAATCAGCACGCCACCTGCACCGCCCCACTGAATCCGACGAGCAGAAGCGCCGGAAGGTTGCCGCTGCGGGAAAAAGTGAGCTGAGGAACTACGGGCGGCCGGCGCGTGGACCGGGCCCCCGCCGAGTCCCGCGCTCCCAGGTCGGACGGGGTGCGCTCCCCGGGTCCGGGAGGTGTTCCGCCGGGGTCCGGGAGGGCGGGCGGCCCGGGCGCGGGGCGGCCCCGCCGGTCGGTTCCAGAATCGTGACAATCGGCCCCGACCAGGGGGTTCCCGCCCTCCACGGCACGCTTCCTGCGACCTATACGCGCCGCGTATACATGCCGTGTATACGCCGTGTGTAGAGTGCTCGGCATGTCCATCGGTCACACCCTTCTAGGGCTCCTGGAGTCCGGGCCGCGCCACGGTTACGACCTGAAGCGGGCCTTCGACGAGAAATTCGGTCACGACCGGCCGCTGCATTACGGCCAGGTCTACTCGACGATGTCCCGGCTGCTGAAGAACGGGCTCGTCGAACTCGACGGGATCGAGGCGGGCGACGGGCCCGAGCGCAAGCGGTACGCGATCACCGAGGCCGGGGTCACCGACGTGGAGCGCTGGCTCGCGACGCCGGAGACACCCGAGCCGTACCTCCAGTCGACCCTCTACACCAAGGTCGTCCTCGCCCTGCTGACCCGCCGGGACGCGAGCGAGCTCCTCGACAGCCAGCGTTCGGAGCACCTGCGGATGATGCGCATGCTGACCGAGCGCAAGCGCAAGGGCGACCTGGCCGATCAGCTGATCTGCGACCACGCCCTCTTCCACCTGGAGGCCGACCTGCGGTGGCTGGAACTGACCGCCGCGCGCCTCGACAAGCTCGCCGAGGCGGTGACGGCCCGATGACCGAGGTCACCGCTCCCCCGGGCTCCCTGCTCACCGCCACGGACCTGCGCAAGACGTACGGCCCGACCACCGCGCTGGACGGAGCCGCGTTCTCCATCCACCCCGGCGAGGTCGTCGCCGTGATGGGCCCCTCCGGCTCCGGCAAGTCCACCTTGCTCCACTGCCTCGCCGGCATCGTCACGCCCGACTCCGGTTCGATCACGTACGACGGCCGCGAGATGGCGACGATGAACGACGCTCAGCGGAGCGCGCTGCGGCGCTCCGCGTTCGGGTTCGTCTTCCAGTTCGGCCAGCTCGTGCCGGAACTGAGCTGCGTCGAGAACGTCGCGCTGCCCCTGCGGCTGAACGGTACGGGCCGCAAGGAGGCCGAGCGCACCGCGCTGTCCTGGATGGAGCGGCTGGAGGTCGACGACCTCAAGGACAAGCGGCCGGGCGAGGTCTCCGGCGGCCAGGGCCAGCGCGTCGCCGTCGCCCGTTCACTGGTGACCAGCCCCCGGGTGCTGTTCGCCGACGAGCCGACCGGCGCGCTCGACTCCCTCAACGGCGAGCGCGTGATGGAGCTGCTGACCGACGCGGCCCGTTCGACGAACGCCGCCGTCGTGCTCGTCACCCACGAGGCGCGCGTGGCCGCGTACTCGGACCGCGAGGTCGTCGTACGGGACGGCAGGTCCAGGGACATGGAGCGGATCGTATGAGTGCCCGCCAGTGGTCCCGCGATCTCGCCATGGGCGCCAGGTTCGCGGTGACCGGCGGCCGTGAGGCCTGGGTGCGCGTCCTGCTGACGGCCGTCGGCGTCGGGCTCGGGGTGGCGCTGCTGCTGCTCACCACGGCGATACCCAGCGCCCTGACGTCCCGGCACGAGCGGGAACGCGGCCGCAACGACGTGACGTTCAGCTCGGTGATCAAGAAGAAGTCCGACCGTACGTTGCTCATCGCGACGTCGGACACCACCTTCCGCGACGAGGACGTCCGCGGCCGGATGCTCGAACCCGAAGGGGCGCGGGCGCCGTTGCCGCCGGGCGTGTCCTTGTTCCCCGCGGTCGGCGACATGGTCGTCTCGCCCGCTCTCGACCAGCTGCTGAAGTCTCCTGACGGCAAGCTGTTGCGCGACCGGCTCGGCTACCGCGTCAGCGGCACCATCGCGGACAGCGGGCTCGTGGGCCCGCACGAACTCGCCTACTACGCGGGCGCCGACAACCTGAGCGCGACCGGCGAGACCAACGGCCGCATCGAACGCATCGACTCGTTCGGGTACAGCGGGCCGTCGGAGGCGATGGACCCCATCCTCGTGTTGCTCGTGCTCATCGTCTTCGTGGTGCTGCTGATGCCGGTCGGCGTCTTCATCGCCGCGGCCGTACGGTTCGGCGGCGAGCGGCGCGACCGGCGGCTGGCGGCACTGCGGCTGGTCGGCGCGGACGGACGGATGACGCGCCGGATCGCGGCCGGCGAGGCGCTGGCCGGAGCGCTGGTCGGGCTGGCCCTCGGCGCGGGGTTCTTCCTGATCGGACGTCAGCTCGCGGGCCTGGTGATGGTCTTCAGGATCAGCGTCTTCCCCGGCGACCTCAACCCGACGCCCGGGCTGGTGGTGCTGGTGGCCCTCGCCGTCCCGTCCGCCGCGGTCGCGGTGACGCTCCTCGCGCTGCGCGGGGTCGTCATCGAACCGCTCGGAGTGGTGCGCACGGCGCGGCCGTCACGGCGCCGGCTGTGGTGGCGCCTGCTGCTGCCGCTGGGCGGCCTCGCGATGCTCTACCCGATGATCGGGCAGGGGCGGTCCAACGGGAACTTCAACCAGTACCTCGTCATCGGCGGAGTCCTGCTGCTGCTCGTCGGCATCACCGCGCTGCTGCCCTGGGTGGTCGAGGCGGTCGTCGCCCGGCTGAACTCGGGCGGCGTGGCCTGGCAACTGGCCATCCGCAGACTTCAGTTGAGCAGCGGCACCGCTGCCCGCATGGTGAACGGCATCGCGGTCGCGGTGGCCGGCGCGATCGCCCTTCAGATGCTGTTCGCCGGCGTCGACGACGACTACACCAAGGTCAGCGCCCAGGATCTCGCCCGGGCCCAGATGTCCGTCCAGGTGCCGGGCGAGGTGCCCATGGCCGAGGCCGTCCGGCTGATGTCCCGGACCAGGGGCGTCACGCACACGACGGCCCTCGGACGGACCGAACTGGGCGACGGACGCGACGAGCCCGAGGAGCAGTCGACCGTGTCGGTCGGCGACTGCGCGGCCCTGCGGGAGGCGGCCCGGCTGCCCTCCTGCAAGGACGGCGACATCTTCGCGGTGGGGGACGCCAGGTGGGACTCGTCCACCGCGAAGCTGAACAAGGCCGGCAAGAGGCTCTACTTCGACCCGTCCTTCGGTTCCGGCAGCAAGGGGAAGGAGATTCCCTGGACCGTGCCGACGGGCGTCAAGCGGGCGGACTCGCGCAGGGACCCGTCCGGCGAGGAGCGCGGAGGCTTCCTGTTCACGCCCGGCGCGCTGCCCCCGCAGGCCGCTTCGACGGTGCGGGGAACGGTCTTCCTGGGGCTCGACGAGTCGGTGCCGGACGTCCGTGAGTTCGTCCGCAACAGCTCGGCACGACTCGACCCGCTGGCCGACCCCGAGACGTGGACGGCGACGATCCAGTCCAAGAAGTTCACGTCCATCCGCACGGGCCTGTTCGTCGGCGCGACCTGCGTCCTCGTGCTGATCGGCGCGAGCCTGCTGATCTCCCAGCTGGAGCAGCTGCGCGAGCGCAAGAAGCTGCTGTCGGCACTGGTCGCCTTCGGCACCCGGCGCCGCACGCTGAGCCTGTCGGTGCTGTGGCAGACCGCTATCCCGATCACGCTGGGGCTCGTCCTCGCGTCGATCGTGGGCCTCACCCTCGGCACGGTCCTGCTCAAGATGACGGGCACACGGGTGAGCGTGGACTGGGCGAGCGTGCTGTCGATGACCGGGATCGGCGCCGGGGTCGTACTTCTGGTGACCCTGCTCAGCCTGCCGCCGCTGATCCGGCTGATGCGGCCGGACGGTCTGCGCACGGAGTAGGGAGCCCGCCGGACACGGCGGCGCCCCAGCCGGTGGCCCTCCCCGTCCGGGAGGGCCACCGGTCCGCGTTCAGATGCTGTACTCCTTCACCACACGGCGGACCTGGGCGAAGAGCATGCCCACGTTGACCGACTTGCGGCAGACGACGACGGCGACCACGTCCTGCTGGTCGCTCATGCGGATGAACAGATGCGTGAGGTTGTCGCTGTTGACCAGGATCTCCTGGAAGAAGTGCGACTCGGACTCGATGCCGCGGCGCTCCTTGAAGACGTCCTCGATCATCTGGACCGTACGTCCCTGGAACAGGTCGAGGGTCGCGCCCGCGAGCAGGTCCAGGACCTCCGGCGGATGGTTGTCGACGGTCTCGTAACTCAGCAGCATTCCGGTCGACATGTCGACCGCCCCGGAGGCGAGGCAGTCGGGGGCGTCGGCGCGCAGTGATTTGACCAGGCCCATGATCTGGTCGGAGAACCCCGGTGTCATTCGCTTGGTGGCCATGTCGTCATACCCCTTCGGTCGCGGTGTCGGCCGCGACTCCGACGAGTGCGTCGGGTGCGGTGTCAGGTGCGGTGAGCGGAGCGGCCCCGGCCGGGACGGCGAGCGGGTCGGGGCCGGCCCCGGTGAGGATCGATCCGATACGGCCGAGAGCCGGCCGGGTCCGTTCGTGGAGCCGTTCGAGGTCGATGCCCTCGTCGCCGAGGACGATCATCAGCGCGGTGTCTCCGACCGCGTAGAAGGCCGCGAGACCCTGGCTGCCGTAGGTCACGGTCTGGCGGAACGCGCCCCTGGCGGTCACCGCGGTCGCGCGGCGCGCGATGCCGAGGCCCGCGGCGGCGATCGCGGCGAGGCTCTCCGGGTCGATGGTGTCGGCCGTGTCGGCCGCGATGAGCATTCCGTCGGCGGCCGCCAGAGCCGTATCGGTGATTCCGGGCACCTGTTCCCGGAGTTCCCTCATTTCCCTGGCCAGTGCCTCATGATTCATGTATTGAACTCCCTGGTCATTGTGCGCATTTGATCGATGACGGGCATGCGTTCTCAGGTGCCGGAGTCCGGGGTCCAGATCCGCTGCCGCAGCCGGAAGAATCCTTTCCATCCCGCCCCGGTCCTTTCCGTGGCGAGGGTTTCGGTGATTCCGCTCGCGCCGGGTTCACGGCGGGGCAGCGAGGGGGCGTTCACCCCGGGCTCCCTGCGGGGCAGCGCGGGGACGGCCCCCTCGGTCCGCGGGACGGGCTCCGGCCCGGGTCCGGGCGTCTCCGGCTCCTGGGCGGCCACCGCGACCGCCAGGGCGGAGAAGACTTCGGGGTCGAGGGCGGGCGGGGCACCGGACGGCCGCTGCCGGAGCGCTCCGGTCGGCAGGTCCCGCACGGTGACCCGGGGGGCGGAACCGGATTCCGCCGGCAGTTCCAGCAGCCCCTCGCCGAGCATGCGGGCGATCCCCACCGTGACGGTGTAGACACCGAGTCCTGTCGCGAAGGCGATGTCACGCGCGGTCCTGCGGCCGTCGGCGTGGGTCAGCAACTCCTTCTGCGGCGGCGGCAGTTGCTCGCACATGTCGTCCGGAACCGCTCCCCGCACCGGGCGTTCCCGGTCGGGCCGTACGGGCCGCGGCAGGGCGGCGACGGCCGCGAGCTTCCTCGCCGCGTCCTGGAGCAGCCGCCCGGGCACCTCGCCGAGGTCGACCGGCGCGTACGGCTCGTAGATGTCGTCGAGCGGGCCGCACGCCTCCACGTCTCCGGCCACGACGGCGAAGGCCGCGTCCTGCATCGCCATCATGCAGACGACGCGGAGCTGTGCGGCGCCCGCGTAACCGTGCGCGATCAGCCCGGCTCCCGGCCACCGGGTGCCGTCGGCCTCGCGGAGCAGCTCGGCCCACTGCTCACCGCTGACGCGGCCCGAGCGCAGCAGCCGCGCCTCCGCGCCAGGGGCGCCCGGACTCTCGACGGCGACGACGCAGCCGTCACGGAGATGGAAGACTCCCCCGGGCTTTCCGGACGCGCGCAGTTTTCCCGTCGCCCGCGCGCCGTGGCATTCGCTCAGCGCACGCGACAGCAGGTCGTATCCGACCCTGCCAAGGGAATCCCGAACGCCCGACATCACTCCCCTTGGAATCACCGGCACTTCGCACAGACGCCTGACACGTCACCCTGAGGAGGTATGTGTATCAGCGGGGGCGGAAATCCCAGCGGGAGTCGCCCTACCTGATGGAAGTTGAAATATCCCGGTCGCCGAGGGACTTCATCGGTCGCCCGAATGACCGACTGTGCGCGGCAGTTCAGGCTTCCGCGCCCAACACCCTTACGGGAAGCGGCCGCAGGGCCTCGCGCAGGGCCTCCGCGAGTTCCCCGTACTCCGTGCTCCGCGCGGCGCCCGAGCGCATCGCGAGCGCGATCCTGCGGGTGGGCGCCGGATCGGCGAAGTACCCGGTCAGGAGCTGGTCGCTGCGGGTCGTCTCCACCCTGACGGCGGTGCTCGGCAGCAGGGTCACCCCGAGGCCGCCGGCGACGAGTTGGACGAGGGTGGACAGACCCGCGGCGGTGGTGGTCACGGGAGCGTCCGCGCGCCCGGCCTCGCGGCAGATGTCCAGGGCCTGGTCGCGCAGGCAGTGGCCCTCGTCGAGCAGCAGCAGGCGCAGTTCCCGCAACGCCTCGCGCGGGATGCCCTCCCGGCCGCCGAGCCAGTGGTCGAGCGGGGTCACGAGCACGAAGTCCTCGTCGAACAGCGGGAGTTCGACGACCCCGGGCACACCGAGGGGGACCGCGAGCAGCAGCAGGTCGAGCCGGCCGGCCGTGAGCCCCTCCAGCAGCGCGGCCGTCTGCTCCTCGTACACCTGGAGGTCGAGGTCGGGGTAGCGCTCGTGGACGAGGCGCAGGACGGTGGGCAGGAGGTAGGGGGCGACGGTGGGGATGACGCCGAGGCGCAGCGCCCCGGTGAACGGAGCGCGGACCGCCTCCGCCTCCTCCATCAGCGCGCCGACCTCGTCCAGCACCGCCCGGGCGCGTACGGCCAGGCGCTCACCGGCGGGCGACAGGAGCACCTTGCGGGTCGTACGCTCCAGCAGGGTCACCCCGAGGATCTCCTCCAGGGCGGAGACGGCTCCGGACAGCGCGGGCTGGCTCATGCCGATCGCGGCGGCGGCGTCACGGAAGTGCAGATGCTCGGCCACGGCGGTGAAGGCGCGCAGCTGCGCGAGGCTGGGGCCGCGCCGTCCGCCGCCCTTGCCGCCCGACGCCCTGCCGGTGGGGCTCGCCATGGCCGTACCTCTCGCTCCGGGCCGCTTCACCGGCCGTCACTGATAGCCGCACTCGATCAACGCGACCGAGTGTAGCTATTTCCCGAATCAATGCTGCCTGTGCCACCATCGACGTCGTCCATCCCCCAGGGAAATTCCCCCAAAAAGGGCTATCCCTAGCTGCTAGGAGAGTTTGTGCTCACTGTCGGTGACAAGTTCCCCACGTTCGACCTGACCGCCTGCGTCTCGCTGGAGAAGGGCCAGGAGTTCGAGCAGATCGACCACAAGACCTACGAGGGCAAGTGGAAGATCGTCTTCGCGTGGCCCAAGGACTTCACCTTCGTGTGCCCGACCGAGATCGCGGCCTTCGGCAAGCTGAACGACGAGTTCGCCGACCGTGACGCCCAGGTCCTCGGCTTCTCCGGCGACTCCGAGTTCGTGCACCACGCCTGGCGCAAGGACCACGACGACCTGCGTGACCTGCCCTTCCCGATGATGGCCGACTCGAAGCACGAGCTCATGCGCGACCTCGGCATCGAGGGCGAGGACGGCTTCGCCAAGCGCGCCGTCTTCATCGTCGACCAGAACAACGAGATCCAGTTCTCCATGGTGACCGCCGGCTCCGTCGGCCGTAACCCCAAGGAGGTCCTGCGGGTCCTGGACGCCCTCCAGACGGACGAGCTCTGCCCGTGCAACTGGACCAAGGGCGAGAACACCCTTGACCCGGTCGCCCTGCTGGCCGGTGAGTGACCTTCCATGGCCCTCGACGAACTGAAGTCCGCGATACCGGACTACGCCAAGGACCTGCGCCTGAACCTCGGTTCGGTGATCGGCAACAGTGACCTGCCGCAGCAGCAGCTGTGGGGCACGGTGCTGGCCTGCGCGATCGCCACGCGCTCCCCGCGCGTGCTGCGCGAGCTGGAGCCCGAGGCGAAGGCCAAGCTGTCGCCCGAGGCGTACACCGCCGCGAAGTCGGCCGCCGCGATCATGGCGATGAACAACGTCTTCTACCGCACCCGCCACCTGCTCTCCGACCCGGAGTACGGGACGATGCGGGCCGGTCTGCGGATGAACGTCATCGGCAACCCGGGTGTGGAGAAGGTCGACTTCGAGCTGTGGTCGCTCGCCGTCTCCGCGATCAACGGCTGCGGCCAGTGCCTCGACTCGCACGAGCAGGTGCTCCGCAAGGCCGGCGTCGACCGGGAGACGATCCAGGAGGCGTTCAAGATCGCCTCCGTGCTCCAGGCCGTCGGCGTCACGCTGGACTCCGAGGCGGTCCTCGCCGAGTAGTCCCCGCGCACACCGGGCGGCCTTCGGCCCGCTCGCACTTCACAGGGCCCCGCCCACCGTCATGGTGGGCGGGGCCCTGTGCGTCGCGCGAGGGCCACCACGGCACCGGCCGGTTGCCCGACGGCGGGACCGGCGGCGGCCGGGTGTCCTGTGGCCCCGGGGGCAGGATCGATGTCGGGCCGGCATCCCGGAGGCCGGACCGGCGTCGGAGGGTTGTCCGGTGGCCCGGAAGCCCGGTGGCCCGGAGGCGGGATCGGCGTCGGGCGGTTGCCCGGAAGCCTGGTGGCGCCCGGAGGCGGGATCGGCGTCGGACGGTTGTCCGCTAGCCCGGTGGCCCGGAGGGGTGCCCGGAGGCGGGATCGGGCGGTTGTCCGGAAGCCCGGTGGCCCGGTGGCCGGACCGGCGTCGGGCGGTTGCCCGGAAGCCCGGTGGCGCCCGGTGGCGGGATCGGCGTCGGGCGGTGCCGGGGGCTGCCGTCGGGTCAGGTTCTGTGGGCCGGGGACGCGTCCACCGCGGTGGCGCCGCGGGGCTCGGGCGCGTGGCGCAGATCCGCCTCGTTCGCGTACGAACGCAGGTACGCGACCACCGTGTTGGTCACCGCGACCAGCGGCACCGCGACGACCGCACCGCCGATGCCGGCGATCATGCCGCCCGCGGCGACCGAGAGGACCACCGCGAGGGGATGGACGCGGACCGCGCGGCCCAGGATGAAGGGCTGGAGGATGTGGCCCTCGATCTGCTGGACGGCGAGGACGCCCACGAGGGTCATGAGGGCGATGAAGACCCCCTGGGTCACCAGCGCGACCACCACCGCGAGCGCCCCGGAGATCACCGCGCCCACCAGCGGGATGAACGCGCCGAGGAAGATGAAGACGGCCAGCGGCACGGCCATGGGGACCTTGAGGAAGTAGATGATGATGCCGATGCAGATCGCGTCGATCATCGCGACGATCACCGTGCCGCGGACGTACGCCGTGAGCGTGCGCCACGCGCGCGGGCCCGCGCCCGCGACCCCGGGACGGGCGGCGGCCGGGACGAGCTTGAGCGACCACTCCCAGATCCGCTTGCCGTCGTAGAGCAGGAACAGCGTCGAGAACATCGTGAGGAGGATGCCCGTCAGCGCCTCGACCACCACGGTCACGCCCTGGAGGCCCGCCGAGGTGATCTGGTCCGTGTTCGCGCCGATCGCCTCGCGGAGGTTCTTCGCGATCTTGTTGATCTGCTTGTCGGTCACGTGGAACGGGCCTCTGAGGAGCCACTTGCGCAGCTCGTCGATGCCGTCCTGGATCTGGTTGGAGAGGTTGTCGATGTTCTCCTGGACCTGCCAGACCACGAACCAGCCGATCAGCCCCATGATGACGAAGCCGAGGATCGCGGTGAGCGCGGTCGCGAGCCCGCGCGGCACCCGGTGACGCGTCAGCCGGGCCACCGTCGGCTGGAGCAGCGCGGTGATCAGCAGCGCGGCCACGAAGGCCAGCACCACCAGTTGTACGGCGCTGATGACCCGCATCAGGACCCAGACGGTGCCCGCCAGGATCAGCAGCCGCCAGCCGGCCTCGGCGGCGACACGCACCCCCCAGGGCACGGCGAGGGCGGGGTCGGGACGGTGGGGCGCCGGTGTGTACGCGTACGCCGTGGCCTTCTCCTCGGCGGGACGCTGGACCGGGAGCGCGGAGGCGTCGCCGTCCACCGCCGGAACCTCGGGGGACCCGGACGGACCGGAATCCTCCGGGACGGCGGCGGGAGCGTCGAGGACACGTCCGCCGAGGCCGTCCTCGATGCCGAGGGGGCCCCGCGACTCCATCTCGACCTCGGCCCGGCGTTCGTCCAGCCGTTCACCGAGTTCGGTGAGTCCGGCGCCGAGCCGGCCGAGCCATCCTGGTACACGCGACATGATGCGTCCTTTTCCCCCGCTGCTCCCCACCACTCCCCCCCTGGAGTCGTCGGGTCCGACCGTACATGGCCGAAGCCCCTCCCCCTAGGACGGGGAGGGGCTTCGCAAGGTTGAGCGGCCGGTGAAAGGCGTGGTGCCTAGTACCAGCTGTTGGCCTGCCAGAACGACCAGGCGTCACAGGGACTGCCGTAGCGGCTGTTCATGTAGTTGAGGCCCCACTTGATCTGCGTGGCCGGGTTCGTCTGCCAGTCGGAGCCGACGGACGACATCTTGGAACCGGGCAGAGCCTGGAAGAGACCGTAGGCACCCGAGGATGCGTTGACAGCCCGGTAGTTCCAGCTCGACTCGTGGTTCACGATGTTGCTGAAGCACTGGAACTGACCGCTCGGCACCATCTGGGCCGCCATCGCCTGGATCTGGGCGACGGTGTACGAGGCCTGGACGGAGAAGCTGGAGGCGTCACGCGTCGCGGAGCGGCTCGCCGCTTCCGAGGCCGCCTTGCGCGCCTTGGCCTCCTTCTCCGCCTTCGCCTCAGCAGCCTTCTGCTTGGCGACGGCGTCGTCGGCGGCCTGCTTGCGTGCGGCTGCCTCCGCGTCCTTCTTGGCGCTCGCGTCGGCGGCGATGGCCTGGGCGTCGGCCTGCTGCGTCAGGGACGCGGTCTGCACCTGGGCCTGCTGGCCCGCAGGTATGTCAGCGAGGAGAGTCGAGTCGCTCGCCGTCGCCTCGGCATCGTTCGAGGGCTGGGCGACGCTGCCCGAGGCAACTCCGACCACGCTTCCGACAGCGGTGACCGCGGTGGCCGAAGCCACTGCGAATCCCCGGACCGAAATCCGGCTCACACGGTTTCCTTCCAGCATCGCCCGTTTAGGTGACCCTCGCGGACGCAATCGTGCCCCTCGGCGCTGGCCTCCCAACTGCGGGGTCACGGGGAGACACGGGCCCGGTGGGCAACTCCCGCTGAGGGAGCGCCGCGTGGTGCGCGGGCGGCATACGACGGCTCTATGGAGTTCTGAGGTTCCGGTGTTGCCGTACCGCTGGGGATACAGCTGTGTCGTATGCGGGGCCTGACAGGAGTGAGACTCTAGCCGTAACCCGGCTCCGCATCGCAATTCCGTGTCGCGTGTGAAAGCTCACACCCCGTTTGCCTCAGCTGTTTCCTGGAAACACCGGCGCAGCAAGACGCCGCCCGGCTAGGCTCTTCGCCTTTGCCGGACGGCGCCAACCAGCGTGTATGCACCACCCTTTGACCAGGTGGTACAGCCGGGGTCAGATCTGCCCGTCCTCCAGCATTTCGGTCACGAGTGCCGCGATCTGGGACCTCTCGGAACGATTCAGCGTGACGTGCGCGAAGAGCGGATGGCCCTTCAACTTCTCTACGACGGCGACCACTCCGTCGTATCGCCCGACGCGCAGATTGTCCCTTTGTGCCACGTCATGGGTCAGAACGACCCGTGAATTGGCCCCGATACGGGACAGAACGGTCAACAGGACGTTCCGTTCCAGGGACTGGGCCTCGTCCACGATCACGAACGCGTCGTGGAGGGAGCGGCCGCGGATGTGCGTGAGCGGCAGGACCTCCAGCATGCCGCGCGCGGTGACCTCCTCGATGACATCGCGGCTGGTGACCGCCGAGAGCGTGTCGAAGACCGCCTGGGCCCAGGGGCTCATCTTCTCGGACTCGGAGCCGGGCAGATAGCCGAGCTCCTGCCCGCCCACCGCGTACAGCGGCCGGAAGACCATCACCTTCTGGTGCTGACGGCGTTCCAGGACGGCTTCCAGGCCCGCGCACAGCGCGAGCGCGGACTTGCCGGTGCCGGCCCGGCCGCCCATCGACACGATCCCGATGTCCGGGTCGAGCAGCAGATCCAGCGCGATGCGCTGCTCCGCGCTGCGGCCCTTGAGCCCGAACGCCTCACGGTCGCCGCGCACGAGCCGGACGTCGCCGTCGGCGGTGACACGGCCGAGGGCCTTGCCGCGCTCCGACTGGATCGTCAGCCCCGTGTGCACGGGCAGGTCGGCCGCTTCGGGGACATGGACACGCCCCTCCTCGAAGAGGACGTCCACCTGTTCACCGGCCAGGTTCAGTTCGGACATCCCGGTCCAGCCGGAGGAGCCCGTGATGGCGAGCTCCGCGCGGTACTCCTCGGCGAGGAGACCCACGGAGGACGCCTTGATCCTGAGCGGCAGGTCCTTCGAGACGACGGTGACGTCGTACCCCTCGGCCTGGAGGTTGCGGGCGACCGCGAGGATGCGGGAGTCGTTGTCCCCCAGGCGGTACCCGCTGGGCAGGACGCTGGGGTCCGAGTGATTGAGCTCGACGCGTACCGTCCCGCCGAGGTCCCCGACCGGGATCGGGGAGTCGAGGCGGCCGTGCCGGACCCGGAACTCGTCGAGCAGGCGCAGCGCCTGCCGGGCGAAGTAACCGAGTTCGGGATGGTGCCGCTTGGCCTCGAGCTCCGTGACCACGACGATCGGAAGCACGACTTCGTGCTCGTCGAAGCGGCTCAGGGCATTCGGGTCGGCCAGCAGGACGCTGGTGTCGAGAACATAGGTGCGCCGGTCTGGCGTGCGGCGCTTTGTGCTGGTCACCACGGAAGGACGTACCCCCTCGGATGAGGTCGGGGAGCGACGAAGGAGATCTGGACCGGTTCGCGGCACCGATGCACGGGCCGAAAACCGGCCCTCCGCTTCGTCCGTGCTGACCGCACGATCGGGCTGGTGCAAAGGGCCTCCCGGGCGGACGGCCCCGTGCCGTCCGCTGAGATACGACACCCGTGGTTCGGGCATCGACCTGCAAGGCTTATGCCCTCGAACGAGCCAAGCCATGCCAGGGCATATGACGGCGCGTTCGTTAACTCCCGATGACGTACGTCCCTCCAGGGCGCCCCCGGTGACGAGGGGCACCCCGGTATTCAGCCTCCGTAACGGCGGTGTCGCGCCGCGTAGTCGCGCAGGGCGCGCAGGAAGTCGACCTTGCGGAAGGCGGGCCAGAAGACTTCGCAGAAGTAGTACTCGGAGTGGGCGGTCTGCCAGAGCATGAATCCGGACAGCCGCTGCTCGCCGCTGGTGCGGATCACGAGGTCGGGATCGGGCTGGGCCCCGGTGTAGAGGTGCTTGCCGATGAGGTCGACGTCGACGCGGTCCGCGAGGTCCTCCATCGAGGTCCCCTTGTCCGCGGCGTCGAGGATCATCGCGCGCACGGCGTCGGCGATCTCCTGGCGGCCGCCGTAGCCGATGGCGACGTTGACGACTATCCCCTCGACATGGGCGGTGGCCTCCTCGGCCTCCTTGAGGGCCGACTGCATCGGGGAGGGCAGGATGTCCCGCGTCCCGACGTGGTGCACCCGCCAGCGGCCGTCGGCCGCCAGGGTGCGCACGACGCCCTCGATGATGCCGAGGAGCGGACCGAGCTCCTCCTGCGGGCGGTCGAAGTTGTCGGTGGACAGCAGCCACAGGGTGACGACCTCGACATCGGTCTCGGAGCACCAGCCGAGGAATTCCCCGATCTTGTCCGCTCCGGCCCGGTGTCCCTGGGCGGTGGTGGAGCCGGCGGCCTTCGCCCAGCGGCGGTTGCCGTCCATGATGACCCCGATGTGCTTGGGCACCTGGTCGTGGTCGAGGTGGCCTTCCACCCTGCGTGCATAGAACCTGACCAGCAGACGGCGCAGGTTGTCGCGCAAGGTCACGTGTTGTCAGCCCCTCCGTGCGGATCGGACAGCCGCGCCCGAGCACAGTCCCTGTCCATATGGCGGTCCCCCGGGGCGAAGCCTACCCCTGCGAAACGCGGGGGCTGCCGAGGGCCCTGTGCACCCTGGCATAGGTTCGTCCCCATGAACGACCCCACTCTGTACCGGGCCGCAACGGAGCGGTACGACTCGATGGAATACCGGCGTACGGGCCGCAGCGGCCTCAAACTGCCCGCGGTCTCGCTCGGCCTGTGGCACAACTTCGGCGACGACCGCTCGCTGGAGTCCCAGCGCGCGATCCTGCGCCGCGCCTTCGATCTCGGTGTCACCCACTTCGACCTCGCCAACAACTACGGACCGCCGCCCGGCTCGGCGGAGCTCAACTTCGGCAGGCTACTGAGGGAGGACTTCGCCCCCTACCGGGACGAACTGGTCATCTCGACCAAGGCCGGCTACCTCATGCACCCCGGCCCCTACGGCGAGTGGGGCTCCCGCAAGTATCTGCTGTCCTCGCTGGACGCCTCGCTGCGGCGGATGGGCACGGATTACGTCGACATCTTCTATTCTCACCGCTTCGACCCGGACACCCCGTTGGAGGAGACGATGGGCGCGCTCGCGTCCGCCGTCCAGCAGGGCAAGGCACTGTACGTCGGCGTCTCCTCGTACAGCAGCGAGCAGACGGCGGAGGCGGCCCGGATCCTGACCGGCATGGGCGTCCGTCCGCTCATCCACCAGCCCTCGTACTCGATGCTCAACCGCTGGACCGAGGACGACGGCCTGCTCGACACGCTGGAGGCGGCCGGGATGGGCTGCATCTCCTTCGCTCCGCTCGCGCAGGGCCTGCTGACCGGCAAGTACCTCCAGGGCGTCCCGGAGGGCTCGCGCGCCACCCAGGGCAAGTCGCTGGACCCGGGCCTGCTGAGCGATGACGTCGTACGCCGGCTGAACGGGCTGAACTCCATCGCGGCCCGGCGCGGCCAGTCGCTCGCCCAGCTCGCGCTCACCTGGGTGCTGCGCGACCAGCGGATGACCTCCGCCCTCATCGGCGCGTCCAGCGTGCGTCAGCTGGAGGAGAACCTGGAGGTGCTGGCGGCCCCCGGACTCACGGACGAGGAGCTGAAGGAGATCGACACGTTCGCGGTGTCGACCGAGGGCACGAACATCTGGGCCCAGCGGCACTGAGTCACCGGAACCCCGGGCCGCGCGGGACGGTCCGTCCGGGGGGGCGCACGGGGGCGCCTGCCGGACGGGCCGTCGCGGGCACAAAAAACGGGCCGGTCCGTGGGGGGGAGACGGACCGGCCCGAGGGGGGGTTTCCACCATAACCCTTCGTAAGTGATGCTGCGTGCATCCGCGTGCCACAACTACTCTCCGGAGTCGCCCGGCAACGCCATGACGAGCATGGAACCATCGATTCCGGGTGTGATCATGGCCGAATCACGGCTGATTCAAAGGGATTCGCGGAGGATCGGCAGAGATCCAATGGGTCTGTGTGCGTTCTGGGGACGTGGGACCTGCTTGTCCACACATACTCCGGGCGGGTGACCGGCGTGGCGTCCCCGCGCTTGACCGCTCCGCTAACTTCGCACGCATGGCCACCTTCACGACGGACACGACGGAGGGGGCGTCCGAGCCGGTGCCCCTGGAGCTCGCCACCACGGCGCGGGCCCGGCGGCGGGGGCTGCTCGGGCGCCGGGGGATCCAGGGCGCGCTGCTGCTGGCACCGGCGAACTCGGTGCACACGCTGGGGATGCGGTTCGCGATCGACGTCGCCTATCTGGACAGGTCGTCGCGGGTCCTGGCGGTACGCACGATGCGCCCGGGCCGGCTGGGGCTGCCACGACCCCGGGCCCGGCAGGTCCTGGAGGCCGAGGCCGGGTCGATGGAGCGGTGGGGCGTGCGGCGCGGCACGCGGATCACCGTCCGGCACGCCTGACGCCATGTCACCGGGCAGGGCAGCACCGCGCAGCCCCCTCCTCTGCGCGGTGCCACACGCGCAGCTTTGCTGACGCGAATTACCTTGGCCTGAACTTACGTGAGCCTGACATCGCTGGCGACAGCCGCCGGATAACGATGTGGAAACCCCGTGCGGATCTTCCGCACGCGACGTGCCCCAAGGGGCGCTCCTCGGCCGGTGATCCGGACGGACACCTCGCGCCGAGCGCCCGCCATTGGGAGGTTTTCGGTCAATCTGCTCCGGCCGGCCCGGACTACGGCCGGAGGGCTTGCGGCTCGGGGGCCCAGGGACTGGAGCTCCGATCGCCACCTCCCGGGAGGTCCGGGGGCCCGGGGAATCGAGGGACGGACGAGCCGACGGCCCGTGAGCCGGCGGGCCGGGTACCGGGCGCCGTGGGTCGCGAGGGTCCGGGTCCTAGGGCGCCGTGGTGTCGCGCTCGTAGCGCAGGAGGGCCACGCCGTTGCCGAAGGTCCGCGACTCGACGAGGCGGAGGTCGGTGGGCGCCTGGGCCTCGGGGAACAGCGGCTTGCCGGCCCCGATGAGGACGGGGTGCACGTACAGCCTGATCTCGTCGACGAGGCCCAGCCGCAGGAACTCCGCGGCGAGATCGGCGCCGCTGAGCGCGAGGTCCCCGCCCTCCTGGTCCTTGAGCGCCCGGATCTCCTCGGGCACGACCTCCCGTACGACCGTGGTGTGCCCGGTGCCGCGCTCCAGCGTCCGGGAGAACACCACCTTGGGGATGTTGCGCCAGATCCCGGCGAACTCGGCCATCTCCGGGCTGATGTCCGGGTCCTTGTCGGCCGTGGGCCAGTAGGCGGCCATCAGCTCGTAGGTCACCCGTCCGGACATCAGGGCGCCGAAGCCTCTGACCAGGTCGTTGAAGTGCTGGTGCAGTTCGGCGTCGACCCGGTGCCAGTCGATCTCGCGGTTCGGGCCCTCGATGAATCCGTCGAGGGACACCGACGACATCAACACGATCTTCCTCATGGCTGACTCCATCGACCTCGTGCGCGACCCGTTCGTCGGGGGCATGCTGCCAGGAGGCAGGGCCCTGGAGAAGATGACGCGCGCGTCAGGCGCTGTTCCCGCCGGCGGCGCCCCTGGGAAAGGTCACCTCCACCCGGCGGTTCTTGCGGCGGCCCTGTTCCGAGGTGTTGTCGGCGATCGGGTAGTCCTCGCTGTAGCCCCGCACCTCGAAGGTGATGTCCGCCTCCGCGGAGCCGAGCGCGGCGGCCAGCAGGTCGTGCACCTGCTCCGCGCGCTTCTTGGAGAGGGTCAGGCCGTGCGCGTACGAGCCGAGGTTGTCGGTGAACCCGAAGACGCGGACGGTGGTGGCGTGCTGGGCCTTGATCTCGTCCGCGATCGCCTGGATACGGGACTGGGAGTCCGGGTTGAGCGTCGAGCTGTC
This sequence comes from Streptomyces sp. f51, assembly GCF_037940415.1. Taxonomy (NCBI): domain Bacteria; kingdom Bacillati; phylum Actinomycetota; class Actinomycetes; order Kitasatosporales; family Streptomycetaceae; genus Streptomyces; species Streptomyces sp. f51. The sequence continues at coordinate 4,740,127 of NZ_CP149798.1, read as the reverse complement.
CTTGGGGAAGAGGACTTCCGCCTGGAGCGCGAAGGTGACGTCCGCGTTGGTGTCCTCACGGCGTTCCTCGCCGCCCAGGTCCTCCACGACCGACTTGATGTCCAGCACCTTGGCGGGCGCGAGGGTCGCTCCGTCGGCGAGCTTGAGCCCGGGGCTGTTGGCGTCGACCTCGGGGGGCGGGGAGGTGGTGACGCTGCCGGGCGGGGCACTGGGGTCCCCGCCGTCCGCGTGCGCGGGGCCCGGGAGGCCGAGGGTGATCAGCACGGCGAGGGCCGTGAACGTGGTCGCGGCAGCGCGGGGCGGGAGGGCCATGGCTCAGCCCTCGGAGATCTCGATGGAGGCGGGTGGCATGGAGCCGACCTGGAAGTCGACGGCATTCGTTCCGGCGGGGGGTGCGGGGAACTGGGCGAACCAGTCGGCCGACTTGCCGGCGTCCACACCGCCTCCGTCGAACTTGGTGCACAGGCAGCGCCCCTGGGTGTCCCGCAGGACCAGGTACTTCTTCTTGCCCTTGCTGTCGGTCAGCGAGGCTCCGGCCATGGAGGCGCCGTTCCTGCTCAACTCACGCTCGTCGCCACGCCAGTTCGCGGCGACCCAGAACTGGCCGCCGCCGTTGGTCACCGTCCCGCTGACGGTCACGAATCCGCCTTGGTCCCGCACCGCCGAGGTGATCGTGAGGGTCACGTCGTCACCCTTGACCTCGGCCAGTACCTGGTCCTGACTCGCCGTCGGCGACGCCTGCTTCCCGTCGTCGCCACCCCCCTTGGTCGCCTGAGGGGATGACGGGACCGCCTTCGGCTTGTCGCCTCCGGCTCCCCCGCCGCACCCGGACACCGTGAGGAGCAAGCCCATGCTGATCGCCACCGTGGCCATGACCCTGCGGCCCTTCATGGTGTGCCGGAGATCCATCGGTACGGCTTCCTCTCACTCGGCCAGATGCACTGAGAACAGCACGGACGCGTCGGGAAGGTCGTCCGAATGGAAATGTTCGGGATCGATGTCCACACTGTGCCCGGCGCAATCCAGCCGGACGGGCTTCTTGGGGTCCGCGTCGGCGGCGAACGTGCAGCGCGGCTCGATAACCGCGGTCGCCTGGGCCGTGGCATGGCGGCTCTCCGTGCCCGGGATGATCGAGGCGCCGACCGTGTACCTGGTCTGGATCGCCACGTGATAGCCGGGGAAGCCGTTCACGACGGTGGGCTGGGCCCCGCCCTGCACCGTCGAGTCGTTCTCCGCGGCCAGCCGGTCGGCGGCGGCGGACGCGCCCGCGCCCTGGAACTTGTCGCCGCCGAGCCAGTCCAGCCAGTGGTCGTCCGTGCCGACGGCTCCGGACAGCCCCTTCATGAGCTCGTCGCGGGAGTCCTGCGCGGCCGCCAACGCGGCAGCGTCCGCCGCGGATTGAGCTCCATTGCGGGCGGACGCTGCTTGGGCGAAGACGAAGAAGGCGAACGCGGCGAAGAGCAGAATCCCCGTCAGCCAGATATAGATGGGGAGGGTCTGCCCCCGGTCGCCGCGGACCGATCGGATCAGCCGCCGGTGACCTGGGTGACCGCGTTCCTGATCGCGCCGGAGATCATTCCGTCCAGGCCGATCTGGTCGATCAACGTGAAGATCCCCGCGATGATGATCATCAACCCCGCGTACTCCACGAACCCCGCCCCCGCGTCCCGGTGGGCGCCCCGCGTGCGGGAGATCACCGTTCGGGTCCATGTGGTGAACCTGTTCATCAGGACTGCCCTCCCTGCCGAGGCCACTAACGACCCGAGCACCGTACGTGAGAAGTCGCCTACCGCGAGTGGGCCCAGGGGCCCAACTTCGCTGGTGATGAGCCCGGGGCGGAGTCATCGGCTCCACCCCTCGCGCGTCGTGCCCAGCCAGTGGGCGATCGCTTCACTGCGCGAGGAACTGTGCAGCTTCGCGAAGATGCGATTGATGTGATTCTTGACCGTCTTCTCCGCGATGAAGCAGGTGGCGGCGATCTGGCGGTTGTTCATGCCGGCCGCGATGAGGTCCATCACCTCCACCTCCCTAGAGCTCAGGCCGAACGCGGACTGATGGACGGTATGGCGGTGAAGTCCCGCCGCCGGTAAGGGCCGAGCCCCCGAAGACTGTGCCACAGCCGGTTGCAGATGCGAAGAGAACGAGGGGGGTTGGTACGAAACTCCGAGTGAATCCGGGACAGTCGGGCGTCCGTGGCGTACGTCCCGTACGGCGGCGATGAGTTCGGCCGCCGTGAACGCGCCATGGACGAGATAGCCGGACGCGCCCCTGCGCAGCGCCTCCGCCACGACCTCGGGTTCGCTGCTGTACGTCAGCATCATCACGGGGGCGATCGCGCACAGTTGGGGCAGTGCGGTGAGGCCGTCCGTGCCGGGCATCCGCACGTCCAGGAGCACGACGTCCGGGGTGAGGAGGGCGGCTCGGTCCACCGCCTCCGCTCCGTCGCTCGCGGTCGCGACGACCGCGATGTCGGGGTGCGCGTCCAGCAGCGCGGTCAGCCCGGCCCGTACGACCGGATTGTCGTCGGCCACCAGAACACGCAGGGACGGGCCGGAAAGTGCCTGGTCAGGCATGTGCGGCCTCCTCTTGGGAAGTGGGGGGAACGGACAGGGCGGCCGTCGTGAGCGGGAGGGTCAGCCGGACCTCGGTCCCCCCTGCGGGCGACCGGTCCAGGGCGATGAGGCCACCGGCGCACGCGGCGCGTTCCGTCATGCCGAGCAGGCCGAAATGGCCGGATCTCGTCCAGGCGGCGAGCGTCGCGGGGGTCGTGGGCACGGGCAGACCCGTGCCGTCGTCCCGTACGAGCAACGTGAACCGGCTTTGCGCCAGGTCGAGTTCGATCGTCACCGTGCGCGCCTCGGCGTGACGGTGGGCGTTCTCCAGGGCCTCGGCCACGATCGCGAGGACGTGGTGGGCGGCGGTGCTGGGCAGGACCGGGTGCGCGCCCCGGTGCCGTACCGCCGTGGCCACACCGGTACGGGCCGCGAAGTCGGCGGCCATGGCGTCGAGTTCGGGGCGGAGGTCGATGTCGGGGTCGGTGAGGTCGGTGTGCCGCCGCAGGTCCGACAGGAGGGTGCGGGACTCGGCGGCGGCCAGGCGCGCGGCGTCCGCGACCACGGCCGCCTGCCGTTTGAGCGCCCGCGGGTCCCCGTCGTCCGCGGAGGCGGCGAGGGCCTCCGCGGCCAGCGCCAGGCCGTACAGCGTCTTGGCCACCGAGTCGTGCATCTCGCGTGCCAGGCGGGCCCGTTCGGACTCCACGGCCTCCGCGACGGCGAGCCTGCTGGTCGCCTCGGCCAGCGCCTGTCCCGCCGTGCCGAAGCGGAACAGCAGATTGCGCAGGGTCACTCCGATGATGCCGGCGCCGACGCAGAACCCGGCGATGAGCAGGGTGCTGGAGCCCGCTCCCGGCCGGTGTTCCCAGGCCCTGAACACCGTGAGCAGCACGACGAGCTGGAACCCGGTGAAGACCCCGGCGCCGCGCCAGCCGTACAGCAGGCCGGACAGGAGCGGGGTGCAGACCGTGGCGTAGGCGAGGGGGGAGGCCGGGGAGGCGGTCAGGAGCAGGACCGCGCCGAAGGAGAGGTCCAGGCCCATCAGCGTCGGGTGGGCGAGGAGGCGGGGACCGAAGCGGTCCCAGTCGCGGAGCATCGCGTACGAGCCCATGACCCCGAGGACGGCCGCGGCCAGGACCGCCCAGCGCAGGAGGCCGCCGGTGGCGTTGGTCATCGCGAAGGGGGCGCCGACCACGATGGCCGCCAGGCGGACGGCGAAGGCCTGCCGGCACAGGGCCTGGAGGGCGTTGAGCTGGAGGCGGATGCCGCCGGGCGCGGGCTCGTCGTCCGCGAGGTAGCCGGTGCCCCGGTCGCGGCCGCGCGCGAGCCGGAGGAGCCGGTTCGCGCGGCTCCGGGCGAGCCGGAGGGTCCGGCGCGGGAGCTCGCGGACCGCGTGACCCCGGCCGCCGGGAAGCCCGTTCATCAGCGCCCCAGGATCGAGCCGAAGTTGGTGCCCGAGCCCAGGAACATGCCCGTCGCGATGAGGATCATCGTCGCCGGGAGCATGAACACCAGCGTGACCATCGTGGCCTTGGGGATGGTCTTGGCGGCGCGGCGGCGGGCGTTCTGCGCGTCCGTACGGCGCATGTCGGTGGCCAGCTGGATGAGGGTCTCGGCGATGGGTGAGCCGAGCTCCTCGCCCTGCTGGAGCGCCGAGACGAACTGGGCCACCTGCTCGGACGAGTTGCGTCTGCGCAGTTCGTCGAAGGCCTGGCGGCGGCTGACGCCCATGTCCATCTGGCGCAGGGTGATGCGCAGTTCGTCCGCCCAGGGCCCCTCGTACTTCTCCGCCACGCGGTCCAGGGCCTGCCGGAAGCCGAGGCCCGCGGAGACGACGACGGCGAGGACGTCGAGGAAGTCGGGCAGGGTGCGGTCGATGACCTCCTTGCGCTCCCGGACGGCCTGCCAGATGAGGGCGTCCGCCGCGACCAGCCCGAAGGCGAACGTGAGGACGGCGAAGAGGAGCTGGCCGTTGGAGAGGAACACCAGGCCGAGGACGACGCCGAAGACCCCGTACACCGCGCGGCGGGCCGCGTAACGGTTCAGGGTCAGACCGCCGGGGTTGCCCGCCATGTCGATGCGCCGGCGTTTGGCGTCCACGCGCCGGGGGCCCATCAGACGCAGGACGGTCGGCGCGAAGCGCATGCCGAGACGGTCGACGGCCGAGTCCGCCACC